>JAEUKN010000031.1 GCA_016794305.1 Alphaproteobacteria bacterium | reverse complement strand
TCATGGCATTGATAAGATTGATTTTGAATTATGGTCGTTTGCGGTGTCGGCGATTAATGGTTGCGGCATGTGCTTGGATGCCCACGAAGCGCAATTGCGCGAAGGCGGGTTATCGGCCGAACAAATTCAATGCGCGCTGCGGATTGCGGCAACTATTAACTCAGCAGCGACAGCCCTGGATGCGGTTAAATATTCGGCCCAGGACTTAACCAAAGCCGCTTAAAATCATATTCATCCCACATAAAAAATTCGAAGGGCCGCATGATGCGGCCCTTTTCTATTCGTATCAAATGCCTAGACCTTTTTTCGGTTAAGTAGACTCGAAAATATGGTCTAACTATTTGTATTGTCGCATTTTATGACGATTAACCGATCTCCACTTAATCGCAAAACGCTCTAAAAGGCAAAATTATTTTGCCGTTTCGGCTGCAATGTCTGCGGCGGAAGGAAGAGCCGCAGGGGTGTCAGCCAAAGTGCGCAAATAAGCCAATATAGCGGCACGATCATCCGGTTTTTTTAATCCGGCATAAGTCATTTTGGTACCCGGGGCATAATCTTTGGGTTTATAAATAAAATGCCCAATCTCTTTATAGGTCCAAACATCGCCGCCATTGGCTGTGAGTTTGCCGGAATAGGCAAATCCCTCATGCGATTGTTTTTTGCGGCCAACAATTCCGTACAAATTGGGACCAACCCCATTTTTTCCACCCTTGTCAAAGGTATGACACGCGGCACAAGCTTTGGCAATTTTTGCTCCCTTGGCCACATCGGCTTTTTCGATCATCGCCAGAATCGGCTCAGGCCCTGCGGGGGCTGCCGCCGCAGCTGCACCGCCCGTGCTACCTTCTGCCGCGCTTGCCGCCGGAGTCGCAGATTTTTCCGCAACTTCAATTTTAACCGCTTCTTGCGATAGCATCGTCGGATTAACCAATTGCCTTGAAACAAAGCCACACAGCCATGCTACAATCCCGGCACACAGTACGGCAGCCAACGCAATATTCGTTCTCATGTTCATTTTAGCCTCATAAAGCGGAAAAATTTAATTCGGATCAGGTTACGCGTTCCATTAACGCGATGGACACTATACAACTTTTTGCAAAGTCTGGGAAAGGTTTTTTGCCCTATCCGCACAGACGGACGAAATGTCGCAGATTTTTACTTATTATCCCCTCGCTGATTTTCCTGCCTATTCCAATTCTTGAGATACCAAATCCACGTTTCCGCCGCTTGCCACAATGTTGTTGGACACGGTGAGTTCGGTGGCAAAACGGGTTAGGTAATGCGGTCCGCCGGCCTTTGGACCCGTCCCCGACAACCCCCTACCGCCAAAAGGTTGCACGCCCACTACCGCGCCGATCATCGACCTATTCACATAGATATTTCCCGCCCGCACGCGAGCGCACACATGATCAATGCGCGATTGCAACCGTGAATGAATGCCAAAGGTGAGACCGTAACCGGTGCTGTTAATCTCTTCAATCACTCGGTTGAGTCCCCCATCAGGCCCGGTTGCAGAATATCGGATCACATGAAGGACGGGGCCGAAGACTTCGCCCTCTAACTCCCCAATCGATGAAATTTCATAGGCACAAGGGGCAATGTAACACCCATGGAGACTCACCCGCCCACCTGCAATTTTTTTGGCGGTTCGGTCAAGCTTGGCGATATGATCCAATAATTTCTGCGCGGCCGGTTGGTCAATCACCTCCGCGACATCTGTGGCCGGTTGCTCCGCCGGTCCCACGACTAAGGTTTCCATCGCCCCGCGCAGCAAAGTGATGATATGGTCCGCCGTATCGTCCTGAAGATAGAGCACGCGCAGCGCCGAGCATCGCTGGCCCGCAGAACCGAAACTTGACAAAATCACATCATCAACCACCTGTTCGGGCAGGGCGGTGCTATCCACAATCATGGCATTTTGCCCGCCGGTTTCCGCAATAAAAACCGGTAAAGCTGCAGCATTTTTATGCGCTTGATCACTCAAACTCCGCGCAATCTGCCATGCGGCTTCATTCGACCCAGTAAAGGCGACACCGGAGATTTGGGGCGCGGAGACAAGCCCGGCCCCAACCTCCCCATCACCTTGAATCAGGATCAGGTTATTACGCGGCACCCCTGCCTCATGCAGCCATTTCACAGCCCGCGCGGCGATATGCGGGGTTTGCTCCGCAGGTTTGGCCAAAACGGAATTTCCTGCCATCAACGAAGCCGCAACTTGGCCGATAAAAATCGCCAATGGGAAATTCCACGGGCTGATACATACAAACACGCCGCGCCCGGTGAGCTCAAGCTGATTGCGCTCTCCCGTGGGGCCGGGGAGATTTTTCGCGGCAAAAATTACACGCCCCTGCGCCGCATAATAACGCAAAAAATCCACAGCTTCACGGATTTCGGCGAGTGCATCGGATAAAGTTTTCTTGCCCTCTTGCTGCAGCAAAATCGTCAATGCGGCGCGGTCAGATTCGATCAAATCAGCAGCCCGGTCAAGAATATCCGCGCGGGCGTTTGCCCCCAATCCGTTCCAGTGCGTGAAGTTTTTTTGCGCCGCGATGATTAACTCCGCAATCTCACTTTGTGCGTTTTTGACGGTTGGGGGAGAGTCGGATTTTGGACCTGAATCTCCGGAAGAAACCCCAGAATATGCAGCAGAATTTGGTGCCGAATAGTCTTGCGCCATCTCAGTTTTTGCCGCATCCAACTGCGTAAAAAACTCATTCCGCGTGCGGGTACGGGAGAGGTCAATTCCGGCGGAGTTTGGCCGCATATCACCTTGAGATTTTAACAAAAACGGCGGACGCGGCAGGGGCTCTGGGTTACTCTCACCGCGCACTCTGGCAACGGGGGACATGGTCAAACGATCAATCGGAATACGGTCATCGCGCAAATGCGCCACGAATGATGCATTGGCTCCATTTTCGAGCATCCGCCGCACAAGATAGGGCAATAAATCCTCATACGCCCCCACCGGCGCGTAAAGCCGCACACGGCAATGTTCTTGCGCGGTTAAAAGATCACCCAAAGCCGCACCCATACCATAGAGTCGTTGAAATTCAAAAGAGTCGGGGTCAAATTTTTGCTGCGCAACAAAATCAAGAATTGCTGCCGCCGTATAGGCATTATGCGTGGCGAACATCGGGTAAATCACATCACGATTTTTGATCATAAATTGCGCCGCGGTCAGGTAAGATAAATCAGTCTGGCTTTTGCGTTGAAACACGGCATAATCAGCCCATCCCGCCATTTGCGCACGCTTGATTTCCCCATCCCAATAGGCCCCCTTAACCAAGCGAATTTGAATTTTCCGTCCCGATTGCCGCGCATGCTGCACAATGGTTTCCAGCACATTCAAACAGCGGCGGTCATAGGCCTGAACCGCCAATCCAAACCCATGCCAATTTTTGTGCGGACATTGCGCGAGGGCCCGCAGCATAATTTTAAGCGAGAGCTCCAACCGCTCTGACTCCTCCGCATCCACGGTGAGGGCAATGTTATAAGTTGCGGCGAGCGTCATCAGCTCAAGCAATTTCTCCACCATTGGGGGGATGCAAAGATCGGCATGCGCCCAATCATAGCGCGGATGCAGGGCCGATAATTTCACCGAAATACTGTGGCGATGCGTGATCGGTGCCTGCGCTCCTTGGCGTTCGCCAATTTTCATCAATGCTGTTTTATAGGATTCAAAATATTTTCGGGCATCGTCATGGCTGCGTGCGCCTTCCCCCAGCATATCAAAGGAACAACAAACCAGGCCGTCTTTCGCGAGTTCTGCCGCATTTTTAAGTGCTGAGTCAATCTGTTCACCAATCACAAACTGCCCGCCCATGCGGCGCACCGATTCCTTCATGGCCTTACGAATGACCGGCTTGCCCAAACTATTTAAAATTCCGCCGGCCAGTCCCCCCATCCCCAAAACGGATTTCGCAATCCCCAGCCCTACCCCGGCCGATTTCATGAAAAAATTCTCACCCCCCACCCCTTTCCAATCGGACACGGAGAGCTTTTCTTCGATCAGTGCATCCTGAGTTAGCGCATCCGGAATGCGCAATAATGACTCTGAGAGTGTTAAGAGTGCCCGCCCTTCAGGAGAGTTGAGCCCATAGGATTTAAGGAAATTTTCAACTTCGCCATGATTTGCGGGCATTGCGCGAATTTGGGTGATCAATTGCGCGGCACGCGCCCGCACGCGCTCCTCCCGCTGCTCATCCCATTCCAACCGCGTGAGTAAATGCGTCAGAACATCCTTCAACGCCAAATCTTCATGCCGCGGCAATTGAATACCCATAGGATCAAAAGAGTCAGTATTGAGATTTTCTGCCATTTTTATACTCCTCAGTCTCTCTTTCCGGTTCTCATCCGCACTCTGAACTTTTGCAGAAGAGTCTATTCCCAGACAATAAGCTAGCGCGATGCAAGCACATGAACATAGACATACTTATTCAATGCGGTGGAAAAATAACATCCCGCTGTGCGCCCGTTGAGTGCCGCATCACTGATTGTATCCGCATAGGTAAAACTGCCTGTGAACGGGGTATTCTCCCCCACCAAGGTCAGTGAGGGCGGCGTGGTCAGCGCGTTAATATTCCCGCCGCTATTGATCATGCGGCAACTCGCCAACGACACACCCGGCAGCAGGGCCAATAGATCGCTAGAGGTCGCATCCCCCGCCGTGGTGCCCATGTCCTCTAGCTCCAGTGCGCCGTTGAAAATCCATTCGCTCCCGTCATTCAAACCTGCGGGGGGCAATTGATATGGGACCGCGCCGCCCTGCGGGTTAAAAACCTCCCGCGTGGGTTGCGTACCAAAAGTGCCATAAGCGAGTGAGCCGTCATGCGCAAAACTAAGATCCTCCAGCGTTAGATTTCTTGAAATCGTTAGGCGCGTGATGGCTTGGGCGATAATACTGGGGAATTGTTGTAAATCAGCGGATGTGACCTTACTTTTTTCGCTTTCCACCGTCCCCGATCCGCTATTTTGGATAGAATTTGACACGGCATAGCCAAGGGCCGCGAATAAGAGAATTGCCAGCAAAATCAGAACCAGAACATTACCCGATGATCGGGACTTTTTGACCAAGGCTTCGGCTGCGGCAAACTCTCCCACAGGCTCCCCCACAGGCTTCCCTACAACAAGCTCCCTGAACAAAGATTGATTTCGGTGATTTGCATGAGTATGATGTGGCATTATTTTTTTGCCCCCGCGGGGCCCTTGAAGAATCGCACAATAACGGATTTAAGGATGATGAAGGATTTGAGTCTCACGAACACGCACACCCAACCATTCCCCGATCATTATATGGTTTTTTGTGCGCCTTGGCTAGAGCCGCAAGTGATTGAAAACGGGCTAAAGCAACTCCAGACCCATCATGCGGCTTTGGGGATTGTCGGTACGCAAAATATTGAATGGTTAAGTCACGGACGCGCCGCACAGATCCGCGTAAATCCTATAGATACCGAATTTTTCATCAAAAACATCCGCCCCATTTTTCATGATCTTAAAATTGATGTCTTGATCGTGCCTGCTGCTGATCGGCGTAAAAAGCTCCTGATCGCGGATATGGACGCCACGATTGTAGAAGGGGAAACGCTCGATGACCTGGCCGAGCTTGCGGGGATCGGTGAGCAAATTTCCGCAATCACCCATCAAGCCATGCGCGGTGAAATAGATTTTGAAGCGGCTCTGCGGGCGCGGGTGGCATTATTGGCGGGGACCGCGACCGCGTTGTTGGGGGAAACCTATGCACGCATGAAAATCTCTGAAGGGGCGCGGGCGTTGGTGCGCACCATGACCCATCACGGCTCAACGGCGATATTAGTGTCGGGCGGATTCACGTTTTTTACCGAAAAAATAGCCGAAATATGCGGGTTTAACGCCCATCACGGCAATGAATTTGCTATTGAAAACGGCATCCTGACCGGCGAAGTGGCGGGGCATATATTGGACAAAGGGGCCAAGTTGGAATTTTTAAAGTCCTATCAGACTCGCTTGGGGTTACGGGGGAATGAACTGCTGGCCGTAGGCGACGGGGCCAATGACCTGCCGATGATCCATGAGGCAGCCACAATGGGGCTGGGCATCGGTTACCACCCCAAACCAATCGTGGCCGAACATACCGCCAATATCGTGTGTTTTAGCGACCTCACCGCCCTTTTATATATTCAGGGATACACGGAGGCGGAACTTGTCATCCCTCATAATTCAAATGATTCCGTATCCCCGGAGCAGAAAAAGTCGAATTTATGAGACTTTTTGCCCATCCGGGGTCCAGCCACGATTACATCTAGCCCCCGCATCAAGTGCGGGGTTGCGAAGTTTGAGGGGTGATGGAGAGGCAGAAATCCAAGGTTCTTAGAACCTGTTCATGATCTTAGAAAGACTATACTAAATCTTAATATTTGGTCTATTAAAATAACAGGATTTACACCCAATATCTGTATTAAAGACTCTTGAAACCTATGGCCGCCGCACAAACTGCCTCACGATTTAAAATTCCGGATGAAGAATTAGAAGAGCTCATCCATAAATATTGCCGCGACTTTACGGAATGGGCGCGGCTGGGGCGTTTTGACCCGATCACCGGGCGCGATGAAGAAATTGACCAGGTCGTGTTAATCTTGCTGCAAAAGGGACGTAAAAACGCTGCATTGCTAGCCCCAGCCGGGGTGGGAAAAACCGCGCTGTGTGCCGGTTTGGCGCAAAAAATTGTGGCGGGTGAAGTGCCGGATTACCTGAAAGACGCGCGAATTTTGGAGCTTGATTTGGCGGCGATGTCAGCGGGCACGATGGGCCCGGCAGAGTTTCAGGGGCGTTTTCTGCCGATTTGTAAGGGCATTGCCGAGAGGTATCATGATCCGTCCTACCCCAAGGTCGTGCTGTTTATTGATGAAATGCATCAGGTGATGCCGTCTTGTGAGGGGAGCGCCTATAAGGGGTTATCAGAGGTTATGAAGCCCTACCTGACCGTTGGTGACCTTCATATTATCGGGGCCACGACATTGGATGAATTTCGCATTTATGTGGCGATTGACCCGGCGATGGACCGGCGATTTCAAAAAGTATTTTTAAGCATTCCCAACGTCCCGCAAACCATTCAAATTATGAAGAATCTAAAAGCAGGGTATGAGCAGCATCACAAAATCACCGTATCTGATGAAGTTATTGAAATTATCGTCAATGCCACGGAAACCCATATGCGCAAGCGCAATCAACCCGATAAATCCATTATTATGATGGATGCCGCAATGGCGCATCATGTCAAAAATCACGGCACGGGGGGCGAGCTCAACCTCAACTCCGTTTATTACATGATCGGCAAGGAAACCGGCCTGCATCCCGATGCGATTAAAAAGTAAACCAACGGCGGCGTTACATTTTCACGCGGCCACTTGGCATGCTGGTTGAGCCAGATTTGGCTCGATGCTTATATTTCTCTCATCCATTACGTCCTGAATTTTTTTGATATCGGATAAAAATACCTCGCGCGCTTGGGCGGCATCGATCATAAGCGGATTAAACAATGCTTCATAAAATGCCTGATCCAGAGGGGCTATTAGAGTCAGAAAATGCAATTCTGCCTCGGAGATATCAGTGAGTTTGCATAAATCTGATATCTTTGCTGCAAATAAATTATGAAATGCAGCCTCAAGATCTTGCAAAATAGCATAATCATGACATTCTTGATCATAGGAAATTACGAATGATTTGGCCGTCAGTTTCGTTAACTGGGTTTTGTTATTTGCGGGAAGCGGCGGGGTCTCATGGTTTGTCAATGTTTTTATGGCAAAATCCAAGAAAGCGGATAATAATATTGTAAGTTTTTGGCCCTGACTAACTTCCGAAGTCCCTTTTTGATTACAAATATCATTGAAATAACGAGTAATTCCAGCCAGATGCTGTAGCGAACACGCGTTACGCTCACACCTTACTATATTTGTCAAAATTACACCCTGTGTTTATTTTTTATTTAAGTTATTCTACATTTTTTAAGAAAATCCAGCCACAAAAATCCATTATGCACTGCAAAATATCCTTGGATTCAGCTGGTTAGAGCCTGTTGACAACCTCACACCCTTATACAAATTTTCAAAAATCAGGCTGTGTTTGATACAGGTGTTTCAAAAAATACTCTGGAAAAATGATCACAAAACAGCTATAAGGATGGCTGAAAACAACAGGAAATTCGATCATGACCAATCCTTACCGCACCCATCATTGCGGCGCGCTGCGCCTTGAAAACCGGTCCCAAACCGTGACCTTGTCGGGGTGGGTGCACCGCATTCGCGACCATGGCGGCGTGTTATTTATTGATTTGCGTGATACGTATGGCCTTACGCAATGCGTTGTGGATATGGACTCCCCCGCACGGGCGCAAATGGAAAAATTGCGCGTTGAGTCGGTGATTACGGTGGACGGAGAGGTGAAACCACGGGCCGAAGGCACCGCCAATTCTAAACTCCCCACCGGCGATATTGAGGTTTATGTGAACAAATTGACCGTTCAGTCCGCCGCCGATGTGATTCCGTTCCAAGTCGCCGAGCCTGACCAAACCGGTGAGGATTTGCGGTTAAAATATCGCTATCTTGATTTGCGTCGTGCGGGTATGCACAGCCGTGTCCGGTTGCGCAATAACATGATTGCCTCGCTGCGTCGCCGCATGTGGGATCAGGGATTTCAAGAGTTTAACACGCCGATTCTCACGGCCTCTAGCCCCGAAGGCGCGCGCGATTATCTGGTTCCATCGCGCCTTCATGCCGGGAAATTCTATGCCCTGCCCCAGGCGCCGCAGCAATTCAAACAATTGCTGATGGTGTCCGGTTTTGATCGTTATTTCCAGATTGCGCCCTGTTTCCGCGATGAAGATGGCCGCGCCGACCGTTTGGCGGAGTTTTACCAACTTGATATGGAAATGTCCTTTATCACGCAAGAGGATATTTTTAAAACGATGGAACAGGTGATCGGCGGCATGTTTACCGAATTCGCCGATTGGACGGGCGAGGAACGCACAGTGTCCGCCACTCCGTGGCCGCATTTGACATGGGATGATGCCATGTTGCGATATGGGTCGGATAAGCCGGATTTGCGCAATCCGCTGGAAATTTGCGATGTGACGGCGGTGTTTAGGCGCGACGATGTTACCTTTAACGCCTTTAAATCCGTGATTGCGGCGGGCGGTGTGGTACGGGCCATTCGTGCGCCCAAGGTGGCCGACCGTCCGCGTAGTTTCTTTGATAAGCTCAATGACTGGGCGCGTGGCGAGGGGGCCGCGGGACTCGGCTATATTTTGCTGGACAATAACGAAGGCAAAGGGCCGATTGCCAAATTTGTTCCGGCAGCGGCGCAGTTTGAGCTCAACCGCTTGGCGGGTCTGGAAAACGGCGATGCTGTATTTTTTATTTGCGATAAACCAAATAAAGCCGCCAGCATGGCCGGCAAAGCCCGTGATAAAATTTGTGATGATATGGGTATTCGCGCAAAAGGTCAGCTTGGTTTCTGCTGGATTGTCGATTTCCCGATGTATGAACAGAATGAAAAAACCGGCGCGATTGACTTTGCCCACAACCCGTTTTCGATGCCGCAAGGGGGGATGGATGCCCTCAACAACCAAAACCCGCTGGATATCAAGGCCTATCAATATGACTGCGTTTGTAACGGGTTTGAATTATGTTCGGGGGCCATTCGTAACCACCGCCCGGACATTATGGAACGTGCCTTTGCCATCGCCGGTTATGACCGCGCCGTGTTGGAACATAAATTCTCAGGCATGCTGAATGCCTTCCGTTTTGGGGCTCCGCCCCACGGCGGTTGCGCCTTTGGGATTGACCGCATGGTGATGATTTTGGCCGATGAGCCGAATTTGCGCGAAGTCTATGCCTTTGTGATGAACGGTGCCTACGAAGATCAAATGATGGGGTCGCCCAGCACCGTCAGCGATCAACAACTTAAAGACCTTCACCTCAAAATCGATCTTGGAAAGCCCAAAATCCAAGCCGCGGGGTAAGCACCGCGCTTGGCCCACGCTTGGAATGACGTATTTGACGGAGGTTTTTTTAGACCATTTTCAGGATTTCAGTGATTGCCAGCAAACTTCTAATGATACGACCGCAGCAATGACGTCAATACACCCTGAACCGTTACACGATCAGGAGTCAGAATACGTGGCTCATAAGCCGGATTTTCGGCCCGCAGCACAACATTACCATTTTTATGCTGCAAGGTTTTGAGAGTGGCTTCATGCCCATCCACTAAAGCCACCACAATTTGGCCATCCCGCGCCTGATTGGTTTTGCGGACAATCACTGTGTCCCCATGGTGAATTCCCGCATCAATCATGGAATCGCCTTCAATTAACAAGGCGTAATGCTCTCCCTTACCCACCATGGAGGAGGGGATAGAGATAAAATCCGTATCATTTTGAATGGCTTCAATCGGGGTTCCGGCGGCAATTTTCCCCGCGAGCGGCAGGGAAATCAAATCATGCAAATAATTTCCCGCGGTTGTCGTTCCCATAGAAATAGCCGGGCCCGAGCTTTGCTCTCTCAGGGCCAAAGTTTTATCATCGGGCAACCGCACAACATCAATCGCCCGCGCCCGGTTTGGCAAACGTTGCAAATATCCGCGCTCCACCAAAGAGGTAATCAGCCGGTGAATCCCGGATTTTGATTTCAAATCTAACGCATCCTTCATTTCTTCAAAAGATGGCGCCACTCCGTCCTTTTTTAACTGCTCATGAATGTACACTAGCAATTCTCGTTGTTTTTTAGTGAGCATGATAAGGCCTCTTAAACATTATGTTGGAAGAAAAAGTGAAGACGAGAAAGGACGATCAGACAAAGGGCGATTATATGAATATTCACTTGTCATGTCGTCGGCTTTTGACTCAGATTTTGCATGCGCCAGCGTAAAGCAACTGAGGGTCAAAAAGAACATTAAGAGAAATAATTTTAAAGACAGAGAGATCAGGCCGTTCATATAAAAAATCCTTGGTTTTTAAAGAATATCTGTTTTGTTCACAACAATATCAAACATGTTCTTTAAATGTTTACACCAATTTTCAAGATTCGCCAAGCATTTTTTTCACAGACGCAAAAATATCTGGATCCCGCATAAAACTTTCCCCGATAAGGAAGGCGTCAAAGCCGCTCGTGTGCAGGGCCGAGAGCTGATCATAATTATGAATACCGCTTTCCGCCACCCGCAAAATATGGGGCGGGATTTTCTCCAGTAATTCAAAACTTGTGGTGAGGGACACCTCTAGCGTTTTCAAATTGCGCGCATTAACCCCGATCATCATCGGGTCCAGCACCAAGGCCCGCTCCAGCTCCGCTTCATCATGCACCTCAATCAATACATCCATGCCAAGATCACAGGCGTCATTGTAAAATTCATGCAATTCCGCATCATTTAACGCCGCCGCGATCAACAGAATGCAATCGGCACCGAGGGCACGGCTTTCGATAATCTGATAGCGGGAGAGAATGAAATCTTTCCGCAGCAAAGGAATATGCGTGACTTCGCGCACAATTTCCAAATCTTCGTCTGTTCCCTTAAAATAAGGTTGATCGGTCAGCACCGAAATGCACGCTGCCCCTGCGCTCTGATAGGCCCGCGCGATCTGAACCGGGTCAAAATCGGCGCGAATAATCCCTTTGCTGGGGGATGCTTTTTTAACCTCCGCAATGATGGATGGCTGCATCAGGCGTTTTTTCGCGCGAATTGCGTTACAAAAACCGCGGGGCGGGTGTTGCAATCGCGCGCGCTGCTGGTGCACGACTTCGGGAATCAGATGTTGATTACGGCGAATATGAATCCATTTATCCGCACATATTTTCTCAAGAATATTAGGGCCGGAAATTGAAGTCGGGTCGGATGAGGAAAGAGAAGTCATGCCTATTTTTTACTGTTTTTGTTCTGAATTGTCCAGAGCCGAAACACCATGTCTTCGTAAGAACCTGTTCATGATCTCGCTGCGGCGCAGGCCCCAAGGGATGCGGCAAGAGTGTTGAATACCGGAGTGTTGAATGCCTATGCAGTGCCGCGCATATTTTCGCACATATTTTATGGCGGCAGGTCATCTAATCTTCGGTTATCTTGGCTCGCGCACGAGTCCGTATGGGGGGGATTGAGCGGCAGGGCCATCACCCAATTATCATAGGTGACAAAGGCGCGCGGGTCGTTTGGATCATTATATTTTTTCTCTGAAAAACCTGTTTCGGCCATGCCCGCAACCGCCATAAATTCATCGCCCGGTTCAAGATAGAGCGGGACGCTGTTTGACCCTTCAATATAAGAATAGTCCGAGAGCAGCTGCCCTTCGGGGCTTACGCTTAAGAGCCGCGCAAATTTGCGTCCGCCAAAATCGGTTGGGTTGGCGGCCCATAATCCCCAGATTGTGCCGTCAATCGTCACCTTTACATCCGCACCCGTGTAGGCATATTGCCCCGCGAGATATTTCTGCCAAAGCGGCGTGCCGTCAATTGTTGTGCGAATCATCCACCCGGCCTTATCGCGGTAAGGGGCAATTTTATCATTCGCGGCCTTATCATTGCCGCCCGCATCAGCCCGCAACACAGGCAAACTATCGCCAATCGCCACAATACCGCCGTCAGGGAGGATTTTTGCCGCGCGCAAAGTTGCCCCCGCCCCGCGCGTATAGGGCCGTTCAAATAAAATCGTACCTTGGGCATCCACACTCAAAATCCATCCGGCTTCGACCTTATGTTCATTTTTGATGCGGCCGGTGATGACCATCCGTCCCGAATTCCCGCGCGTGAGGGCAAACGGGTCGGTTTCAATCCCGGGCAAATAATCGCGGCGGCGTTCTATACGGCCATCCTCCGACACCCATAAGAGTGTGGTGCGCGGCAGAGCATCCGCCCGTGATTTCGCCCCGCGCGGCTTGGTTTGCGCCAAAATCACAAATCCGGTTGCATCGGCGTCCTTGGTGGCCGAATTCGCCGCTGTGCTTTTTCTGCCGCCGTTATTGCGCGCAACCATCGCGCGCGGGATAAAATCTTCATCCGGGTTCCCGAGGATAAATTGACGTTTTCTCTCGCCCGCGCCATTAAAAAATTCCACCAGAATACGAGAGCGAGCCGCGGAGCCAGATGTCTTGGGGGATGTTGTGAGCGGCGCAAGCGCACTCATCACCACTATTGATGATTTTTTCAAGAGCGCAGTCGTTACCTGATCCAACCCCGCAACATCATAATGGCGATCAAACAGCAGCTCTCCTGCGGCATTATAACGGGTGATGAAGCTGCGCGGAGATTGGAAATCCCCCGATTTTCCGCCCGTATCCAATTGTTTTTCCACATAGGGCCGCGTGTCGCCCACCACAATGATGCCGCCATCGGCAACTTTCATAAGTGCGCGCGGACGATCAATCCCCAATAAGCCCCAAGTCTTTTTCCACAAGGCACTCTGGCGGAAATCCGGCGGTTTAAGCGGTACGATTTCGGCATAATAATTGTTGCAATCAGTTGGTATTGGTGATGGTGATGCGGAGGAGTTAGCCAGTGTCTTTGGCGCACCGCCCTCCACACCCGCGCCCCAAGAAGGGGATAGCGAAGGCAAAAGCGCGAGTAAAAAAACAGCCAAAGAGGTAAAATGACAGAGCGCACAACGTGCCGCCCATCGCCTCATTTCCCAGGCACCATGACCGGAAAAATTACGGAGAGGGAGGGGGAGATTGTTCAAGGATCGCATAATATCCGCTGAGGGCATAAGGTTGTTGATAGAGGATATGATAGGGCGCATAATTTTTCAAATCTTTCGTGCGGTACACCACCAACCCGTTTGGATGCTGCGCCAACCAGTTTGCGATATCTTTACCCCCGATCTGCTCAACCGGCCGTGTTAATCGCGCCAAAAATCCAAACTCCCCATGATAAATTTGCGCCGCCGCAATGGGGCGGGCCCCTTCAGTTTTTTGTGAATTTGCCCCAGACAGTGCAGCCCCCTGATGATCAAATTCCTGTAACTTCACCGCTATCGGCGCCAAATCATAATTGATTAAAAATCCGTTTTTGGCCGCCCCCATAAATCCTGCCATCATCACCGCCATGGACAGCGCAATGAGCGACAAAGAACAAGCCAATGACTTTTCCAGGCGTGTTGAGTCGCATTTTGCCAAATACCCCGCGACCCCGCCGCAAATTATAATCATGCACAACACCGCCATCGGCACGATGGGGTTGGATTTGGCAAAGGTTTCTTCGATATGGACAGAGCCGTGAATGGCCGCGCCAATTTGATCCGCATAAAGATTCATGATGATTGGGACCGCGCACAATACAGCCACAACCGCCAATATTGCCCATATATCCACCCGTCCCAAGCGGCGCGAAACATGGAGGAGACATCCGGTCATCAGCAAGGTAAGGCCGGGTAAAAGCGGCACCAGATAATGGATTTGCTTTCCACTAATCAATGAAAACGCCACAAAAACCGGGATGATCCAGATGAGGAGGAATTTTTTGACCGCCGTGTCTGTTGGAATTTTTGATGCAAAAAAATTCCGCGCCCCGCGCCACAACGCAGGAGACAACGCCCACGGCAGAACAAAAATCGGTACAAAAGTGAGATACCAATAAAAGGGCCGTTGATGATCAAAGGCATTCACCACGCGCCCTGCCGTCTGGCCCCAGAAAATTTTATCGGCAAATTCCTTGCCGCCGTAAATGGCCGCAGGAATGGCCCAGCATAACGCCATCAACACTCCCAAAATAAAGGCCGCCGTAAAGGATTTGAAATAGGCACGCGGCGCGCCGTCCCCCAAAGCTTTATCAGCTTTCCCAGATTCCTCATCCTTCTCATTAGCATCATGCCAGAATTTTATCCCCAATAACACAAACGCCAGATGCAGCAGCATCACGGGGCCTTTGGTTAAAATTCCAATGCCTATGGCTGCGCCCAAAATCAAGATATGGATGCTCCGTCCGCTCTTCCCGGAATCCCACTTCACAAAATCCCAAATCGCCGTGATACCAAGGACCACCAGCACACTGAGCAACACATCAAACATAATCAGATTGGCATAGATCACAAAGGGCAGGCTGCCGCCCAACAACGCCACCGCCAGCAACGGCGCGTCCAGATGCTGCGGATATAACCGCCGCGCAAGTCGCGCCGTCAACATCAACAGACAAAAAGACGCGAGATAAGGCACAATCATCGCCGCCGACTGCGACACACCAAAAATCGCCCACATCAGGTTGATCAACCAAAACAACACCGGCGGCTTATGATGATAAACTTCCTGATTAAGACTGGGGACCAGATAATTGCCGCTTTGCTTCATTTCCCACGCCACGGTCATATAGCGGGTTTCATCAATCGGAAAAATCGGCCGCGCCCATAGGGACGCCGCGCACAAAACCACGCAAATCACAGCAGAGAGAATCAATGCGCCGCCATAGCGAGAGAGAAATAATTTCATGATGACTTTGCGTCCGGTGTGTGCGTGATGGGTGAAGATGGAGAAGATGAAGATGTAGCAGGAGCAGAGGACTGGGCAGGATGTTTTTTATAAATCAAATAAATATTGCGCAGATAAATAAACAACCCGGCGGCCTGCCCCACGATAAAAACCGGGTCGCGGCGATGAATGGCATAAATGAGCAAAATCACGCCACCGCCCAACGAAAACCACCAAAAAAGATTGGGAACGATGGATTTTTTTACACGCTCGGATGCCAACCATTGCACCAAAAACCGCCCCGAAAACATTGCCTGGCCAAAAAATCCCAAAACCAACCAAAATCCGTGATCCTTGGCCAGTTCTACGCATTGTTCCGCTGTCATAATCTTGATCCTTATTTTGATCCTTTTGGATTTATTTGAAATGAGTTTGTTTAGGATTACTCTTCTGAAATCGTGAGTTTTTTGGCGGCGCGCGATTGCAACCACATCACCCCGATCAGATCAAAAATCCCCGCCCATAAACGGTCCCAAAACCCATATTTTGAAACACCCCGCGCGCGCGGGCGATGATCCACATCAACCAGAATAATATCGCCATATTCACGGGCGAACAGCGCAGGCAAAAAACGGTGCATATGATTAAAATAGGGCAGTGCCAAATAATCCGCGCGGCGGAAGAGTTTGAGCGAGCATCCAGTATCCCGCACCCCGTCTTTGAGCATTGTGCGACGAATAAAATTGCCGGTGCGCGAAGTAAATTTTTTCAGCAAAGAATCCTGACGTTTGCGCCGCTGCCCCGCCACCAACACCATAGGGGCGGTTTGGCGCGTCATATAGGCGGCATAGAGTGCGGGAATATCGGCAGGGTTATTTTGCCCGTCCCCGTCCATGGTGACCACCAATTCCATCGCGGCCGCCCGCACCCCGCTGCGCAATGCTGCACTTTGTCCCGCCCGCGCCGAATGACGCAGCACGCGGATTTGCACAGGATGAGGAACGGCAGAGCTTGCCAAGGGGCGCAGTTCAACCACCACACGCGGCGTTGCGTCTTGGCTGCCGTCATCCACCACCACAATTTCGGCAATCGGGCATTTTTGGGCTGCGTTCAATATTTCCTCGATCAAAGCCGGGGCATTTTCGGCTTCGTTTAACATTGGCACCACCACCGAAATGCGAGGGGAAGGGTGGGGAAAAGGGTGAGGAGAAGATAAGTCCATAGTTTCCATCGCGGCAGATTATCGTTTTGCGTCCGCCCTGCCAAGTTATATTTTAGCAATGTTGCTTTGATGAATGCTAAAAACTTACCACCCCTCACATTCCGTAACCCCGTCCATCCAAACCCAAGCCCACTCGCAACCCCGCACTTGATGCGGGGTCCGGATACAGAAGCCTGACTCTGCAAAGACCCCGGAACAGAAAAAGCCGCACAAGTTCGGCTTTTTTGCATATCCGGGGTTACGGGCTCATTTGAAATCTAAGTGGTGGTAAGTGCTAAAAACCCTCGTTGACCGAGGGTTTTTGTTAAGAAATTTATGGGGTGGTTTAATTCTTTGCCTTATCCACCAATTTGTTTTTGGCGATCCACGGCATCATCGCGCGCAGTTTGGTGCCGACTTCTTCGATCTGATGCTCGGCTTCGCGGCGGCGCGTAGCCTTAAAGCTCGGCTGCCCGGCTTGACATTCCAGCATCCAATCACGGGTAAAACGTCCCGATTGAATATCGTCCAGAATGCGTTTCATCTCGGCTTTAGTTTCTTCAGTCACAATCCGCGGCCCGCGTGTATAATCGCCATATTCCGCAGTGTTGGAGATGGAATAGCGCATATTGGCCATACCGCCTTCATACATCAAATCCACAATCAATTTCATTTCATGCAGACATTCGAAATAGGCCATTTCCGGCGCGTATCCGGCCTCGGTCAATGTTTCAAACCCGGCCTTGATCAATGCACAAACCCCACCACACAGAACAGCCTGTTCACCAAATAAATCGGTTTCGCATTCTTCGCGGAACGATGTCTCAATAATTCCCGAACGACCGCCGCCAACACCGGAAGCATAAGCCAGCGCTAGATCACGGGCCTTACCCGATGCATCCTGATGAACCGCAAAAAGGCATGGGACCCCGCCGCCTTTTTGGTATTCGCCGCGCACCGTGTGGCCGGGGCCTTTTGGGGCCACCATAAACACATCGACATCCTTACGCGGTTCAATCAAATTGAAATGGATGTTGAGCCCGTGGGCAAAGGCAATCGCCGCACCCGGTTTCATGTTCTCATGAATGGAGGAATAATAAATATCGCGTTGCAATTCATCGGGTGTCGCCATCATCAAAACATCGGCCCATTTGGCGGCGTCTTCAGGACTCATCGTGGTAAAACCTGCGGCCTGGGCTTTTTTGTTGGTCGCACTCTCAGGTCTCAATCCGATGCGAACCTCTGCCACACCTGAATCCCGCAAATTTGCCGCATGGGCGTGGCCCTGGGACCCATAGCCGATAATGGCGACTTTTTTGCCCTTAATTGCCTCGAAATTGCAATCGGCATCGTAGTAAACTTTCATTTTTTTAGAACTCCTTTTTCATGTTTTGGTTAGGTTGAAAATTAAACGGATTTTTTGCCGCGCAATATGGCGGCGACCCCGGTTCTTGAAACTTCGACCAAACCGAGTGGCCGCATTAAATCTATAAAGGCATCAATTTTATCAGGCGACCCGGTGAGCTCGAACACAAAACTTTCCAGCGTCGTATCCACCGTTTTGGCGCGGAATGAGTCGGCGATTTGGAGTGCTTCGATTCGTTGCTCCTTCACGGCGGCCACCTTGATCAAACCAAGCTCACGCGCCACATGCGGCCCTTCAACACTTAAATTAATGACCTGATGAACGGGGATCAACCGCCCCAATTGATGGTAAATTTGTTCAATCACATGGCGCGTACCCGAACACACGATGGTCATGCGGGATTGACGGCTGCTATGGTCGGTTTCCGCCACGGTCAAGCTTTCAATATTATATCCGCGCCCGGAAAACAACCCAACCACCCGCGCCAAAATCCCCGGTTCATTATCCACAATAACCGTAAGAGTATGAGAGAGCACAGGGTCCGCAGCCGGCGCCGCACCATAGACACTATGCTTATCCTGTAACGATTTTTTTATCATTTGGCTTTTTTACCTTTTCCGTGGTTGATCTTTTAAATAAAATTTTGTTGTCTGCTTTAACGCTGGCCCTGCGTGGGCGGCCCTAATTTCCAAATACCTTGTTCATGAAGAATTTTCTGGTCCAGCGCGCAATAATTTTGCGGCAATCCCTCAAGCTCTTCCCGAGTGGATATGGCGTGCATAACACACTCTTTGCTTTCTAAACCTGCAAATTTTCCAACCTGTTGTAACACCAATTTATAAATAGGATCAGAGGAAAATTTAGAAGATAAAACATCAAACTCCGAAGATTTACCAGTGCGCCGGTCACCGATATCACCCACTGCTATATGCACAATTTTCGATTTCTCGTCATCATGGCTCATGATTTCGCCTGTCATCGTCATATGCGGATCCTGCCCCCGATTGGGTTCAATATAAATCTCCAAATTCCGGGTGGTGTGATCTGTGGCCTTAGGCTGCCCACCATCGCCCTCAACCACCAAGACATCCACAGGAACCAAGAAAACCTGCTGCAATTGAGTCTTGAGTTTTGCGGCATCCGGCCCATTGATCAACTCTTGATCAATCACTACATGAACAGAGTCAAACGGTTTCAAGGCCTTGGCTTTAACCGGATCAATTCCAAGCATCCAGCTGCACGAAAGTAAAGTAACCAACCAACAAATTTTAAAAAATTTCATGCTCTATACCCATCTCTTATACCAACGTCTTATCAAATTTTTACATCAATCTTTATTTTTAACTAAGTCCAGGCATTGCGTAAGTGCCTGGTTAAAAAGTAAGGTATCTAAACTGATCGCTATCTTTTCAAATCCCATTTGCTTATATTTTAAACAAGACTCTGTACTTCCGGCAAATATACCGCAAGATTTTTTCACTTTTTTGCATGCATTCAAAATAGTTTCAATTTTGTTTTGCACCATATTTGATGTCACCTCACCTAGACATCCCAATGATCCGCTGAGGTCATAAGGGCCTATAAAAATCTCGTCAATTTCTTTGTGCGCAACAATCTGATCGATTCTATCAACCGCCTCCGCTGTCTCAATTTGAATTGTGATTTTATAACTACGTTGGTTCAAATAGTTTTTAAAATTCACCCCATATGCGTGCGCCCGTGCAATTCCCACACTGCGTTTCCCAATGGGGGGATAACAGGCACTGCAACAAATTTGGTCTACTTCATCTTCCGAATTCACCATGGGAACAATAATGCCATCTGCGCCAATATCCAAAAATTTCTGAACAGAGGTTTCGGATTTATCAGGAATGCGTACGTAGGTCTTCTTCGCGCCTGAAATAACAGCGCAAAATGCCGCCGCCGACTGTGCATCAAACCCGCCATGCTCAGCATCAATCCACACCCAGTCCAAAGCAGAAAGTTTAAGCATTTCTGCAATAGCAAAATGTGGAATTGTAGCAACTATTCCAAGTTCACAGCGTTGTGAAAATTTATCTGAAGACAATGATGTCGGCATTCTGAAATATATTCCTATACCAACGTCTTATCAAATTTTTCGGCATCGGCAGAAAGAATCATTTCATTGTGCGCCTTACCGCTTGGGATCATCGGGAAGCAATTTTCCTTTTGATCCACGCACACATCCACAATCGTCACGCGATCTGTTTTCATCATCTCAGCGATCACAAGGTCCAGCTCTTCCGGGCTTTGCGCACGCAACCCGATACCGCCATAGGCTTCGGCCAGCTTCACAAAATCGGGCAAGCTTTCGGTATAAGAATTTGAGTAACGCTCCCCATGCAACAATTCTTGCCATTGCCGCACCATCCCCATCCATTGATTATTCAGGATAAAAATCTTAACCGGGAGACGATATTGAACCGCCGTGGACATTTCCTGCATATTCATCAGGATGGATGCCTCCCCCGCCACATCAACCACCAAGGCATCAGGATGCGCCAATTGTACGCCAATCGCAGCCGGGAAGCCGTACCCCATCGTCCCCAGCCCGCCGGAGGTCATCCAATGATTTGGGCTGTCAAATTTCAAAAATTGCGCCGCCCACATTTGATGCTGGCCAACTTCGGTGGTGATAAAATACTCGCGTTTGCTCTGGTCCATCGCGTGTTGCAAGCGTTGCAGGGCATATTGCGGCTTGATAATCTGATCATTTGCGCGGTAATTCAAACATTTGACCGCCCGCCATTGATCAATTTTTTCCCACCAATTTTTTATGGACTCTTCATCACGCTTATAGTTTTTCTCTTTCCAGACCTCAATCATGCTCTTAATCGCCGCGCCGCAATCCGCCACAATGCCCAAATCCACACGCACAATTTTGTTGATCGAACTGGGGTCAATATCAATGTGTATTTTGCGTGAATGCGGAGAAAACGCATCCAATCTGCCCGTCACACGGTCATCAAACCGCGCGCCGATATTGATCATCACATCACAATCATGCATCGCCCAGTTGGCCTCAAACGTGCCGTGCATCCCGAGCATCCCCAAAAATTGCGGGTCACGCATCGGGTAAGCCCCAAGCCCCATGAGGGTTGAGGTAATCGGATACCCGGTCATACGCACAAATTTTGTCATTAATTCCGCAGCCTCAGCCCCCGCATTGACCACACCGCCGCCAATGTAGAAAATCGGGCGTTTGGCATGGGCGATCATTTCAACCGCGGTTTCAATTTCGCGCATGTCCGGCTGCGTGCGTGGCCGATAACGTGTCATTGGCACATTTTTTGGGGGGATATAGGGGCCGGGCGCAAATTGCACATCCTTGGGCAAATCAATCACCACCGGGCCGGGACGGCCGCTTTTGGCCACATGAAACGCTTCGTGAATGGTGGATGCCAACATATCCACCTGCCGCACCAGGTAATTTTGCTTGGTGCAGTGGCGAGTGATGCCGGTGGTATCGGCCTCTTGGAACGCATCGGTGCCAATCAGGAACGTCGGCACTTGACCACAGAAACACACAACCGGAACGGAATCGAGCATGGCATCGGTTAATCCCGTCACCGCATTGGTCGCCCCGGGACCGGATGTCACGAGCGCACAGCCAACCTTACCGGTGGAGCGCGCATACCCTTCGGCGGCATGCAACGCAGCCTGTTCATGGCGCACCAAAATATGGCGGATTTTCTTCTGTTGAAACAGCGCATCATAAATTGGCAAAACCGCGCCGCCGGGATACCCGAAAATCGTGTCAACGCCATTATCCACCAATGCCTGAACCACAATCTGCGCACCGGTCATGGTTTGCGGCTCAACGGCTTTTGTTGCCACGGCTGTGGGGGCTCCGGTTATGGGAGCTTGAGTCGTTGGGGTCGTACTCGCTGGGTTCGTATTCGCTTTTCTCATGTTTGGCCTCGCAGGTGTAAAGCTTATTTACAAGCTCAATAAATATAAGGGTTTAAAAAAATTTTCCAAATATACTTGGAATACTGAACTTCTGGACGTTGTCACTTCGCTCCTGACGTAGTCTCCCTACGCTGCGTCGCTTGTTCCTAGCCAGAAATTCAGTATTCCAAGTATTAAAAAACCCCGTTCTTTCGATCGGGGCGTTGCGGTTATTCTGTGTTGTAAGTCTTTATCAGCCAACAACCCGCAACGCCGTTCCAAGAAGGACGACGACATTGCTAAGAAGAATGGCGGAATTTTTATTCATGGGGGCTACTCTATGCGCTTTCTCCCTGCATTGCAAGACATATTTTAAAAAAGTTTTTAAAAAGCCTGTTCATGGTCTTTTTGAGCGTTGAGTGCACGCAAGTTTTAATCTTTAACCGCCAAGCCGCGCAAAGAATTTCGAGATTCTTTAGCCACTAATTTCCACGAATATTCACGAATAAA
>JAEUKN010000030.1 GCA_016794305.1 Alphaproteobacteria bacterium | reverse complement strand
TTTCGAGAACCGCATCGGATCGTACATAGATGTACGTGAGAAGCGGAAGCGCAGAAATACCGTAAAAAGCCAACGCCAGAGTAGAGATTATGAACAGGTTCTAAGGCACGGGATCAATCCACGGTCCCTTCCCCCACGGGTGGCAACGAAGGAGCCGTTTAAGCCCCAGATACCCCCCCTTGATCACGCCATATTTCTCAATGGCTTCCTTGGCATAGTTTGAGCATGTGGGGTAAAACCGGCATTGATTCCCCACCCACGGCGAGAGGATAATTTGATATAATCTGATGAGTTTTAGGAAAATAGTTTTCATGAAATTTCGCGACCAAAGCCCATATTTTTACTTTATGGCCACACCATAAAGGTCGTAATCATCGGCGTCTTCAATTTCAACATTCACCACATCGCCCGGCTGAATACCATAGGAATCGCGCAAAAGCACCTTGCCGTCAATTTCGGGTGCATCGCCCATGGTGCGGCCTTCGGCGCCGCCGCTGTCATCCGTATCATCAATCATCACGGGCAGAGTTTTGCCGATTTTGGACTGGGTCTTGGCTTCGGAAATTTGGCGTTGGATCTCCATAAACCGTTCATAACGCTCTTGCTTCACCTCTTCGTCCACATGCCCGTCCAGCGCGCGGGATGGTGCGCCCTCCACATTCTCATATTTAAAGCATCCGGCGCGGTCGAGCTGTGCTTCCTGCATCCATTCCAGCAAATATTCAAAATCATCTTCGGTTTCGCCGGGAAAGCCAACGATAAAGGTTGAGCGCAAGGTGATATCCGGGCAAATCTCGCGCCATGCCCTGATGCGTTCGAGCGTTTTTTCCTGATTCCCCGGGCGTTTCATGGCCTTAAGTACCTTCGGTGAGGCATGTTGAAACGGAATATCGAGATACGGTAAAATTTTCCGCTCCGCCATCAGGGGAATAATTTCATCGACATGCGGGTATGGATAAACATAATGCAGCCGCACCCAAATGCCCTGTTCATGCCCCGCATCACGCCCCATTTGGCCGAGCGCATCGCACAGATCGTAAAATTTGGTTTTGCGCCGTCCGCCCTTCCACGGATATTCTGCATATTTGGTATCAACACCATAGGCACTAGTATCTTGCGATATCACCAAAAGCTCCTTCACCCCCGCATGAATCAGCTTTTCGGCCTCAAACAACACATGGTGAATCGGGCGCGATACTAAATCTCCGCGCAAATGGGGGATGATGCAAAAACTACAGCGATTATTGCACCCTTCGGAAATTTTAAGATACGCATAGTGCCGCGGGGTGAGTTTCAAGCCGCCCTCCGGCACCAAATCAATATACGGATCATGCGCGGGCGGGACAGCGTCATGCACGGCCTCTACCACTTGCTCATATTGATGGGGGCCGGTCACGGCCAGAATATTGGGGTATTTCGCCGTGATTTGCTCCGGCTCCGCCCCCATGCACCCGGTGACGATCACGCGGCCATTATCCTTCATCGCCTGGCCGATGGAGGCCAGCGACTCTTCCTTGGCTGAATCCAAAAACCCGCACGTATTCACAATCACGACATCGGCATTTTTGTGCGTGTCGGTGAATTGATAGCCTTCGGATCGCAACTGAGTCATAATGCGTTCAGAGTCCACCAACGCCTTAGGACAGCCGAGCGAGACAACCCCCACCTTCGGGGACGATAATTTTTTAAGCGGTTCGTTCATGATGATGCTTATAATGCATCTCATGCAAAAGTGCAAAATTTTGTTGAGACAAAGAAAAAAGCTGATAACTCAAAGAGCACCCTAATTTTTCTTGGCGATATCCTGATGCAATTGTTGCATTTCCTTGATATATTTATCCAGCATGTTTTTGAGTGCTTCGCGCAAATACGGTTCCATATCCTCATCACCATTGGGTGAGATAGAGATGATTTTATCATATAGCGTGCGGGTTTCCGGAGATACGTTGAGGATGATGTTACTCTCGCTCAAACGATCATCCAGCATATCGCGCACAAACCCGCTCACATTCACATTCATTTGTTGCAATTGATCATATTGATCCTTGCGGATCATCAAGCATACGCTTTTTAAATCTTTGGACATGATAAATTTTCCCTCTCAATAGCTTTCATCATAAATATATTTTTCGCAGTAAACATTCGCGCAATCTGCCCCACCCATATAAGCTACCCTAAATTTATATAGGAAAGATTAAAATGCAATCGAATAATCAGAAAAATATTTTATGCGGGGTGCAATTTTGCACTGGACAAATGACATGAATTTCAGCATA
Organism: Alphaproteobacteria bacterium; assembly: GCA_016794305.1. Lineage (GTDB taxonomy): Bacteria > Pseudomonadota > Alphaproteobacteria > Micavibrionales > Micavibrionaceae > UBA1573. Next base: position 20,218 of record JAEUKN010000030.1, on the reverse strand, counting down.
AAGCGAATACATATTTATGGCGGCTGTAGCTCAGTTGGTAGAGCCCTCGGTTGTGGTCCGAGTGGTCGTGGGTTCGAGCCCCATCAGTCGCCCCATTCTTCACATATCCAAGCAATCGAACCCACTAAAATATATAACTGCACGCGCATCCGCGTGCGGGGTTCGAGCCCCATCAGTCGCCCCACAATCTTTATACCGCTAAAACTTATCCACAGCTATTTTATTTCTTTTTATGTTCGTAATTGCGTGAAATATTTCTCCGTATTATACCTTTTTGTCATCAACAAAATATTGGAGAGAAAAATGACAATTACTAGGGAACATTTAATAGACTTAATTGAGGCATCTAAATTAGAGCGTTGGGAAGGGTTAAGGACTATACCGAGTACTACCGATGGATTAGTAAAACTACCGAATGATGATACACTCGCAGCCCAGCTAAAAGGCATGACATTTTGGTTGGAACAAAATGAGGATTACATATATGTAATTGGAATAAAGGAAAATGGAGATTTTGTTGCCAATCCGGAAAATATAGCCCTTTCTTATGTGGTTCGACAAATGGTTGTGGATCAATTCAACCAGTTAACCTCACAAAACGTGCTACTCAATATGCAGGATACAAGTACAAGGGCAACGGAAGCTGCACGTCTGGATTTCTGGGTAGAGCAATTGAAGGCCCCCCAAGATCTCAATTTACAATCGACTATGCGTTTAATGTCAAGGGTTTTAAAAGAAGACAAAGGAAGTGACTTAACCGTATTTAAACAGCATTTGGCTGCTGCATGTGCCTTTTTTTACTTGCAAACCGGTTTAGAAGCAGCAGAAAATTTCTCTAAAGTAACAAGTTTAATTGGCGATTTAGATTCTTTAGATGTTAGGTCACAAGAAATCGCTGAATCTTATCAATTGCTTGCGGTAAATGCATATGTAAACAATATCGGGGTTTTCGAAGCAATTAAGGATCAATTACCAGAGAATCATCCTATTAGAGCAATAGTTACTAAACTTAGTGATGTTGCGTGGATAAAAGATGACCAAATTAAAGAAAAATTGTTTAATAGATCTTTAGCAAAAGTAATAGCTCAACCAACCTCTTCAACTGCCCCTGTCACCGCTGCTCAAGCTGCAGTAGCCGTCCTCGATCACGGCCGTGCGCCTTAAAAGAAGCTTTAAACCCCGCATTCTTATTTTTAAACTCTTTTGGTCAATGTTAAGGACCCAAAGATTGCGGGGTCTTTTGGGGTGTCGAGTCTTTGCTGCGACAGATGACTTGTGTGGGTCGTCTCAATCCCCCGATAAGCTACGGGTAGGTGCTACGGCTTTCGGAATACTATTCTCTGGTGTATGTACCCTCACTGCTTCACAATCAAGCTCTATCTGTGTAATTAAGTCCGCGAGTGAGTTAAAGCGCATTTCATCCCTGATTTTGCGTTGGGGGAAGATTTTTATGGTCTTACCGTACAAATCGCCCGAAAAATCAAGGATATGTGCCTCAATCAATGCGGTGGGAAGCTCAAACATCGGGCGAATGCCAATATTGGTGGCGGCCTTAAATGGCTGGTCATACCCTTCAATCCTAACAATCGTATCGTAAACACCATAGGCGGGGTGAAGATATTCCCCCAATGCCACATTCGCGGTAGGATAGCCCATTTCGCGCCCGCGCTGATCCCCCTTTTGCACCTGGCCGCTGATAAACCAATCCCACCCCAGGAGCTGATAAGCCTCCGCACAATGGCCCGACTGAATCAGTCCGCGAACACGGGTTGACGATATCACCCCATGTTGTGGGTCGGTCATCAGTTTGACAGATTCGCAATGATAACCATGTTCGCGCACATGGGTCAATGTGCCGCTACGATTATGGCCAAAATGGAAATCTTCCCCGGCCAGAATGACGGACGGCGCAATGGGCGCAATGATGCGGGCGATAAAATCCTGATAGATCAGGGCGGACAATGCCCAATCAAAGGCGACCTCAAATACAATATCGACGCCCAATGTGCTTAAAACTTCATATTTCGCCGCTCTTGGGGTAAGACGAAAAGGCGGATCATCAGGCCGAAACACGCGGCGCGGGTGCGGTTCAAACGTCAATACTGCTAATTTTGTGCCTTTATCCTGCGCCCATTTGCGCGCAGTTTCAATCAGGCTGCGATGCCCCAGATGCACACCGTCAAAATTTCCCATCGCCACGACCGCGCCCCGAAAATCTGCCGTGATGCGATGGTCATCGTCATTCAACCCCAACGAAATAATTTTGATGATATTGTGCATGTCAGGTTTTAATCATGTGGAATAATTGTTTAAGAGCATGAGCCGGCAAATCGGTGCGCGCATAACAGCTCCATCACGCGCGAATTTAGCTCAACCGGCGGAGTGGCCCGTCCGATCACCCAATCATAGACATCCGGGTCCTGATGGGTGAGGATTTCCTGAAAAATCAATAAGTCCGCTTGGTTAAACTGCCCTAAATATAAATCAGCAAAGCTGCCAATCAGCAAATCCATTTCCCGTGTCCCGCGATGCCAGGCCCGAAAACGCAGCATTTTGCGCAATATTTCTGCGTCCCCTTCGGCGGTGGGGGTTCTATAATTTTCTTGGTTTTGATTGCGGCAATTCAGATTTTCGCTATTCTGAATTTCGCTCAGGGGCGCGGCAGCGGCGCAAGCATGTTTTTCCATGCGGTGATCTTACAAGTTTTCTAAAAAATCATAAAGCAATAAATCATTCATATCCGGCGCATTTGAAAATGCTTCGGAGTCTATGGTTTTGGAAGGCTCTTGCCCATCCCCTTCCCCGTAAAGTGAGGATATTTGCGGCGTATCAACCGCAATATTTTTTCCCGATATGCTGTGGCCACTCAAAAACGGTGCTGTTTGCGGATTAACGGCGAAAAACAGCACACAACAAGCCACAGCCGCCAGCACCCCCGACACGCGCCCCCTGTCCGACCAGCCATGATCGCGCGCAGTTTTCCTCCCCGCCGCATCCATTAAAACAGGCTTATGTTGAGGCATGGTGAGCGCAAGGTCAATCATGGACTCGAGCTGCGCACGCGGCAAAAGCGGCGTAATGCGCCCGCCATCCTTCAGGATATCCTGCGGGTCGCGTACTGAAAAAAAACTGCCAAACGGGTCATTAAAGTCTTTGGGTGGCAAGGTCATGAGTCTCTCCATTGATATTGGCAGGGATGAGTTGACTGAGCGCCTTAAGCCCCCGCGCAATCAAATGTTCCAATGCTTTTTCGGTGGTTTCCATGGCGGCTGCGGCTTCGCGGCGGCTATTTTCATGGAAATAAACCAACAGTAACGCCTCTTTCTGACGCTCAGGAAGCCGACCAAGCGCCGCAAATAACAACGTGCGATATTCATTCGATAATACCTGATCGGTGGCCGTTTCGGGAATGGCCAGATCTTCGGGTAATTCATTGTTACGATTTTTGCGCGCGCGATACACATCCATACAGGCGTGATAGGTCAGTTTTGACACCCATCCCTGAACCGACCCGCCGGCCTGCCATTTCGGGGCAAATTGCCAGAGTTTGATCAAAACATCCTGCGTTACGTCTTCGGCCATGGCCCTCTCGCCGTTCAGGAAACGATAGGCAAGCGCAAAAATTTTCTGGCCCAAACATTCGGATAGAGTGCGAAAGGCGCTTTGGTCGCCTTCCGCGCTGCGTTGAAGATAGTGAGTGAGGAGTTGATTATCCAATCCCTTTACCCCACATCTTTATTCATGATGATCCGCATCGGGTTTTTTATCTTCGGCGGCGTCATGCTTTTTGTGCTCTTTCTTCATTTGCTCCATTTTCGCTTTCATTTTTGCGTGCATGGCTTCGCGACCTTTTTTCATTTCTTCGGGTGATAATTTGCCGTCCTTGTTGGTATCTGCGGTGGCAAACATTTCATCCAAACGCTCACGTTGACCGGCGAGCATTTCATCCTTGCTCAAAAATCCGTCCTTATTTGTGTCGGTTTTGGCAAACATTTCGGCGGCGCGTTTTTCAAATTCGGCTTTTCTATCGCCCTTTTTGTCACCTTTTGGTCCGTCTTTTGAGCCATCTCTCGGTTCATCATGGGGGGGTGGTGGACCGTCAAACCCGGCTGCAGGAGGATCACCGGCGGGAGGGCCGTCTTGAGCATGCGCACTCACGGCCCCGCCCAGGATCAGCGAAAGCGCAGAAAAAGTTAATAATGCATATTTGAAATTCATGGGACATACCTCATATTGATTAAAAGATTGATTGAGTATGGGCTCTCACGCGTGAAAAATCAACGCCCGCCAGCCCGCTTTATCAGCCCAAAAGAAAACTATTTTTGGTGCATGATAAAACTATAACGCGGCAAACTCAATTTCTCCCCCGCGCCCTATCGCATTTGCCTTATAAAACCCGCAAAAAGGCTATTTTCTGCGGGTCACAAGGGATTTTTCATTTTCGATAACTGGTGGTTCGAGGCATCGAAATAAAAACAAAGTTCGCTATCCAGTAGTCAGTTTTTTCTCCTCAAGCATAGCAAAAAGCTTTCCATCTAGGCGTGATGTATTTATTTCTTTTGTAATTGCCTGAATTTCATCTGATAGCAGCTGTAATTCTTGGACTGTTGGAGCGGGCCGCCATGTATAGTCATCATTTTGCATCAATAGCGGGCCGTCCAGTTCTTTGGCCCAGATATTATGGATGAATGTGTTTCTCAGGTCAGATACCTGCCATGAGCGGCGTAGCATTTCGATTAGCCATTCCAAGGTATCACCTTCTTTTAGTATGGCTTGGGCTTCACTTTCTATTCGCTTTCTCAGGCGCGCGGCGTTTAGTTTATTTGTTTCTTTTAACGCCTCTTCAATGGAAAGACTGCACAACGACTTTACGGTCATTTTTAGTATATACTCGAGATGCCCATGCCGAATTGCCACAACACCAAGAGCGGCTTGCGCGTCTTTATCGGGGATGTCAGGATAAATCATTCTGCGGTCACTCACTATGATTTTTCTCGTAAAATCACAAATAATGAAATAGGTTTAACGATAATACAAGCGCCAACCATTTTGCATTTTCGATAACTGGCGGAGAGGGTGGGATTCGAACCCACGGTGCCCTCGCGAGCACGCTGGTTTTCAAGACCAGAGCCTTAAACCACTCGACCACCTCTCCTAGAGCATTTTGCGATTAATACGACAAAACAAATAGTTAGACCATTTTTTTCGATTCTACATGATCGAAATGGTCTAGTGTCTGTAAAACACGGTTCCTTTTATACTAAACTTTTCTAGATTTCAAGCCTTAGCTTTGCGGCAAAGTAAAAATCCAGTCTACAATAGCTAGGCTATGGAAATAAAATTGCCGAGGCGGAATTTATGATCATCAGGGCATCCGCATCATTCCACAATCATTCCCGCAATCATGCCACACGGCCAATTGAATTTTTTTAAGCTGATATCTTTACAAGAAGTTTACTTTTTGTCTGATATGATGCAGATTGTCATGGTAAAAGATTGCATGGACAATTGAAAATATTTATTAACGAGATAATTCTGAATACAAGGTAACCTGAAAAACAATCCGGAGTGATTAATGAATTCGCAATATTTTGAGTCAATTCAACTAATTGAACGCCTTCACCGTTATTTTCTGGATGTGGTTAAATCTGAACTTGATCGAAAATCCATCCAGGATATTAATAACGTTCAGGCGATGATTCTTCATAATGTTGGACGCGATGAGATGACCGTGGGGGAATTAACGCTGCGCGGTTATTATCTTGGGTCCAACGTGTCCTATAATGTCAAAAAAATGACAGAAAACGGATATATCACACAGGAAAGATCACTCCACGACAAGAGGTCCATCCGTGTGCGATTAACCGCCAAGGGGGCTGAACTCCACAAATTGCTCAATGACATGTTCCAGCGGCATGAGGAAAAATTGGCCTCTCTCGGGCTTGAGAATCCTGATTTTGTTGATTTAAACCATACGATGCGTCAATTAGAGCGGTTTTGGGCCAGCCAGACATCCTTTAACGGCCTTGCCAGCCTTGAGGATGAAGATTTTTAATCCTATCTATAATTCTATTCATTGGGGGTGCTTTATCTGCGACTCTGAAAATTTGATGATGACAAATATCCCCCCAAATATTCCCAGAGCATTTTGCGATTAAGTGCAAGCCGGTTAATCGAAACAAAATGCAACAAAATAAATAATTGGCTGGCTCTTTGAGTCATAGTTTTTTAAAAGTTTTAAGCCACCATTCTGCGTATTTTGTTAATTCTGCCATATTATAATTTTTGACAGCATGATCAACCCCAGCCGCGATGCGCTCTATTCCTCACTTATCTTTATGTTGGCGACCGCAATTTCTGTGTTTGCCATCGCATTTTCCGCAATTGATGCCGTTCGTTATGAGTATCAACAGCGCATCCGGGACATTGGGGAAATCGCAATTTCGCAAATTAGCGGAGATATTTTAGAAAAGATCAAGACTCCTCAGGATAAAAACGGCATTGACTACCAAAGTTTTGAAGCCCCCTTGCAATCCATTATTTCTACGAATAAATCGATTTCCTATATTTATACGGTGATTTTGAAGGATTCAAAACCGTATTTTATTACTGATCTCAAAGGCTTCTCAACGCCCAGTGATGCCCTGCGTGATGATAGTGCCAATGTGATGGAGGAAGTCACCGACCCTCCCCCGCTTATGATGAAGGCATTACAAACCCAAAAAATCTATATTGAGGACGAAGTCACCAGTGATATGTGGGGAGACACGATTTCCGGATACTTTCCCATCTATAACACCAATCGCGATTTTATAGGAATTTTGGGAGTTGATATTAACGCCAAAAATTATGTGATGAATCAGGTGAGGGTGTATCTGAGCTTTGCTGCCGGGTGTGTGATATCCCTCCTCCTCAGCTTTACAATTTATTTTGCTGTCTTGCGTATTCGAAGGGCTCATGCGGAACGGCGACTCCTGAGTCACCAATTCCGCAAAATCCTTAAAACTCACTCTCAAAATCTTTTGCTGACATCCGAATCGGCGTTGAAAAAATCGCTCGAAGTGGCGCAGCTGACGGAACGGGCGACAAATTTTACCAATATTTCGCTCAAAAATATTTATGGCTCGACGTCCAAAATCGAATCGGTGGCAATGTTGGTCAATCATTTGCGCCATTCCATTGATAAGAATCCGGCTGAGCTTATATCTCAAACCACCGCATTGCGTGCTTCCGGCTATAGCCCCGATTTTGAAGGCCGCATGGAATCGGTCAACAAACGGTTGGACGAAGCTTTGTTGGAGATCCCGCATATTACCTCTCAAATTAACCTGCTCGCACTCAACGCGACGATTGAGGCTGCGCGAGCCGGTGAAATGGGCAAGGGATTTAGCATCGTAGCCGCCGAAGTTAAAAAATTGGCGGCGCAAACCGACGAGGCCACCCAAAGAATTTTTGAAATTCTCGGTGAAAGTAAAAAGCTTAATACTGAATTATTTGAAACCGCGGGTACATTTTCTCTTGTGCCTGATGTGAATGAGGCGGCCCCTGCCCCGCAAACAAGTGAGTTTACAGAAAATATAGGCTTAATAGATGATGATATGAAGGATCTCAACAACCTCGTCCGCAGTATGGAAACCAGCATCACTGAGATGAAGGACATTGCCCATGATACCAAGTCACACATGGATGAACTCCACCGCCACATCAACACCATATCTCAACATAACAAGGATATTCATCAGGCGGTGATGGACTATATTGATCAGATGAACAGCTTTGGCCAAAAGAAAAATTCGTAGATTTAGAGCATTTTGCGATTCACTGGAGGCCTTGGTGCAAAAACGCGGCAAGCCGCAGCAGAACGGCTACACCGAGAGCCTGAACGACAAGATCCGCGATGAATGTTTGAGCGACCACTGGTTCAAAAACCTAGCGGAGGCGCGCGCTCATCGAAGAATGGCGGCACGATTATAATCATGTCCGCCCGCATAGCTCGTTGAACTACCTGACACCCATGAAATTTGTAGACCGAAAAGAAGGACACCAAACCAATATGCAACCTTCGCAAGACGCTGTCTGCGCACGACTCTTGACGGTCGCTCAGCCGCACGCTGCGATACGCCACTTTTAACGCACTCGATTACCTGTGCTCGCAAATTTGATGAACATCTTATTCATTCACTTTACCATATCTCTGTCAATATTACCAGTAATTATTGCGTTGGCTATAAAACCCAGTTTTAAGTGGGTTTTATTGAACGATTTTGCTAAAAAGTCGTATTACTAGGGTTTAGCATGAGGTATCCATACGGAGCCGCCTTGCCCCCCTGCTCCTCCATGGTGCTCTGCACTCTGTGAACTGCAAGCAAGAGGGTCTCGATCGCAAAAATTAGCTTCTGTAGCTTCTGTAGTAACTTTTTGATCAGGGCAAGTAGTAGTACAACCAGCAAAAGCTGCTGCTAAGACTAATGTAAGAGCGGAGGCAAAATTTTTAACTGACATTTTAAATCATTTCCTTTCATTGTAATTTGTTGATGTATGGGTTATACGTAAATTATAAGATTTTGTCAATAATTTTTTCTATAATTTTATAATGAATTTCATTTCACCCGTCCTCCAAGGACAGCAGGATTGTTACACCCAATAATGTGGCTAGGAGTGCCGGGCTCCAGGCTGCTAAAAAAATCGGCAATTGGTGCGAAATCCCCAGCGCATGAAGGAAATTTGAAAAAAAGAAAATCACAAATCCGCCGATCACGCCAATCACGATAAAATGAAAGCTGCCGCCCTGACGGCTTTGGCGCAGCGATACACAGGCCGCGAGCAACACCATCGCCGCGAACAAAAACGGTTGGGCCAATAATTCCTGAAAATGCAGTCTGATCCTGGTTGCGTCAAACCCGGTCATTTCCATGGTTTTGATCATGGATGGGAGAGCCCAGAATCCCATCGTCTCAGGCGATGAGAAACTTTCTTCGATATCCTTGAGTGTGAGCGGCGTGTTCATCTGATATAATTTTTGCTTGAGGGGCGCCGTGCCATTGCGGTTTGTGACGGCATCGCGAAACACCCAATTGTGGTTTTTGAGCAAAGCCGATGGCGCATCAATGCGTTTGAGGTAATTATCCTTTGAGTCAAAAAACAGCATCATCACCTGATGCAGCCGCCATTCGGGCATTTCAATTTTGGCGGCGTGCAAAATCGCATAGCCGCTCTCGGTTTCCTGACGCAGCCACATGCCTTCGTCAACTAGGGCCACAACATTAGTATTTTCGCGTTTGAGCAAGCTCTTGTTGAGTTCATCATAGCGGCCATAAAAAACGGCGCCGACCGGATCAAGGATCATGACGCACAGCAAGCCAACCGCAAAGGATGTCAGGATCAGCGGATATAAAAATTGCCATACTGATATCCCCGCCGCCCGCAACACCACCAATTCATGCCGCCGCGCCAATTGCCAAAAGGTAAAAAGGGCTGCAAATAAGATGGTGAAAGGTGCGATGGTTGCGCTCAACTCAGGGAGCCGCATCCCCTCCATTTTCAACAAAATCCCAATCGCGATATCGTCATATTTGCTGGCGCGGCGAAATAATTCGATAAAATCAAAAAGAGCCACAACGCCCAACAAAATTGCCAAAAGCCCAAAAAAATTGATCGCATAACGCCGTGCGAGATAGGAAAATAAGACACAATTCGGGCCGATTTTGGTCATGATAGGCGGCCTTTCTGATGATACGGATTTTCTTTTTCGTCAGCAGAATCATTAATCCGGTCATCAGGTGGAGCATGAGAAAGATCATGAGGAAGCGCACGTTGCGCAGCCATAAAAATTTTATCGCGGCAGAGGAAAAACAATGCAATCAACCCCGGAATCATCACCGAAAGCAGCATCAGCGCGAGGCCGTTTGAGGAATTTTTGGCAATATTGTAAGAGCTTAAAAACAAGATTTGCACACTCACAATCACAGCAGCGGCGAGGAGAATTTTTTGACTCTGCCCGCGGCGATGATAGGCCCCCGTGAGTAAGAACGCCAGCCCCAGCAAGGTAAAGGCGGGGATCAGGAGCGGTGTAATAAACCGTTTTTGAATTTCGACCCGGTATTCACGTTTTAACCCGCGATTTGTGCGGGTTTCCTTATCATTTAAGAGTTGCGGCAAGGTTAGCTCGTCCGCTTCTAACCGCCGCGCGGAAACAGGTTTGGAGTCCTGGGGCATATCAATGGTATAACGATCAAAATCGAGCCGTTTAACGGTTGATTTAACGGGGTCAAATTCCTGGCGTGATCCGTCAAAAACAGCAACCTGATGCCCCGTTTCGGTGACCACCAAAAGCCCGCGCTTGGCAAAAATTGTGGTGGGCTGATCGGTCGATTTGCGCGAGTCGTGAATGATGATCCCTTCCAAATATCCTGATTTGGTGCGGTTGCGGACAAAGACCATGAGCCCGTCTGAGGCCTTGGTAAACACGCCTTCACGAAAGATCAACGTGGTCATTTGCGCGGTGATTTCCTTACGCATTTTAATGGCATCGGCCTTAAAACTCGGTGCCATCCACCCCATGACAAAAAACAGTAAAACCGCGAGGGCACAGGATAATTTTAACGCAGGCCCCGCCAGTCGCAGCGGCGAAAACCCCAGCGCCCGCAACACCACCAGTTCACTGTCATGCGCCATGCGGTTATAAACAAATAAAATCGCCGCCACCACGCCTATGGGCAAAATAATTTCTAAAAAACTAGGCAAAGACAGCAAGGTGATGAGCCAAAAACTCAACGATGTTGCGCCTGAATTCACAATCAATTCCAGATAGCGCAAGGATTGGGTCAGCAAGACCAACACCGCCAAAATCACCACAATGAATATGGTTGCGATGCTCAATTGTTTAATGATCGTGCGGTCGATAATCTGCATTTGCGCTTTTGGTGATTCTGATTTAAACTCATGCGTCTTTTAGACAAGTTATTCTAGCTTAGCCATAGCAAAAAGCTTGACTGAGTACAATCATCGCGTTTCTTCTTTCATTTATTTTTTTGAGCCGAAATTATGCCCCAGATCAAACAATCCAAAACCTCTCCCTCTCAGAAATCCGCCATTTCTGCTGCGCCCCAATTCCCGGCCGTGTCGTTGCCGGATATCGGGTTTTTGGCTGATTTCCCCAAAAAATCGAGCCCCAAGAAATTGAGCTTTGATACGGCGGTTTTGTTGGTTAGGGATGTTGGAGCTTCAGAGGATGATGCGCAGTCAAAGAGCGGCACAAAACCCGCAAAAAAATCGGCGAAAACGCCGCAAAAAGATTCAAAATTTTCGTTTGTAATAGAGGCAGCACAGTTAAGTGCGGAGGAGCTTGCATTCGCTCAACATCACCTGACGCAAAACCCGAAATTCAAGGGCGAGCATGGTCAGTTTTTAACCCTGACCATGCCGATCGGGAGCCGATTTTCACGACTGATTTTACTGGGTGTTGCAGTGGATAAAGCCGTGCCCGAGCTTGAAAATCTGGGCGGGACATTGTGCGCCCATCTACAAAAATTAAATGCGGAATCGGCGGTTATTTTGAGTGATAATCTGGCTCCCCTGCCCGATTCCTCAACTTCACCTGTCGCTTCTGTGCTCTATGGATTCTTGCTCGGTTGTTACAGTTTTGACGGATATAAAACCATTGAAAAATCGAAAAAAACCCTCTCGGTTCAGTCTTTGACCATCATCTCGGGCGCAGCGAAACTGTTGGAGCGGGAGTTTTCCGACATCAAAAATCTGGTGCAATCGGTGTTTTTGGTGCGTGATTTGGTCAACTCTCCACCCAATAAACTCTATCCCGCCAGCTTTGCCGATATTATCCGCAAAACGTTGGAACCGCTCGGCGTTCGGGTGGAGATTTTCGAAAAATCCGCGTTGGAAAAAATGAAAATGGGCTGTCTTTTGGCGGTGGGACAGGCTTCGGAGTTTGAGCCGCGTTTGGTTGTCATGTCGTGGCCAGGGGGGCAATCCAAGGGCAAGAAAACTTCTGTCGGACAATCCAAAGGCAAATCTGAAAAACCGTTGGCTTTGGTGGGTAAGGGCATTACGTTTGATAGCGGCGGGCTCAACGTCAAACCGTTTGAGGGAATGATGGATATGAAGATGGATATGGCCGGTGCGGCCTGTGTGGTCGGGAACATGCGCGCCTTGGCTTTGCGGGGATGTAGCGTGCCGGTGGTCGGGGTTGTGGCTTTGGCGGAAAATTCAATCTCGGATGAAGCCACGCGACCCAGCGATATTGTCACCTCCTATTCCGGTAAAACCGTTGAAATTCTTAATACGGATGCCGAGGGGCGATTGGTTTTGGCCGATGCGCTCACCTATGTTCAAAACACTTATGACCCCAAAATTGTGATTGATTTGGCGACATTGACCGGTGCGATTATGGTGGCGTTGGGCCTGAATTACTGCGGCGCGTTTGTCAATCAGGATGATCTATGGTCAAAAATTGAATCCGCCGGAGCCGCCAGCGGGGAAAAAGTCTGGCGGATGCCGCTGGATCCGTCCTTTCGCAAGGAAATGGACTCGCAATTTGCCGACATAAAAAATATCGGCAGCAATGGCCGCATGGGCGGATCCTGCACCGGTGCTGCGTTCCTAGGCGAATTTATTGATGCGGGCCGCGCATGGGCGCATTTGGATATTGCGGGCGTGGCAATGTCGAAAACCACCCCCACCTGCCCCGTTCCCTTTGGCAGCGGCTATGGCGTGAAACTGCTCAACGACCTGATAAAAAACCATTATGAGTAAATATATGTTGCAGTTTTATGCGTTTCATTTCATGATTATGCCCCATGAGCCATTATAATTTTGATCGTTTATTTACCGAGATTTTACAGGCACGTACGCGTGTTTATCACGCCGGCCAGCCCACACCCTTGCAGACATTAAAAATCGCGGATATTGACGCGACTATTTTTGTGAAACGTGAGGATTTATCGCCCATCAATGCGTATAAATGGCGCGGGGCGTATAATTGCACATCTGTTCTGACACAAAGCACGGGGGCCGATTGCGTGGTGGCGGCATCCGCCGGCAATCATGCCCAGGGCGTGGCATTGGCTGCGCGAATGTTGGGGATCAGGGCCAAAATTTATATGCCGCTCTCAACCCCGATGATGAAGCAACGCGCGGTGAAATTACACGGCCAAGATCATGTTGATATTATCCTGATCGGTGATACGTATGACCAGGCCAGCGATGCCGCGAAATCCTATGCCGCGGAGCAAAATTTTCCCTACGTTCACCCATTCGATGATCTTTATACCATTGCCGGTTCGGCGACGATTGCCGATGAAATCATCCTTTCCAATCAGGGGCCGTTTGATTACGCCTTTATCCAGATTGGCGGCGGCGGTATGGCGGCGGGCGTGTCTAGCTGGATCAAAGTCCATCACCCGCTCACCAAGATTTTGGGGGTTGAGGGCGATGGGCAAGCCAGTATGACGCGGGCGATGGAACTGAAGGAACTTACCACTCTTGACCAAATTGACACATTTTGTGACGGTACGGCGGTCAAGCGTGCAGGGGCGCAAACCTTTGAAATTTGCAGCAAAACCTTGGACGGTATGGTGAGTGTGAGCAACAGCGAAGTTTGCTCCGCCATCCAAACTTTTTGGGACAGTAAGCGGGTTATTCCCGAACCTTCAGGGGCCATGAGTCTGGCGGGTTTGATCAAATATGCGCACGATCATGCGGATGAAATTCGGGGGAAAAAATTACTTTGTATTCTCTCCGGCGCCAACATGGATTTTGGCAAATTGGCGTTGATTTCGAGCCAATCCGCCGTGGGTTCGCATCGCCGTAAATATTTCCGTTTTGAATTGAGTGAGCGCAGCGGCAGCCTGTTGGGGCTATTGGATCATGTTTTCCAAGATGTGAATGTGAGCGAGTTTCAGTACGGAAAAACCTCAGATTCCAAAGGATTTCCCGTGATAGCGTTCGAAGCATCGCCGGAGCGTTTGGACGAACTGCAACAAAAATTGCATCGCGATCAAATCCGTTATAATGATGTGACCGATGACCCCGATATTCGTTACCGCATCATCAATTATAATCCGCATTTGTTTCACCATCCGTTATTGTTTCAGGTCCTCTTCCCCGAACGTAAAGGGGCATTGCGCGATTTTATGCGCCAGGTTTCCACACTCGCCAATCTGTGCTATTTCAACTATGCTTATTCGGGCGAAACCATTGGACGTGCGCTCATGGGGTTTGAATTCTCTGATCCCGCCCTGCATCAAGATTTCCGCGCATTGCTTAAGGACTCCCCCGTTGAATGTAGTGAATTATCGCCCGATGTGGCACAGCGTATCTTGCTTGCCGCGTAAAGCCCTTTGATTTTTTAATTTTCAAATAAAATTTTCTATGCCCAATTTTTTTTTCACCATATTGATCGTTCTATCATTGATCATCGCGCACCCCGCAATGGCGGGGAATGGGACCGCGGAGAACGAGACAGCGCAGAACGGGACATCTGCAATAAAAACCGGTTCCCTCCCTGCCCCATCCTCCCAAGATTTGTTGCAAAATCAAAGCAAAGGGCTTGCCATGGTGGGGGAGCCGATGATGCCGGCTGGTTTCACGCATTTTAACTATGCTGATCCGACTGCGCCAAAGGGCGGAACGTTAAAACGCGCGGTTTTTGGGAGTTTTGATACGCTCAATCCCTTTGCACTTCAGGGCAGATCGGCTCAGGGCCTCAACCTTATCTATGACCGTTTAATGGCCCGAACTTGGGATGAACCTTTCACGCTTTATCCCCTCATTGCCCAATCGGTGGAGGTCCCCGCGGACCGCTCCAGCCTGACCGTTCATCTCAATCCGCTGGCAAAATTCAGTGACGGCAGCAAGATCACCGCCGATGATGTTATTTTTTCCTTTCATACGCTCAAATCCAAGGGGCGGCCCAATATGCGCAATATTTATAAATTGGTGGGCAAGGTTGAGAAAATAAGGGCCGAAAAAATAAAGACCGAAAAAATAAATAACGGAACGGAGCAGGGAGAAACGGTGAAATTCACCTTGCTGCCCGGATATAACCGCGAAACCGTGATGATCTTGGCGATGATGCCTGTGCTTTCGAAAAATTGGTGGACTAAAAAAGATTTTGGCAAAACGATTCTGACCGCCCCGATCAGCAGCGGCCCGTATAAAATCACCGAAATTTCACCCGGGCGGCGCATTGTGTTTGAACGTGACCCAAGCTATTGGGCGGCGGATTTACCGGTGAATAAGGGGCAATATAATTTTGACAGGGTGATTTTTGATTATTTCCGCGATCAAAATTCCGCGTTTGAGGCGTTTAAGGCCGGTGAGATTGACCTGTGGCTTGACACCACCCCTGCGCACTGGGCGAAATCCTATGATTTTCCTGCGGCACTTTCCCAACAAGTGATCAAGGCCGCGATTCCGCATCAAAGGGTTGAGCGTATCTGGGGCTTTATTTTCAACACGCGCCGCCCGCCCTTTGATAATGCTGAACTGCGGCGCGCGCTCTCCCTCATGATTGATTATGATTGGCTCAATCGCAATATTTTTTATGATCAATATCGGATCACCCAGAGTTTTTTCCCCAATTCGCATTTGGCGGCAACCGACCCAATGACGGAGGGTGAAAAAGAAATTTTATCACAGTATAAAAATGAGCTTGAACCGCAGATTTTAAAGGATGCGATGGGGGCTGCCTGGTCCCCTCCCCCTTCGGGAAATGCGCAGTCGGCAAGGGTTGCGCAATCTCAGGCCAATCAGATTTTAAATGCGCAAGGATGGATCATTAAGGACGGGCAACGTGTTTCACAAAAAACGGGGCGAGCGTTGAGTTTTGAGATTCTTTTATCAAGCAGTGAAGATGAAAAACTGGCGCTTTCCTTTCAAAACGCCCTGCAAAAATTGGGCATCAAAGTCACTGTCAGATTGGCGGATTCGGCCACGTTTCAGGATCGGCTCAATCATTTCGACTATGACATGTTGATGTATTTTTGGCTCAATACCCTCTCCCCCGGCAGTGAGCAAGCCGTTTATTGGGGATGCGAAAGTCGTGACCAACCGGGGCGATTTAATTATGCGGGCATTTGTAATGCCGCGATTGACGGGCTGATATCCCAAATTCCGATGGTGCAAACGGCTGAAGATATGACCAATACCATCCATGTTCTGGACCGGGTTTTAATGGCCGGACATTACGTGATTCCGCTTTTTTACAGCCCCGAAGATCATGTGGCCTATTGGAATTTCCTGCGCCGACCTGAACATTCCTCGCTTTACGGCCCTGTCTTTGAAGCGTGGTGGAGCGGTGCAAATCTGCCGCATTCCAATGAATAAATGGCACTTCTAAAAACCTCCGTCTTGCGGCGATCTCCTGCGTCGCTGCGATACTCGGATCCGCATGTACGTCAATGTACACTTGCGGTCCTGCGTTTCTCGCTCCTAGTATCTCATCCACAATCCGGAGGTTTTTAGAAGTGCCCTAAATTTTCTTGCGGCTTTATTCGCCTTGCAAATTCCACCTTTCAAATCCCCCCTTTCAAATGTGGATAGTTTTTCAATTCCGCTTGCTATTAATTCTCATCTGATTATAGTTTCTGCGACCATTTAAATTATGAGGACAACATGTTTATCAATCAAGCAAATGCCGCATCCGTTCAGCAAAACCCCAATCCCGTTGCCGCGATGACAAGTTCCAACGCTGCGTCCACCACGGCAGCCCCAATCACCACCACGACAGCCACGACGGCCGTACCTGCACCCGGTGCGCCGACACCGCCCAGTGAACGTGAGGCCTTTATCATGAATATTGGTATGTTGATTGTGCTGGGTATATTATTTTATCTGCTGATGGTGCGTCCCCAGAAAAAGCGGTTTATGGCGCATAATTCCATGCTGCAATCCTTGGGCGTGGGATCAAAAATCGTGACTCAGGGCGGCTTGGTCGGCACCATTGAAAAAATCGTGAGTGATCAAGAAGTGCAAATTGAAATCAGCAGCGGCGTGAAAGTCAATTTGATGCGGTCCTATATCACCGGGCTTTATGACCCCACCCTGGGTGCCGCCGCGGCCAATGATTTGAAATCCACTTCCAAAGATAATAAAAGCGCAAAATGAAATATATCCCCCTGTGGAAACGTCTTTTAATCGCCGCCGTCCTGATTGTGACGGTGGCGTTTTGTGTACCGAATTTTATCCCCGCTGCGCAGCGTGAGCAATGGCAGAAAACCCTGCCTGCCTGGGTGCCGATGCAATCGATTTCGCTGGGGCTGGACCTTCAGGGCGGGTCGCATTTATTGCTTCAGGCCGACATGGATAGCGTGATCAAAAAGCGCCTTGATGATGCGCAGATTTTTGCCCGCAAAGCCTTGCGCGAAGCAAATATCGCCTATAGTGCGCTTTCACTTAAAGATGGCGCCGTCATCCTAACACTCAAGGATGACTCGCAAATTGGGGAGGCACGCAAGGCACTCAAATCCGCGGATGAAAGCCTGAGCATTGATCAGAACGGGCTTGAATTATCCGCGCATTTTAATGACAAAGCCCTTAAGGATATGCGCGATAAAACCATTGCTCAATCCATTGAAATTATTGAACGCCGTGTCAATGGCACGGGAACCAAGGAACCGATTATCCAACGTCAGGGCGATGACCGTATCCTCGTGCAATTGCCGGGAATGAATGATCCTGAACGGGTAAAAAACCTTTTGAAACAAACCGCACAACTCACATTCCATTTGGTGGCTGCGGGGGGTGACGGGCTGAATGTGCTGGAATTGCCGTTACGGGCCGACCCTAAGACCAGTTTGCCACTCAATCGCCGTCCGTTGCTCACGGGGGACATGCTGGTCAATGCGCAACCGACATTCCAAGACGGCGCGCCGATTGTGAGCTTTAAACTCAATGCCCAGGGGGCGCGCATATTTTGTGATGTCACGCGCGATAATGTTGATAAACCTTTTGCCGTGGTGTTGGATAAGGAAATTATTACATCCCCTAGAATTAATGAGCCGATCTGCGGCGGCAGTGCCGTGATCTCCGGCCGCTTTACGGTTCAAGAAGCGGGCGATTTAGCCCTCTTGCTCCGCGCCGGGGCTCTCCCCACTTCGCTCACCATTGTCGAAGAACGCTCGGTGGGCCCCTCATTGGGGAGCGATTCGGTTGAGGCCGGAAAAACCGCTACATTGGCGGCATTCTTGCTGATTATTGGCTATATGGTTATTTCCTATGGCACCTTTGGCGTCTTTGCGGCGGTGGCACTTTTTGTCAATATGCTGATGATCATTGCCATGCTGTCCATGTTTCAGGCCACATTGACCATGCCGGGAATTGCGGGAATTGTGCTCACTATGGGAATGGCGGTTGATGCCAATGTCTTGATTTTTGAGCGCATTCGGGAGGAAATCAAGGCGGGACGTTCGATCCTCTCGGCGATTGATACCGGATTTGAAAAGGCGATGTCCTCAATCACCGATGCGAACCTGACCACGTTAATATCGGGAATTATTCTCTATGCCGTGGGAACCGGACCGGTCAAAGGATTTGCCGTGACGATGTCCATCGGAATTGTCACCTCGCTGTTTTCGGCTATTATGCTCACCCGCGTTATGGTGCAAATTTGGTTGCGCGTAAAAAAACCGAAAACCCTGCCGTTTTAGGAATATGTTGAGACCCACACGATGAACACTCCCATACATTTAACTCCAGAGTCCCGTTATGCGATTATTTAAATTTGCCGATCATGTTAATATTGACTTCGTGGCGGGTCGTCACATCGCGTTTTTGGTCACCGCCATTATGGTGTTTGGGTCATTGGCGTTGTTTGCGTTTAAGGGACTCAATTTCGGGATTGATTTTTCGGGCGGCATTATGATGGAGGTGGTTACACCCGTAAAGCCCGATCTTTCCAAGCTCCGCACCGATCTGAACAACCTCAATATGGGGAATATCTCACTACAGGAATTTGGGTCTGAACGCTCCGTCCTCATTCGCATACCGGAACAACAGGGCGGCATGGATGCGCAAAAGCAAGCCATCGAAACCATCAAGGCCAAGATTGATTCCGAATTTACAAGCTCCGCTGAAAAGGTTGAATATCGCCGCAGTGAATATGTCGGCCCGCAGGTGGGTGAGGAATTAAAACGCTCCGGACTCTGGGCATTCGCCCTAACCATTATCGGGATTTTGGGCTATATTTGGTATCGGTTTGAATGGCAGTTCGGTGTGGCGGCGATTGTTACCCTGGTTCATGACACATTGGCGGTTGTGGGGCTGTTTTCGCTCACGGGGATGAATTTTGATTTGGGAACGCTGGCGGCGGTGCTGTTGGTGGCGGGATATTCCACCAATGATACGGTGATCGTGTTTGACCGTATTCGCGAAAATATGCGCAAATACAAAAAAATGGCGATGCGGGATGTGATTAATCTTTCGGTGAATCAGACACTCTCACGCACGCTCAACACCTCCTTCACCACACTGCTGTCACTCATTGCCCTGTGGGCTTTTGGCGGTGATGTCATTCGCGATTTTGTCAATGCGATGATTTTCGGGATTTTGGTGGGGACTTATTCCTCAATCTATGTCGCTTCCTCTTCCCTGCTCTATCTGCCCTTTGCCGATGCCGCCAAAAGATCGGAACATCAACCGCCATCAGAGGTACTGTCGACTTAAGGACACTTCTAAAAACCCAGTCCTGCGGCGATCTCCTGCGTCTGTGACAACTCGGATCCGCATGTACGTCAATGTACACTTACGGTCCTGCGTTTCTCGCTCCTTGTATCACATCCGCAATACGTGTTTAGCTCCAAATTCTTGTGGTATGATATATACTGATCTGAAGGAGGTAGACCTATGGCAAATATATACCATGCTAACGCCCGCACCACGTCGCGAGTGCGACAAGAAATTCAAGACTCTCAAGAGAGCATCGCTGCGTTAGCGGCGCGGCTCAACCTGAACCCGAAAACCATCATAAAATGGAAGCATGCGGGGCGCACAAGTGACGCAAAAAGCGGTCCAAAAAATCCCCGATCAACCGTTTTGACCCCGACCGAAGAGCAAGTCATTTGTGAATTTCGCCGCGTCACGAAGCTCTCAATTGACGATATTTTCGTGTCGTTGCGTGATCGGATTTCGCGTTTGACGCGCTGTGCGCGCAGCATCATATTGATCATCGACTGACTAAATTCCGTCATCCGTGGACCAACGGTCA
>JAEUKN010000002.1 GCA_016794305.1 Alphaproteobacteria bacterium | reverse complement strand
GAAAAACCTATATTGGAAAGCCAACGCCATAGGTGAGATCATGAACAGGTTCTAAGCCGCGATATATTGCCCGCCATTGACGGTCATGGTGGCACCCGTCACAAAGGATGCGCGGGTTGAGGCCAAGAACACCACCATATCGGCGATTTCCTCCGGTTTGCCCATACGTGCCGCAGGTATTTGGCGAATGATGGACTCCAGCACTTCTTGCGGCATAGAGGCCGTCATGTCGGTCGCGATATAGCCCGGGCAAATGGCATTCACAGTGATTCCCTTGGCTGCGCTTTCCTGGGCCAAAGCGCGGGTAAAGCCCAGCATGCCGGCCTTGGCGGCGGAATAATTGCACTGCCCCAATTGCCCCTTTTGCCCGTTGATAGAGCTGATATTGACGATGCGTCCTAATTTGCGGTCGCGCATGCCCGAAATCACCGCGCGGCACATGTTAAAACACGATGTCATATTGGTTTCGATGACGTCGGACCAACTCTCCGGGCTCATTTTATGCAGCATGCCGTCCTTGGTGATGCCGGCATTATTGACCAAAACACTCACCGGACCGAGCTCAGTTTCCACCTGCTCCACCGCCTTTTGACACGCCGCAAAGTCCGCGACATTGACCTTATAGGTCTTGGCCCCGGTATCGGCTGCGCATTTTTGCGCCGCCTCTTCGTTGCCGAAATAAAAGGCCGCAACCTGATAATTTTCCGCGCGTAAAGCCTGCGTAATCGCCAAACCAATTCCGCGCGTGCCGCCGGTGACAATTGCTACGTTCGTCATGTCGTGTCTTTCTGATAAACTTTAAAATTTGAATGGGTATACCAAGATTTAATAAAGAACCATAGCGTTAAGTTCAATAAGAAATGCTGCGGTAAAATTGATAAATTTCATTTTTCTATGCTGCAATGTGGCAAATTTTTGCGTCCTAAAAAACTCTGTGATCTCATCATTTAAAACTATAATTTTGTCGCAAAATGTTATATATCGGCAGGAGAAGATTGAGAAAAATCAAGACTGGAATAAAGTTTAAAAGCGGAGCAAAAATATGACGGATTGGGTTTATCGTTTTGGAATGAGCCAAACTCTGGGCAATTCTTCCATGAAGAACCTTTTGGGCGGCAAGGGTGCCAACTTGGCCGAAATGGCCGCTTTGGGCCTTCCTGTGCCGCCGGGATTTACCATCACCACCAAATTATGCACCTATTTTTACGATCATCAAAAATCCTATCCGGCTGAGTTAAAATCACAAGTCTCCGCAGCGTTGCTTGAAATTGAATCCTCTGTCGGCGCAAAATTTGGCGATGTGGAGAATCCGCTCTTGGTTTCAGTTCGCTCCGGCGCGCGCGTGTCGATGCCGGGCATGATGGACACGGTTTTAAATCTTGGGTTAAATGACCAAACGGTTGCGGGATTGGCCAAAAAATCAGGTGATGCGCGTTTTGCCTGGGATAGCTACCGTCGCTTTATTCAAATGTATAGCGATGTGGTTTTGGGCGTTTCGCATGATGAGTTTGAAAAGATTATTGATACCCATAAGCATGAAAATAAATTGGCTCAGGACACCGACATCACCGCGCAAGGCTGGCAAGATATTGTGGCGCAATATCTTGAGTTGGTGAAGGCAGAGTTAGGCCGCCCCTTCCCTCAGAATGTTGAGGAGCAATTATGGGGCGCCATCGGTGCAGTGTTTGACTCATGGATGACTCCACGCGCCGTGACATATCGCAAAATCCACTCCATTCCCGAAAATTGGGGAACGGCGGTGAATGTTCAGGCCATGGTGTTTGGCAATATGGGGACGGATTGCGCCACCGGCGTGGCCTTTACCCGCGATCCCTCCACGGGCGAAAATTATTTCTATGGCGAATATTTGGTGAATGCTCAGGGTGAAGATGTGGTGGCGGGGATTCGCACGCCGCAACCTCTTTCCATCGCCGCAAAAGCCAAGGATGGCGGGAATTTGCCCTCAATGGAAGAGGTCATGCCCAATGTGTATCGGCAACTTTGCACTGTTCGTGCCCAGTTGGAAAAACACTATAAAGATATGCAGGATATTGAGTTTACGGTCCAGCAAGGCAAACTCTATATGCTGCAAACCCGCTCCGGCAAACGCACATCGGCGGCTGCACTCAAAATTGCGGTGGATATGGTGGCCGAAAATTTGATCACACGGGAAGATGCTTTGCTGCGGATTGATGCCGGCTCTCTCGATCAATTACTCCACCCGACCATTGACCCCAAAGCCAAGCGTGATGTGTTCGGCCGCGGCTTGCCTGCCTCCCCGGGGGCCGCGAGCGGTGCCGCTATTTTCTCGGCGGATGAAGCCGAACAGCGCGCTTTAAAAGGCCAGTCGGTGATTTTGGTGCGCATTGAAACGTCACCAGAAGATATTCACGGCATGCATGCGGCCAAGGGGATTTTGACGACACGCGGCGGGATGACCTCGCACGCGGCGGTCGTGGCCCGCGGTATGGGTCGCCCATGCGTGGCCGGGGCCGGGTCCATCCAAATCGACATGGTGAAAAAAATCATGTATGCGAATGGGCGCGAGATTAAAGAGGGCGACATCCTGACCATTGACGGCGGCAAGGGTGAAGTCATGATTGGTGAATTACCAACCCTGAAGGCGCAATTATCGGGCGATTTTGCCACCGTCATGGGATGGGCGGATGACGTGCGGCGCATGAAGGTGCGGGCGAACGCCGAAACCCCGCTTGATGCTAAAACCGCGCGGGAATTCGGGGCCGAGGGCATCGGGTTGTGCCGGACTGAACATATGTTTTTTGACCCTGAGCGCATCCAAAATGTGCGGGAAATGATCTTTGCCCCCAACGAAGATTTGCGCCGCGCCGCGCTCACCAAAATTCTGCCCGCACAACGCGCGGATTTTGTGGAATTATTCACGATCATGAAGGGGCTGCCGGTGACCATTCGCTTGCTCGATCCGCCGCTGCATGAATTTTTACCGCATGCCGAATCGGATATTCGCATTTTTGCCGATCTGGCAAAAATTCCGCTTGATATCGTGAAACGCCGTTTGAACGAACTCGCAGAATCCAACCCGATGCTGGGCCATCGCGGTTGCCGTCTGGGCATCACCTATCCTGAGATTTATGAGATTCAGGCGGTGGCGATTTTCGAAGCCGCGCTTGAGGTCGATGTGACCCCCGAAATCATGATCCCTCTGATCGCGACGCGGGCAGAACTGAGCAAGCTTAAAAAATTGGTGGATGACGTGGCGGCGCGTATTTATGTGCGCGATGGTAAGGTTTTACCCTATAGCGTCGGCACGATGATTGAACTGCCGCGCGCAGCCCTCATGGCGCGCGAGATTGCTGAGGACGCCGAGTTTTTCAGCTTTGGCACCAACGATCTCACCCAAACCACACTGGGTATGAGCCGCGATGACGCCGGCAGCTTCCTACCGCACTATGTTGAAAAATCAATTTTTGCCAAGGACCCGTTTGCCTCGCTCGACCAAGAGGGCGTGGGGCAGTTGATCAGCATGGCGGTGACGCGCGGCCGCGAAACTCGCCCTGACCTGAAACTCGGCATTTGTGGGGAGCATGGCGGTGATCCGGACTCGATTGATTTTTGTGAAAATGTCGGGCTGGACTATGTGTCCTGTTCGGCCTACCGCGTGCCCATCGCGCGCTTCGCCGCCGCCCAAGCGGTAATCCGAAAACAACAGAAGATTTAACGCGTCAGCTTGATCTCCCCTACCCCATACAACCCCGTGTCTTTGCTTTCGAACAACAGGACGGCACCTAGGGCATTGGGGGTTGGAGTCCAGGTAAAATTATATTTTCCGGCCTGCCCAAACCAATCGGGCAACGGAATAATGCGCGACACGGCATGAAGGATTTCAATCTCCGCCCCTGCATTGGGACCTTCGGTAATCTTGTGATGAATGGGCTTTTGATATTCCACCAATGATACTTTCAACCGATCATCAAAATCCGTGGTTTCGCCAAACTGCATCGCGGGAAGTGCCACATAATATTCATCTTTTTTGCCTGTTTGTTTGATCTCCAAACGCTGTGGAGTCAGGGATTTCATCAGTTTGATGGTCTTAATCACCTGATCATATAAATATGCATTCACCAAACTATGTCCATTGATCGCAAGCTGCGGAGTCATGCGCGACCGGTTATTTTTATACGCATAAAATCCGTGGCGGTCACTGCATTGCGGGACAATCATTGGATCACCGGACGCCATGCGCAGCAAATCGCTCTGACACGTAAAGGCAATCACATTGGTTTTCCGGATGAGGTCATTCATCAAATGATGCCCCAATGGGGAATATATACACCCCGGATCGGTATATAACTCAACCAGCATCGGCCCTCTTTGGGCTCCTTGGGTTCCTTGAGTTCCTTGAGTTCCTTGGGTTCCTTGGGTTCCTTGAGTTCCTTGAGCCCCCACCAATGCCTGCATATCCATATCGCCATAGGGCCACGCATAGCCGAAATAATACGGCCCCGCAGCGGGGGTATCGTTGGTGGGGGTGTTACTGAAAAGATTTTGCTGTGTTGTGGGTGGTGTGGGGATAGGTGTTTGTTGTGCCGGGGGTGATGTTTGGGAAACGCCACCACTCCCCGTCGCCATAGCGAAGGGAAGATTCAGAAAACAAAAAAAACCTACGATCAGTGCTAAGAATTTATACATAGAAAATTATAACATTCTTGGTCCCTCGCCGCGAGAGGAAAAACCAACATTTCAATCACTTCAATATAACCCTCTTTATTTCCACAAAATTGTGATATAATAAAATAAGAGCAAACCACTAAAATTGCAGAGGGCCACGACCATTCCTACTTTAGAATTTGATGATCTATCGAAATTGCCGTTTTTATATGGTGAGCATAATTCCAACCTGCAGTATCTGGAAAAGCTGTTAACGGTTCAAATTGCCGATCGGGGCAATGTCGTGCATATCGGCGGCGAAGATCATAGGGCGCAAAAAGCCGCGGAAATCCTTTCTAAATTATGGTCTAAAATTGAAAAATCCGCCCATCCGCAAAAAATAACGCCGGGGGATATTGATGCTGTGCTGCGGCTGGAAAAACAAGATAATGCGCAGGATTCCAATGCCATTACCACGAAACGCCGATCATTAATGCCGCGTACGGAAAACCAAGTGCGATATGTGGAGGCATTGCGGCATAAGGAAATGGTGTATGGCGTGGGACCGGCCGGAACGGGTAAGACTTATCTGGCGGTGGCTGTCGGGGTCGAAAAATATGAACGGGGTGAGGTTGAGCGGCTGGTATTTTGTCGGCCCGCAGTTGAAGCGGGAGAAAAATTGGGATTTTTGCCCGGTGATATGCGTGATAAAATTGACCCCTATTTACGGCCGATTTATGATGCGCTGAATGATTTTCTGGGTCCTGAACGGACGGAAAAAATGTTAGAGCGGGGAGAAATTGAAATCGCGCCGCTGGCCTTTATGCGGGGGCGCACCCTCTCGCATGCCTACGTGGTGTTGGACGAGGCGCAAAACACCACATCGACCCAAATGAAAATGTTTTTGAGCCGTATGGGCGAAAATTCATCCATGATCATCACCGGCGACCCTAGCCAAACCGATTTGCCGATGGGCCAAATTTCGGGGTTAAACGAATCGATGGAAATTTTAAAACATATTGAGGATATTGCGTTTGTTCGTTTTGAAAATGCCGATGTGGTGCGGCATAAATTGGTGGGTAAGATCCTCACGGCGTATGATCGACATGATGCGAATCTAGTGGGGCGCAAGCGATGAACGCCGCACCTGTTTATTATCTGATGTGCATCTCATTTGCGGCTTAACATGATCGACCCGCGTTTTCCCCCGCCAAAGGTCGATGTTATTTTTGCTGACCCGCAATGGGTGGCCTCACGGGTTGGCGCGCGCGCGCTCATTAAAAACGCTATTGCAACTGCGTGGGAAAATATGCCAAGGCGCCCGCCAAACCTGCAGATGGAATTATGCGTGACACTGACCAATGACGCCGAGATTCGCACGCTCAATCATGCGCATCGGGATAAGGATAAGGCCACCAACGTGCTCTCTTTCCCCGATTGGGATCATTACTCACACATTCCCGTTATGGGGGATCATGTGCCGATTGGCGATATATTTGTGTCTTTTGAAACCATTCGCGATGAGGCGCATGCGCAGGAGAAAAAACTCCGCGATCACCTCACACACCTCACGATTCACGGGTTTTTGCACCTTTTGGGATATGATCATATTGAGGAGAAAGACGCCGAGGCCATGGAGGCGTTGGAGGTTAAAATTCTGAAAAAACTCGGCATCAAAAATCCATATTTTGAAAAACTGTAAAAATATAATATGTTAGCGATAAATTGAGTCCCAAAGAGTGAAAATTGTAAGATGAATAAAACAATGTGTGACTTATACTAGGAAGACTGAATTGCTGGCTAGAAACAAGCGACGAAGCGTAGGGAGACTACGTTAGGAGCTTGATGACAACGTCCAGGAGTTCAGTATCCCTAGTATGATGAAAGATTTTTATGAAACAAACCCACGCCTTAAAAACTATAGAATTGATTGATACCATGCCTGATGATCCTGTTCCGCTTGATACTGCCATCAACAAATCGGCTGATGATACGCCGTCCGAACCAGCTAGCCAAAGTAACGGCGCGGATGATGCCCCTTTAGAGTCCGCATCACTTGCTTCTTCTGCTTCTCAATCGCCTCTTGCCACTCCGCCTGCAAATATCGGCTCCGGTACGGGACAGGGGTTGATGCTGTGGTTGAAAAACCTCCTCACCGCGAAACCGGATAATGACGAATCGCTGCGTCATGTGATTGAGGAATATATTGAAGAAATGTCGTCATCGAACGATGTCAAGGAAAGCGCGGAGATTCATGAGCTCAATATGCTCAGTAACGTGCTGGACCTCAAGGACATGACGGCCGAAGACATCATGGTGCCGCGCGCGGATATTGTGGCGATTGATTTGGCCACACCCGAAGAAGAATTGCTGAATCTATTGGTCAAAACGCGCCACAGCCGCATTCCCGTGTATCGTGAAACGCTCGATGACATTATGGGGATTATTTATATTAAGGATGCGTTTCGCGCATTGGTCAGTACCGGAAAAATTGAGATTAAATCTTTGATGCGGGAACCGTCGGTGATTTCCCCCGCTATGCCGATTTTTGACCTGTTAATGCTGATGCGCCATAAACGTCAACATATGATGTTTGTGGTGGATGAATATGGCGGGATTGACGGTTTGGTGACGCTGGGCGATATTTTGGGCAGCATTGTGGGCGAACTCCATGATGATTATTACAACACGGCGATTCCAGAGATGGAACAACACGAAGACGGCAGTTATCTGGTGGATGCCCGCATGGAAATTGGGGACTTTGAAGAGGAGTTTGGCCAAATCCTCTCTGCCGAAGAACGCGATGTGGCCGACACGCTGGGCGGGTTTATTTTCACACTGGCCGGGCGCGTGCCTGCGCGTGGGGAGGTGCTCCATCACGAGGAAACAGGATTGGATTTTGAAATTATTGACGCGGACCCCCGCCGTGTGACGCGCATCCGTGTGCGCCCCGTGGCAAGGGAAATTGAGTCGAAAGAATAGTCTCCTTATCAAATTTTAACCGCAGCTATGCCATGAATTTTAAAAAATTATGCCCCCCCGTTCACGCTGATTCTGAAACTGCTTCTGACGCTGCTTCCCCTGCGCCCCGCGGATGGGATCGGTTTTTTCCGCAATCAACACTCGGGC
This sequence comes from Alphaproteobacteria bacterium, assembly GCA_016794305.1. Lineage (GTDB taxonomy): Bacteria > Pseudomonadota > Alphaproteobacteria > Micavibrionales > Micavibrionaceae > UBA1573. Next base: position 118,391 of record JAEUKN010000002.1, on the reverse strand, counting down.
GGATGTTTAATCTGGTCTTGCTTGGGGCACTGGGGGGGCTTGGCATGGGGCCGTTTTACATCTGGCCGGCTCTTGTGATTGCGCTCTCGGGATTTTGGATTATTACCACCAGTTTTGCGGATGATCACAGGTGGAAATCGTTCCTCTGCGGTTGGTTGTTCGGCATGGGGTTTTTCACCTATAGCCTTTATTGGATCGGCAATGCGCTGCTGATCAACGGCAATCCTTACAAATGGGCCTATCCGTTTGCGCTCGTGGGGTTGCCGATTTTTTTAAGCCTTTATACCGGCCTTGCGGCCTATCTCTCACGCCGTATCTGTAAGGGCCGCGGAGCGGTAAGTTTTTGCATCTTTATCGCCCTGCTCATGGTGGCGGAATATGCGCGCGGGCATTTATTTTCGGGGTTTCCGTGGAATTTGTTTGGCATGAGTTGGACCGCAATCCTACCGATGCTGCAAATCCTCTCAATTGGCGGGATTTATTTCCTCAGTTTTCTGACGGTTTTCATGTTTGCCATGCCGGGATTTATGATCAAGGGGCATGCGCCGCCTCTCGTGCGCATACTGGGCGGGGTTGCGGCGTTGGCAATCGGGATCGGGCTTTATATCTTTGGGACCGAGCGGCTCGCGCATCACCCGACTGAGCTGCGCCAAGATACTGTTGTGCAACTTATCCAACCCAATATCGCGCAATCCATGAAATGGGACCCTGAGCAAAAATGGGAGAATTACCGCGCCTTGCTCAATGTCATTCGCAATGATCAAACCCTCACGGCCACGGGACCGCATGCGGCGCGTCTGCTCATTCTTCCCGAAACTTCGGTGACATCCAATGAATTGAGCGAACCGGCCGCGCTGGAGGCCCTCAAGGGCGCCATGCTCCATTATAGGGAACCAAGCTATATCCTTGCCGGGGCCTTATTGGGTGACCGCGAAGGATATCATAACAGTTTGGTGGTGATGGATCATGATTTGCGTTTGAAATATAAATTCGATAAATTTCATCTGGTACCGTTTGGCGAATATATGCCGATGCAAAAATATATTCCCTTTGGCCCCCTCAACAATTTTTCGGGGTTTACAGCGGGTCCGGGCCCGCAAACGGCGATGGTGGATGACATCCCGCCCTTTTCCCCGCTGGTGTGTTATGAGGTGATCTTTCCGGGCGAGGTCACCAGCACAAACCCCAAACGCGCAGAATGGATTGTGAATGTGAGCAACGATGCATGGTATGGCATCTCCCCCGGCCCGTTCCAACATATGTCACATGCAATCTATCGTGCAATTGAAACGGGTTTGCCGGTTGTGCGCGGGACCAATACGGGGCTCTCGGTTGTGGTGGACCCGTATGGCCGCGTTATATCCTCCCTCCCGCTCATGGTGGCGGGCAGCGTAGATAGCTTCCTCCCGCGTCCTGCTGCCAAACCTACGCTTTATTCGCGGTTTGAAGAGTTTTAAAAAACCTGTTTATGATCACTACTCTGGCGTTGGCTTTTCACGGTATCTTTGCGCGGGATCATCATGCAGGCCGTGGTGCAAATACCGTTTTGAGAAAGAATGGAAAAATTTCCCCGCATGGCTTTCATGATCGCCTCTACGATATTTAACCCTAAGCCATGATGTTTTGAGGGGTCCTTAGTAGTAAACAGGGGCATCATACAGTCCCGTTCAACATTCTCTGGCATCCCTATGCCATTATCTTCAAGGGTGATAAAAATATTTTCCTCATCACTTGTCATCGTAATTTTAATGACATCGGGATGATGGTGCTTGGAACCGCGGGGTGATAAGTCAAATGATTCGAGGGCATTGGCAATCAAATGATCCACGGCCATTTTAATATACTCGGGATTGCCCAGGGCGCGCAGAGCCTCCCCATTATCCTCGGCCTCATATTCAACGAAAATATTTTTGGCGGCTAATTGCTCCACATCCATATTCATTAAAATTTCATCGAGTACGGCCCCCACATCCACAATAGTTTCAGGAATATAGCGCCGCAAGGCATTGAGCATCCAAATTTCCTTGATTAAAAGTTTTAAATGCTCAGAGGATGAAAGGATTTTTTCGGCAAACACGCGGTCAGGAGACTCAGGCGTGAGGTCGTCAATCAATAGCTCAGCAAACCCGCCGATTCCAGCCAGAGAGTTGTTAATATTATGAAGCAACCCTTGGGTCAAACGCCCTAATTCTTCATATTGATCTTTACTTCGCGTGTTTGAACGAGCCATAGACTACTCACTAAATATCTTCAGACCTTCTTAACCAAGCCCAGCTCATAAGCTTTTAAGGCAGCCTGAGTCCGGTTATTGGCGCCTAATTTCCGACAAATTCCGCGAATGTGAAGTTTGATCGTAACCTCTTGCAAATCCAATTCGCGGGCGATATCTTTATTGCTAAGTCCGCGCACCAGTCGCTCCAACACTTCTTCTTCGCGCGGTGTGAGGTTGACGGCGGGCCGCCCCCCCTTTGGTGCGCTCGTATGAAGCGGGAGCGGTGCAGTTGCGCGACCCTGAGTTTGATCAATAAAATAGGACGGCATTAGTCCGTTTGTGGCATGATCAACAGGAATAAATTTTTCACCCGAGAGCACGAGTTCAATGGCTTTGAGCATCGTACGCCCGGATAAGGTTTTGGGAAAATAGCCCACCGCCCCCAAATCCATTGCATTTTGAACATCATCAATTTCTGCAACACCTGAGAGCAAGGCCACCGATACTTTTGGAAATTTGGTGCGGAAAGTTTTAAATCCTTCCAACCCGTTCATCCCGGGCATATTCAGGTCCAACAATACCAATTCGGGCGCGTCTTCGCTTTTGGCCACATACTCAACTGCCTCATCCAAATTTTTAACCGTTGCAACTTTTGCTTGTGGGTTCGACCGTGTCAAATATTGTGACATCGCATCACGAAACATCGTGTGGTCGTCCGCAATCAGTAAATGCATTCATATTCTCCCGACAATTTTGGTCATTTTTGCATCCCTATTCTACACCTAACACTATGAAACGATAGTTAATTTTTCTATTTTATACTCGAAATACTGAACTACCGGACGTTGTCAACAAGCTCCTAACGTAGCCTCCCTACGCTGCGTCGCTTGTTCCTAGCCGGCAATTCAGTATTTCGAGTATACCTTGTGAATACGATGGTATTTTTCCGTTACAACCAAACCATCTTTTGATTTGGATAGACTCGAAAAAATTGTCTAAGCATTTGTTTTGTCGTATTTTATTACGATTAACCGGCTTCCGCCTAATCACAAACACTCTATATTTATTGTTTCTTATATATTTTGATCTATGATTGATTCGTATAAAAACAATTTTTTGCCGTGAGCGGCGGAAAGGTCTGGGCGAATGGATCATGAGATGATGGGGATAGTGGGTGAAGTGTCTGCGTCCTTTTTATCTGAACCGTCTGTTTTAACTCCCCAACAAAAGATTTTGAACCTGACGGCTGAGCTGCGGCCTAGGGCTCCGCTCCATATTTTCAATCATGCCGTTCTTCGCAAAAATGCGCGCGAATTTATAGATTTATTTCCCGGCCGGGTAATGTATGCGGTGAAAAGCAACCCGCTGGAGTCCGTTATTGAAACACTTCATCATGCGGGAATTGGGATATTTGATGCAGCGTCGATTGATGAGGTGCGTTTGATTCGCCGCATCGCCCCCACCGCCAAAATCCATTTTATGCATACGGTGAAATCGCGTGAGGCGATTCGGGAGGCCTATTTCACCCACCAAGTGCGCGTGTTCGTGATTGACCATTTGAGTGAACTGCATAAAATCGTCCATGAAACTGATCTGGCGAATGATTTGGAAATTTTCGTGCGGGTGGCTTTGCCAAAAAACAAAGAAGCCGCAGTTGATTTTTCTGCCAAATTCGGCGCAACGCCGAAGGAAAGTGTAAAGTTATTGCGCGAAGCACGCCTGGTGAGTGCCAAAATCGGCGTGATGTTCCACCCCGGCACGCAATCAACCAACCCTGAAATCTATGCCCGCGGGATTGCGACAGCTGCCGAAATTATGCGCAAATCACGGGTCAAAATTGATGCGCTTGATGTCGGCGGCGGTTTCCCGGCCCCCTATTTGGGATCAGATCATCCACCGCTCGCGGTCTACATGGCGGTCATCGCACAGGCCGTCAAGGATCATGAATTGCAGGATTTGGAGTTATATTGTGAGCCGGGCCGCGCACTCGTTGCGGAGAGCGGATCTCTGATTGTGCGGGTCGAGCAACGGCGCGGACGCTCGCTCTATCTCAATGACGGTGTCTATGGCGGGTTGGTTGAGGCCGCGAAATGGCAAGGGGAACTGCGCTATCCCGTCATGCATATCAGTCAGGATTATAGGCCGCAGGGTGATAACATAGCCCCCAAAACCACCTATCACGGCGTTGACTTTGCTCCAATTCTAGAGTCACCCGACAAAACCTCCGATTTGGCTCCTCACAAGGTTCCTGGTAGGATTCCTGATGGCGCCGACGATAGCTTCAATGAATTTCGATTTTGCGGGCCGACATGTGATTCGGTGGATATGATGAAAGGGCCGTTTATCCTGCCCGATACAATCCGCGAAGGCGATTGGATTATGGTGGGGTTAACGGGAGCCTATAGCAACGCATGCCGCACCCAGTTCAATGGATTCCGAGAATTTGAAATTATCAATGTTGATTTTTGAACTTATCCCCCCTCTATACTTGGAAGACTGAATTGCTGGCTAGGAACAAGCGACGCAGCGTAGGGAAACTACGTCAGGAGCGAAGTGACAACGTCCAGGAGTTCAGTATTCCGAGTATAATTCCGTAACCCCGCATTCAATGCGGGGTCTGGGTATCATCAAGTTGCATTGATTTAAAAAATAAGACCCCGTGTCAAGCACGGGGTTACGAAAGTGATAAAAAAATCCTGTGCCATAGCTAAATCATGAACAGGTTCTTAGGAGGAGTCATTGCAAATATTCATTTATTTGCATTCATGGACAAAATTTTATAAAATAAAGGTAAGGGAAGTGAAATAAATTTCCCGCTTATCGTTCAAATGTTTTGAACGGTGAAATGTCAACTTAACGAAAGGTTAGTCACCACTTGGGATCGCGTGTCAAAATTGAAGAATCATCTTCAACAAAATTAAAGGACTCTGTTTTAAGCATATTAGATGAGCATAAGGCCGAAAATATTGAATGTATTGACCTGCGCGGTCAGTCATCTTTGGCTGATTATATGGTGGTCGCGAGTGGGACATCGTCCCGTCTTGTGGCCTCCCTGGCCCAAAAACTCGCGGAAAAGCTCCCCCCCCAAGGATTTGAAGTTTTACGCACCGAAGGACTTCCCACGGCAGATTGGGTGGTGGTCGATTGCGTGGATGTGATTGTGCATCTTTTCCGCCCCGAAGTGCGTGAGTTTTATAATATTGAAAAAATGTGGCGGGCAGATTTTACAACAGCTGCGCCCCCCGCCCCAACTCTACGCACCCAAGTTTAAAAAACGGCGCGGATTGTTTTATCGACACGATGGGCCATCCATCGTGGATGAGTTGGTTTCAAATCACTCTGAAAACGCTCTAAATTCATTGGAAATGCGCCATTTCAGGTTGCGACAAAATATTCTGGACATAATCGTGAAATTTAACTTGAATTTTTTGGCGAAAATAGTTTATGAATGTTTTCACCCACACTTCAGTTGTGAAGAACGGGGGAAAAATTGCCAATTAAATAAATCTAACTCTCTTTGGAAGGAATACCATTATGAACAAAACTACTTTGACCATTGTTGCTGCCGCGATCGTTGTTGCTTTGGCAGCTTTCGGAATCATGAACAGCCAAAAACAACAACCAGCCGGTGATATGCAAGCTGTAGCTCCTGCTGCCGGTGAAGCTGCTGCGACCATGAACAATGACGCTGCTCCAACCGCTGTTGAGCAAGCTTCTGATAAAGTGAGCGAAGCTGCCCATGAAGCTGCTACTGAGATGAAAGATGCTGCAACTGAAGAAAAAACAGATGCTGCTCCTGCTGCTGAAGCTCCGGCTGCTGAAACCCCTGCAACGGATGCTCCTGCTGCTGAAACTCCAGCTGCTGAAACCCCTGCAACAGAAGCTCCTGCGACCGAAGAAAACAAAGCAGCTGAGTAATTTTTGCTACGGTTTTCGAACCGATTTTAAATGATTGATTTTTCAAAAGGCTCCGAGATATACTTCAGAGCCTTTTCTTTTTCGAAAAATTTTTACGATGAATGATGATTTTTTGCCCCTCCGATCTAAGACGATTTTGCTCGTGATCACGGGGGGAGTAGCGGCGTATAAATCGCTTGAGCTCATAAGGTTGTTGCGGAAATCGGGTGCGGAAGTGCGCGCGATTCTCACCAAGGGTGGGGCCGAATTTGTGACCCCGCTTAGCGTTGCTGCGCTCAGTGGGCACGCTGCCTATCAGGATTTATTTTCCCTGAAGGACGAAACCGAGATGGGCCATATTCGCCTGAGCCGTGAAGCGGATTTGGTGGTGGTGGCCCCCGCCAGTGCCGATTTTATTGCCAAAATGGCCCAGGGCCGCGCCGATGATTTGGCGTCCACCACTCTACTGGCCTGCAACAAACCAATCCTGATTGCCCCGGCCATGAATTGTGAAATGTGGTCAAAGCCGGCCTTTCAACGCAATCTATCAACACTCAGGCATGACGGTGCGGAGGTCATTGGGCCCGCACATGGTGATCTGGCATGCGGAGAGGTGGGATCAGGACGCATGGTGGAGGCCGCAGAGATTTTCGAAAAAATCACCCTGATGCTGCAACGAAATCTAGAGTTACGCCCGCTAAGGGGACTGCGCGCGCTGGTTACATCCGGACCAACCTATGAGCCGATTGACCCCGTAAGGTTTATCGGCAACCGCTCATCGGGGAAACAGGGACATGCGATTGCCGCGGAATTGGCCGCGATGGGCGCAGAAGTGACATTGATAACCGGCCCCGTTCAAATTCCCCCGCCCACGGTTGCGCATATGATAAAGGTTGAAACCGCAGTGCAAATGCGCGATGCCTGTACCGGCCTTTTGCCCCAAGGCATAGATATCGCCGTGTGTGCCGCGGCTGTGGCTGATTGGCGCGTATCGGAGCCGGCACAGCATAAGATCAAAAAATCCGGTGACCAAGCGGGGTTGCAGCTTGAGTTAACGCAGAATGACGATATTTTAAAGATGATTTCCAACCATCACAATCGGCCCAAATTGGTGGTCGGATTCGCGGCGGAAACTGAAAATTTGCTTGGGTTTGCAGCCAAAAAACTTAAAAGCAAAAATTGTGACTGGATTGTGGCCAATGATGTTGGGCCAAAAGAGTCGGATAAAGAGTCGGATATTGAGCCAAATATGTTGGGGAAAACTTGCGGCGGGGTCTTTGGATCTGATAAAAATCAGGCTATACTGCTCACACAATCCGCACAGATTCCATGGAAATTGATGAGCAAGCAAGAGCTTGCCAAAAACTTGGTGGCGGAAATTGTAAAATTTTTTGAACGATAAAATTAAACTGATTTATTTACGGATTTTTAGGCATACAAAATGGCGGTATCACTGCAACGCAAATTATCGGCTGTACCGGAGCAAAATCGAGAATTAAAAAACCAAGCTTTGCAAAATCAAGCTTTATCCATTCCGATTAAATTATTCCCCCATGCTAAGGGGCTGGATTTGCCGAGTTTTGCCAGTGAACATGCCGCCGGTATGGATTTAATGGCGGCGATTGACGCCCCAGTCACGATCAAAAGTCATGAATTTCTAATGATCCCCACGGGCATGGCCATTGCTCTGCCCCACGGATATGAATGTCAGGTGCGCCCGAGGTCAGGGCTGGCCGCCAAGCATGGCATCACGGTTTTAAACGCACCGGGAACGGTTGATGCGGATTATCGCGGCGAAATCAAGGTGATTTTGATCAATCATTCATCGGCGGATTTTGTCATTGAGCGCGGCATGCGCATTGCGCAAATGGTCGTTGCACGTTACACACGGCTTGATTGGAACGAGGTTGCGGAACTGGATGATACGGCACGCGGATGCGGCGGATTTGGGTCCACGGGAATCGCCGCAAAGTGATAGAGTTGAAACATTTTTTTCCTTGCAAATTTTTTGGGGTTTGTTCAAGGATAAACGACTAAACAATTAGTGAAAGAGGTTACTATGCGCACGCAATCCGGTTCATCGAAAATCGTTATTTTGGTTGTTATATTATTAATTGCCGCGGCCGGAGCCTATTATTTTGCCGTGCAGAAAGGCATGTTACCATCCAATCGCGCCGTTGATATGCTGGAATCGAAGGTAGATGCCGTGAGAGAGTCTCATGGCCAATTCCCACCGCAACCCGCCCCCATTCAGGCACAGCTTGATATGCCCGCTCAAGAAACAGGGGAACCCGGTTCCCCATCGACACTGCCTGAATCGGCTCCGCAATCCCTTAGCCCGGAAAGCCAAGATACTCAGGACAGTAAGGACCTGCAGCCGCAATCGGAATTATCCCCCCCTACCCCTGCCGCCCCTGCCGCCACTTCCCCGCAATCGGCCAATGAAATTCGTCCTGCGGCTTCAAGTACTGATGCCCTTGATTTAGAGGACTCGCAGCCCCAGGATGCTGCCCCGCTCAACTTGGACAAAGCCGCTATTGATCACATGATGCAGCCGCGTACATTGGGCAGTGCCACCGCGAAAATCAAGGTGACTGAATATTCCTCGCTCACCTGCGGGCATTGTGCGGATTTTCATACGAAGATACTCCCTATGATCAAACAAGATTATGTGGACACCGGTAAGGTCCAGTTTATTTTTAAGGAATATCCGCTAAACGGCCCGGCGTTGGTGGCATCCCAAGTTTTGCGCTGTATGCCCGAAGATAAATTCGTGAATTTTATGAATTTGCTGTTCGAACAACAAAAAAATTGGGCATATGTGCCGGAATATAAGGTGAAACTCACTCAATACGCCAAATTGGCGGGATTGGGCGAAGCGCAGGTGAATGCGTGCTTAAACAGCGTTGAACTGAAAAACGCTTTGGCCGCCGAAATTCAAAATGCCGAAAAAAAATACAGCATTAAATCCACACCAACCTTTGTGATTAATGACGGTGAAAAAATCATCGTGGGTGATCAACCCGTGTCAATTTACAAGGATGTTTTTAACGAGCTGTTGAATAAAAACTGATTCAAAAAAATTTGGTGACAATGGCCAATTTCAGCCGACTCCGTTTGCAGGGATTTAAATCCTTTGTTGATAAAACCGACCTGAATATTGGGCCGGGATTAACGGGCATTGTCGGGCCCAATGGGTGCGGCAAATCCAATTTGGTTGAAGCCTTAACGTGGGTCATGGGCGAAAGTTCAGCCAAGCGTTTGCGCGGCACCGATATGGATGACGTGATATTCAACGGCACCAGTCGCCGCCCCGCGCGCAGCCATGCCGAAGTCTCGGTAATCCTCGATAATCACGACCGATCCGCCCCGCCATTATTCAATGCGGTTGATGAAATCGAAGTGGTGCGCAGGATTGAACGCGGCAGCGGATCGAATTACTATGTGAACAGCAAACCGGTGCGTGCACGTGATGTCCAGATGCTCTTTGCTGATTTGGGAATTGGGGCGCAATCGGCGGCGATTGTCTCCCAGGGGCGTATCGCCGCGATCATCAATGCCAAACCGGCCGAACGGCGGCAAGTTTTAGAGGAATCGGCGGGAATTTCCGGCCTTTACGCCCGCCGCCATGAGGCAGAGTTGAAATTTAAGGCGGCTGACCAAAATCTCGCGCGGCTTCAGGATGTCGTGGCAGGGTTGGAGAGTCAAATTGACTCACTCAAACGTCAGGCCCGCCAGGCTGCGCGTTATAAAAATATCAGTGCCGATATCAAAGAATTGGAAACGCGGTTGGTTTTGTTGGAATGGGTGGCTGCGCGCGAGCATGTGGCCCAGATGCAATCCGCATTGCGCCACTCTGAAACTGAAACCGCCGCCATGATGGCCGAGGTCGCCGGATATAATCGTCAACATGGTGAAATTTCGCAGCACATCACCCCCATGCGGGAAAAACAGGCCGAAACTGCGGCCGCTTGGCAGGCGCAGAATTTCGAATTGCGCCGATTGGATGACGAAGAAAAACAAATCGCGCAACAGATTAAGGAATCTCGCGATTCGCTTCAACATGTGCAAAATGATCAAAAACATGAAGAGCAAACCATTGCCGAAGGCGGTAAGCTGAGTGAAAAATTATTGGCTGAATTATCCGCAATTCACATCCCTGAAAATGTTGATGAGGAGATTGCGAATTTAAAACTCAAATGCGATGAATTGGGCGGCGAAGCGCGGCGTTTCGAAGAAAATTATCAATTTGCATTGGAAAATTCCGCGAATTTACGGGCGGCGCGTGGGAATTTGCAATCACGGTTTTCGCAGCTCACGGCGCAGTTCAATGCCCTGAAATCACGTATCACGCAATTATCCGAACAAATTGAACGTAAAAAAACTCAACAGGAGCAAGACCACCCGATCGAAAAATTGCGCACCGCGATTGAAGAAATTGAACAGCAGCTCAATACTGCGCGTGGGCAACAATCCCATGCGAGAGAGACTTTTGAAGCCGCGCAGGCATCATTGGATCATGCCCGCCAGACCCAGCATAGCAGCCGCGAAGCCCTTAGCCGCAGCGGATCAGAGCTCAGCGCGCTTGAAAATATCCTCAAAGCCGATGCCCAGAGCGGCTTTCGCCCTATCTTAGAGGATATCAAAGTTGACGAAGGGTTTGAATTGGCCCTTTCAAAGGCATTGGGTGATTCGGTGATGGCTGCGCTTGATCCGAAATCCCCGGCACATTGGGTGGATGTGAGAGAGTCTAGAGTGAATGACTCTGGAGTGAGGGAGTCTGGATTGAATGAGTCTGCACTCTCTGCCCCTCCCCCTACTCATTCCGCTGCGGGGCAGGCAGAAATTTTTGGTGCGGGCGTATCCTGTTTGGCCGCGCATATTCACGCCCCGCCCGCACTCGCGACCGCACTCAATTTCATCGGATTTGTCGAACAGGATGAAGATGGCGACAGGGCCGCCCGTGATCTGAAAGCCGGGCAATCCATCGTCTCACGCAACGGCACCTATTGGCGCTGGGACGGGTACCGCGTCCATGCCGCGGCACTGGACCGCAACGCCATTCGGTTAAAAAATAAAAATCGATTGGATGATTTGCGCGCCGATCATCCCGCCCTGAAATCCGCGTATGAGGATAGTGAACAAGCCCTCAGGGCCGCACAAAACAACCTTCAGGCCGCCAAGCAAGCCCTCATGACCTCCGAGTCCTCCGTGCGGCAGCATGAACAAAGCCTAGCGTCAAAACGCAGTGAATTGCATCGTTTGATCGAACAACGCGCCCATACGGGGCAAGAAATTGCCAAATTGGAAGAGGCAAAATCCATCGCGCAACATGACCATGATCACGTGGCCACGCAATTGCACGACATGACAAATGAATTGGCGCAGTTTGATGAGGCCGCATTGCAACGCGAAGCGGTCGAGGTTGAACAACGCAAATTGGCCCTGACCGCGGCGCAGGTCGCATTCAGCGAAGCCAAATCCCATGCCGATTCATTCCAAAAGGATATTGCCCGCGCGGTTGCACGCCGCCAGGCGATTGGTGAAGAATTGGCAAGTTTGGAAAAGCGGGTTGCACGCGCGCAAGAGCATTTGAGCGAATTGAATGACCGCGCCCAAGTTTTTCAGGGCAAATTGGATGATATCGCCAACCGGCCCGACACGATTTCGCAGCGTCGCTTGGCTTTGTTGGATCACCTCAAGACCATGGAAAACGCAAAAAATCAAGCGGCCGATGCATTAGCGGAGCAAGAACGTGCGCTCACAAACGTCTCACAAAATCTGAAACAAGCCGAGCAATCCTTGATGAATTTACGCGAGTCACGGGCGAAAAATCAGGCGATGCTTGAGTCTGCGCACGATACACTAAACATATGTCATCAATCCATTCATAATCAGTTTGCGATGAGTGCGGAGGAGCTTTGGAGTCATTCACAAATGACTCTTGAGACACTCAATGCCGAACCGATGGATCGGCTGCGCGGGAAGCGCGATCGCCTGGTGCGCGAGCGCGACGGGATGGGCCCGGTTAATCTGCGCGCCGATGTGGAAATGGCCGAGGTTGAGCAAGCCCTGCAAAAATTATTAACCGAGCGCAGTGACCTGATGCAGGCCATCCAGGAATTGCGCGGCGCCATTCAAAAACTCAACAGGGAAGCACGCGAACGATTGCAGCAAGCCTTTGACAGCGTCAACCACCATTTCCAAATCTTATTTACGCGGCTGTTCGGCGGCGGGTCGGCGCATTTGGCGTTCATTGAATCCGATGATCCGCTTGATGCAGCACTCGAAATTTATGCTTCACCGCCGGGAAAAAGTTTGCAATCGCTCTCGCTCCTTTCGGGGGGTGAGAAAACCATGGCCTCCACCGCCTTGATCTTTGCGATGTTTTTAACCAACCCCGCCCCGATTTGCGTATTGGATGAAATTGATGCGCCGCTCGATGATGCCAACGTGGACCGCGTGTGCAGCATGTTAGAGGAAATTGTGCAAAAATGCCGTACGCGATTTATTGTGATTACGCACCATCGCCTCACTATGGCGCGCATGGACCGGCTCTATGGCGTCACAATGTCGGAACGCGGAGTCTCGCAACTCGTGTCCGTAGATCTCCAGCAAAAATTTGATTTTCTTGAAGCGGCATAGGCTTTATATTTTAGCCACGAATCTTGAGCGCATTTTCACCCGAAATTATTTTTAAGGATAATGAGCACAACGGCGCAGGCGACAATCCCCAGCCCGGCCTTTATATTGCTTTCATCATATTTATTCAGGTATTTGTGAACCGCGATAATGATCACAGAGTCAAGCAAGCGCACAGCCCCTAAATATCCGGGGTTATCAATATAATAAAACCCGATAACATAGCTGTAAATCATGCCGACCATCACCAACCCGATGATCAGCCCGCCTTGGCAAGTTTTTTTCTCAATCAACGCCGACCACGGAATAGGTTTTTTGATGGCGATATACCCAAGCCACAAGGGAAACATCATCAGGGCTTCAATAAACAAATACGCCCATGGACCCTGTTGCGGGTTGGAATGCAACGCCAAGAGCATGGCCACAATCGGGCCCGTGATATTTGCCAACAATACAAACCATATTTTACGCAACGCCACCATCGACAAATGACATTTTCGCAACGACATCGCGAAATAGATGCTCATGACCATTGTCAAAATAATGCCTGAACCAATCACGGGTTGATCAAAAAATTTATGAATCTGCGTAGGCTCAATCGCCACCCATAGCCCAAAGCCGATAATCACCGTAAGCGGAAATAGCCGCGAGATGACTCCCGCCCCGATATGCGGCAATTCGCGGTACCAAATCACATCACTAATGGCAAATGTAACCGCCTGTATAGCAAGAAATCCATAAAACAGCGGATCATCGGGAATGCCAAACATTAAAACAAACGGAAAGGTTGCCGCCACACAGGCAATTTTACACCACACCGCCAAAGCCAACCCGTTGACCTTAAGGCGCTCTTGCAATAACATCGTTGCTGCAGAGAAAAAGGCGGCAATCATGCCCAAAATAGCCCATAAAGGTACGATCATTTTTTATGCCTGGTTTCTTTTTTGTGGCCGTTCGCGGTCGTTCGTGGCTAGAAGACTTAAAATCACTTTAGACTCACTTTAGAGTCACTTTAAAATCTCACTTCCTTGGCAATATCATCCAACACACCGTTGATCAATTTTGGCTCATTTCCGGCATAAAAATCCGATGTAATGTTGATATAATCATTGATGATGATCGGCTTATCAATATCGCCATGCGCCAAGAGTTCATAGGTACCGCAAATAAGAATAGCCGCGAGTAAATTAGCCAAACTCCCCAATTTTTCTACCCGCGGTTTGATGATCTGTTCAAGATCGCCCCACCGTTCCGTCACGCCGGATAAAATCAGGCGAAATAGTTCCGCGTCACATTCAATCATTTGTTCGCCGTCCATGTCCATGCCGCGACGATGATCGACATATTCCTGATAGAGCGATAAGGGAGAGACTTTGTTTTGCAAGGACTGATAGACGGCCTGAACCGCCTGTAATCGCGCCGTGGTTCGCCGCGCCTTGGGCGAAGGTTTTCCGCCCCGCGCTTTTTTCACATCCCCCATGATGAGACTCCGAATTTTTGTGCGATTTTGAGCATCCTGAGCGCAGCCTCGGCCGCGCCTGCCCCTTTATTGAGTCGCTCCGGATCCGCGCGCTCCATCGCCTGTTCAACATTTTCAACCGTCAAAACCCCGTTGCCCACGGCCAAATTTTGTCCCAGAGAAACATCCATAATTCCGCGCACGCAATTCTCGGATACCAACTCATAATGTGTGGTTTCGCCGCGAATCACGCACCCCAGAACCACATAGGCATCATAGGCAAACTCATCATGCTCTAGGGTAAACGCAGCCGTCGCGGCGAAATTCAACGCAGACGGCAATTCCAATGCCCCGGGAACCGTGATCACTTCATAGCTGCATCCGGCATCCTCCAGGAACTTTTGCGCCCCCGCCAGCAAGAGATCGTTGATTTCATCATAAAATCTGGCCTCAAGGATCAACACATGCGGCGGCGTATCAAATGACAGGCCGGACAGGGCGCCGGACAGGGCGGATGAATTGGCTTTGGTTGATGGTGATAAATTTTGATCGCTTGGCTTTTTCATGATCCCTCACATTGTTAAATCTCCCGCATGTCGTACGATAAACAACGGTTTTCGTCAAGTTATACAAAAATAGGCTTACGGAATAGGCCTTGAAAACAACTCATGCTGCTGTATAGTTTTTTAATTTTTCAACATATAGGCATATTCATGGCTCAATTTCTCAGTTGTACCGAAGCCCTACTCGCGCCCCCGCCTGACCCGCCGAACAAAAAGACATTGATGGTGGTGGCCGCGGCCCTGATCAACCGCAAAAAACAAATTTTGATCGGGCAACGGCCGATGGATAAGGATATGGGCGGGTTATGGGAATTTCCGGGCGGTAAGATTGAGCCGGGCGAAACCCCTGAATTTGCCCTGATGCGCGAATTACGCGAAGAATTGGCCATCGAAACCCGCCCGTGCGGCATGATGGCGGCGGGGTTTACATCGCACACTTATCCGGATTTTCACCTTTTGATGCCGCTTTTTATGATTCGCGTGTGGAAGGGCGATCCAACCCCCTTGGTCCACCAGAATTTGCAATGGGTCCATGCGCACGAACTTTATAATATAGGCATGCCGGAAGCTGATTTGCCGTTGATTTCAGTGCTGGAGTCCATTCTTGGGGGCTAGTTTTTGAGCCCAAAAAATTACTGCCGATTTTTTGAATTTTGCGTGGTCATGAATATATTTTGGAATGGGCGCGGACTGAGTTTTTAACCGCAAAACCGCAAGGGATTTCGTGGCTTTTTCAGCCACGAATGTGCACGAATAGTCACAAATAAACACGAATTCCACCACCCGTCAAATTTCGTAACCCCGCACTTGATGCGGGGTCTAAATCTACTCTCCAGACCCCGTATATGCGAAAAAGTCTCATTCATTCGACTTTTTCTTTTACGGGGTTGCGAAAGTGGAGCCCCGTTCCTACCCACAGGGGAAAAAACCGAAGAGCTCGGCAAAATATGCCGACTGCACAGCGCGAAAAAATAGTGTATAATGGAGGGGTGTTTCCGTGCCGTACGCTCTTTCTGCCCATTAAAATCGGCCCATTAAAAAAGGTTCAGTTGATCATGAAAATCCAGGGTCCAGACTCCACCGCAAAAACCTCTGCCGCGCGCAAATCTGCGACCGGATCATCGTCCAAATCGGGGGAGTTTGACAAACTCATTCACACGGAAAACGAAGCCCCGGCACACACGCGCGCCACATCGATGATTGCGGGGATTGATAGTTTGCTGCTCGCTCAAGAAAGCGAAGATCCGCGCGAAAAATCATCGCGCAAACGCATGGGCAAACGCGCGCATGACATCCTAAAGGAACTGGATAAAATCCGCCTTGGGATGCTCACGGGGACGTTGTCGGTGGGCAATTTGATTGATATTGCCGATGTGGTGGCGTCGCACCGCGAACGGCTTCAGGATGCGGAACTGAGTAGTCTTTTGGATGAAATCGACCTGCGCGCGCAAATCGAAATCGCCAAAATGCGCATGGCGCTTGAGGCCTCGACGATTTTGTAAAGCCCCCTATATCCCTATCATCATCCCCCGATCATGTTCTTATTTCAGGAAAACCCGTCAGGAAAACCCGCCATGCCCAAAACCGCAGTGATCCTATTTAACCTTGGCGGGCCGGACCGCAAAGAGTCGATTTATCCGTTCTTGATCAATTTCTTTATGGATAAAAACATTATCCGCGCGCCGTGGCCGGTGCGGTATTTGGTCTCTCGCTTGATTGCGCGCCGACGCACGAAAGTTGAGGCCGGCAACGCTTACGGTCGTTTGGGCGGCAAAAGCCCCCTGTTGGAAAACACGACGGCACAGGCAAATGCACTCGAATCCGTGCTTAATAGCACTGATGAAACGCAAACTTTCAAAGTTTTTACCTGCATGCGTTATTGGCACCCGATGGCCCCGCAGGTGGTTAGTGAGGTCGCGGATTTCGCCCCCGACCGCGTGATTTTGCTGCCGCTTTATCCGCAATATTCCACAACCACGACGCGGTCGTCGCTTCAGGCATGGACGCAGGCCTGCAGCGATGCAGGGGTGAAATTCCCCACGCGCATGGTGTGTTGTTACCCGTTTGAGGACGGGTTTATCGGGGCCTCCGCCGCGCTCATCCGACAAAAATATGATGACATGACGCGGGAATTGGGCCGCGCGCCGCGTGTATTATTCTCCGCCCACGGCCTCCCCGAAATCATCATCAAACAGGGCGACCCGTATCAATGGCAATGCGAAGAAACGGCCAAAAAAATTGTGGCGGCGTTGGGCATCTCCGATCTTGATTGGATGGTGTGTTACCAAAGTCGCGTGGGGCGGCTGACCTGGATCGGCCCCAGTACAGATGAAGCGATTCAAAAGGCTGCGCTCGATCAGGTGCCGATCCTCATCTACCCCCATGCCTTTGTCAGCGAGCACGTGGAAACTTTGGTGGAAATTGAGGAAGAATATCGCCATTTGGCGCATTCCATCGGCGTTCCCGATTTTGAACGTGTTCCCACGGTGGGCACCCACCCGGAGTTTATCAACGGATTAAAGGAGTTGGCTTTGGAAACGCTGAATGGGGATATTGAGAGGGATAGGGAGGGGGCCGTCAAGAGGGTTGCGGAGTTAACCAGCGCACCGCCGTCCCTCATCATTTCCAACCCGCCTGTCTGCCCGTGCGCGCACAAGGATTGCTGCCAACGCCAATTCGGCAACAATTAAAGCATTTTGCGATTAAAAGGCCGTCACTTCACCTATCAACCAAATTATGAATAAACCCTTAATTTCTGCGGCTTTGCAGCACACGGACTATTTGACACATGCGACGGCTTGTCGCATAATGAATATAGACTATGTTGTAAAGACGTCTTCTGACAGGAGGTGGACATGCCACAAGTTGTAAAAGCAGGGATCACATTAGCAAGTCTTGCAATCGTATGGGCGGGTGTTCTGCTCTATGTTTTATGACACTTGGTAATTTCGAACCGGAACGTTCAACAGGGAGTAAGGGGAGGATCATTCTTCCCCTTTTTCTTTTGCTAAAGCTTTTGGCGATTAAGCGGAGGCCGGTTAATCACAACAAAATGCTCTCAACAGACCCTCACGCCAGTTTCAGCTCCGCCAAATCCTTATAGAGCTCTAGCGATTCGGGGTTCGCGAGGGAATGGATATTGCGCACGGGGCGGTTGTGAATAATTTCCTTGACGGCCAATTCCACAATTTTATTGCTTTTTGTGCGCGGAATATCGGCCACCGCGATGATTTTGGCGGGGACGTGGCGCGGCGAGGCCCCGGTGCGAATTTTCTGTTTAATCCGCATTTTTAAATCTTCGTCCAATGTGATGCCGTTTTTTAAGCGTACGAATAAAATAACCCGCTCATCATTCTCCCATAATTGCCCAACCGCGAGGGATTCTGCGACCTCCGGGATGTTTTCCACCTGGCGATAAATTTCGGCTGTACCGATCCGTACGCCGCCGGGATTAAGCGTTGCATCTGATCGGCCCATAATGATAAATCCGCCGTGATGCGTGCGTTCAATCCAATCCCCGTGGCACCAGACATTTTCAAACCGGTCGAAATAGGCCTTATGATACCGCGCGCGCCCCTCATCATTCCAAAAATAAATCGGCATGGAGGGAAAGGGGCGGGTGCAGACCATTTCACCTGCCTGACTCACAGGCGCAGGGGCCCCTGTGTCATCATACACATCAATGGCATAGCCCAATCCTGCACCCTGAATTTCGCCGCGCCAGACGGGATCAAACACATTCCCGATCACAAAGCATGACACAATGTCGGTGCCACCGGAAATTGAGGCCAAATGCACATCGGATTTAATCGTGTCATAGACATACTCAAAACTCTCATGCACCAACGGTGACCCGGTGGAGGTGATGGTTTTCAGATGCTCAAGTTTAAAATGATTTTTGACGCAGCATCCTTCGGCCTTGAGCGCATCAATATATTTCGCCCCGGTGCCGAATAATGTCACTTCATGCCGGTCGGTATAATCCCACAACGCATAGGGGTCGGGATAAAATGGCGAACCGTCGTAAAGCAGAACACAGGCCCCGCTGGCCAACGCTGAAATCTGCCAATTCCACATCATCCACCCACAGGTGGTGAAGTAAAAAACCCGGTCATTCGGCTTAATATCACATTGCAACTGGTGTTCCTTCATATGTTGCAACAACGTGCCGCCATGCCCGTGTACAATACATTTCGGTATGCCCGTGGTGCCGGATGAAAACATGATAAAGAGCGGATGATTAAACGGGACACGCCGGAATATGGGGTCCTGAGCCGCATAGGGCGCCATAAAATCATGAATGGATTGCGCGCCGGAAATATCGTCAATCACGCCGGATTTATCCAAGGCTTTATCCAAGGCTTTATCCAGGGCCTCATCCAGGGCCTCATCCACAAACGGAATCATGATCACCCGTTCAACACTCGGCAATTGCGGTAAAATTTCTTTGATTTTGGGGCGAATATCAATGGTTTTGCCGCCATAAAAATATCCGTCAACCGTGATCATGATTTTGGGTTCAATTTGGCCGAAACGATCGACCACCCCTTGCGCGCCAAAATCAGGAGACGCCGAGCACCATACGGCCCCCAATGAAGCACAGGCCATCGCAGAAATTAATGTTTCAGGCAAATTTGGAAGATATCCCGCGATACGGTCCCCCGCCACAATTCCCGCGGCCTGTAATGCCTGTTGTAACCGCGAGACAAGCTGCGCCAATGTTTCAAAACTATAGCTGCGCTCGCGCCCTTGCTCATCCCGAAAGATAATGGCCGTGGAACGATCACGCCGCTTCAGCATGTTTTCCGCCCAGTTCAGGTGGGCATCGGGGAAAAATTGCGCCCGCTCCATCTCCCCTTCATGCTCAATAATCACTTGGCCCTTATCGCCGATAATGCCCGCATAATCCCAAAAAGCCGACCAAAACGGCCCGATTTGGGTCACTGACCAATGGTGAAGCGTGGCATAATCCACATCCGCATTAAATCCGTTTAACACGGCAAATTTCATCAAATGCGATTGCGCGCGGCGTTCATGCGAAGCTGTCCAGAGGGGGCCCGTATTCGGGGCCGTATTCGGCAACCCGGAACGAGTTTCAGTGGCCGATAATTCAGAGCTTGATGATAATGTGGTCATGCTATCGATGGGTGATTTTGGGTTGAATCAGGTCCCTAGATTACACAAGATTACAGAAGAAATGGTTAAAATCCACATCATAAAATCATTATCAAAGTCATTTTCAAAACTGGCGGCAAAATTTTATTAAGCCGCTTGAGGCGCGCGTGAAAGCCTCTCATACTGCTCCATATAAACTTTTTTCATCATTTTCAAATATTGCTCTAGCGTGACATCTTTTTGGGTCGATTTGCCATCATTAAAATGCGCTCTATTGAACTCCCTCATCAATCCCAAATAAATCGATGTTTCAAATTCTTTATTAAAATCAACTTTAACCGGAAATAATTGTTTTGCGATTGAGAACAGCTCAAGATGAGTCCGATGACAGAGTTTTAACAGAACCTCTAGTCCTTGGTCCTCCTTGTTTTGAGCGGCAGCCCTACTGAACGCATTTATGCAGGATATGTTATAATAACCATCCAGATAGCTAGCATAGCGATGGGCATGTTTTGCAAATTTTCCGCTTAGCCTATCAACGTCTTTCCCCGGCCAAATGTCACGAAATTTTTCTAGTCCTTCAAACGTTACCCCGCGTATGCCCGCATATTCATTGGGGGCAGCTTCCGACGGCAAGACTTTGATATTTTTTCGCTTTAGCTGTTTGTCAAAATGTTTTAAATGCCATTTCCCTTCCTCGGTCTCCACGATAAAAGTACAATTCTCAACCCAGTCACCCGAATTAAGGACTTTTACTTTATGTTCTTCGCCGGTTTTTGAATGGGGACGATAATAGGTTTTTTTGGACGGGATATGAATATGCCCCATCAAAACGATATCAAAATCCTGATTTTTCCAATACTTAATAAACTCTTTATCGAGTTTGTATTTTCTTTTTAAATGTTTAAAAACAATATCTTTAACTGATTTTAACGCTGAACGTCGTATGCGCCCTTTTCCTGAAAGGAACGCTCTCAATTGTGCGTTTAATGCATCCAAATCCTCAATTGCATGATCTAAATGAGGCCCCAAAAAATGCTCAACCAAAAACTTTAAATCTTTGTCCAACGTGTCCCCATGCAGAGCAAAGACAGATCGCCCGCGAGAATCCTCAAATATATGGCACCGCTTGAATAAAATTTCTGCCGATCTGCCCGATTCCGGATCCTTAAATTCGTGCGGTGTTTTGCCGACAAGTCCATGTTTTTTGAGTGTAATTTCCTCATCATGATTGCCGCGGATATAAATGACTTCGGCACCTTGTGATGACAAATGGTTAATGGCATCCCAAACCCGCGCTTCCATTTCCGTGAAAGGTCGGGATTTTTTGCGTATCATTTCCCACCCGTCGATGATATCGCCGTTGAGAATCAATCGGTCACAGGAATTATGCCGAAAAAACTCCAAAAGAAAGGCCGCTAACGCGGCCGGATCACCCATATGAGTATCGGAAATAACGATGGTCTTGTAATGGTTTTCCTTTCGGACGTCCCCCGCAAGGCAGGGTGCCGGCGGGGCAGTTGAGGCCATTGGGGCCATTGGGCCTGTCGGAGCTGTCGGAGCCAGAACTGTCTCAGTCATACGGAGTCTCACCGTTTAAAGTTACGCAATTACGGCCATTGAATACAAAATAATTTCTAGAATCGCAAGAAAATTTTTCGATGTCGTGAAACGTTTGAAGGGCATTTTTCAAACCATTATCGGCACGCAAAAAAAGATTGACTTCGAGGGTGAGAGTCACTAAAGTCGCGATTTACAAGAAGATTATATCAGATTTTTAAAAAGGATTCTTACGATGAAAGTCGTCAACTCGCTCAAAACCCTCAAAACCCGTGACCGTAATTGCCGTGTCGTGCGCCGTAAGGGCCGCGTCTATGTGATTAATAAAAAAGACCCGCGTTGCAAGGCGCGCCAAGGCTAGAATTTTAGGTAGACTCCTGGGGTATTCTCCGGGTGACATCTTGGGTAAATTACTCGGTAGATCGTCCTTGTCCTTACGGGATTCATTGCATCTTGTGATGGCTCTTTTTTAATCTTTGGTTGCTGTCATGTAAGCAGGCTTTCGCATGTTCGCCAGAATATTCAGTATGCTGTCAGCCGATATGGCCATTGATTTAGGCACCGCCAATACGTTGGTGTATGTGCGCGACCGCGGCATCGTGCTCAATGAACCCTCCGTCGTTGCCATTTCCATTGAAGGCGGGCGCAAGATTGTGCGCGCGGTGGGGATTGAAGCCAAACAGATGCTGGGCCGTACGCCCGGCAATATTCAGGCAATTCGCCCGCTTCGTGACGGGGTGATTGCCGATTTTGATGTCACTGAGGCAATGATCAAGCATTTCATTCGCAAGGTGCATAATCGCCGCTCTTTTGTCTCCCCCAAAATGTTGATTTGTGTGCCCGCGGGATCAACCCCCGTGGAACAGCGCGCCATTATCGACTCAGCCGAAAGTGCCGGCGCATCCGAAGTGGACCTGATCGAAGAACCCATGGCCGCGGCCATCGGCGCGGGTTTGCCGGTCCATGAACCTGTGGGATCCATGATTGTGGACATCGGCGGCGGCACGTCAGAGGTCGCGGTGATCTCGCTTAAAAATATTGTTTACGCCAAATCCGTGCGCTGCGCGGGTGACAAAATGGATGAAGCCATTATGGCCTATGTTCGCCGCGTGCATAATCTCTTGATTGGTGAGGCCACGGCGGAGCGGATCAAAAAAGAAATCGGCTCAGCCCTCCCCCCTGCCGAAGGGCCGGGGCGCACCATGCGAATCAAGGGGCGTGACCTGATCAACGGCGTCCCTAAAGAGGTGGTGGTGACAGAACGCCAAGTTTCTGAGGCCCTGATCGAACCTTTGGGGCAAATTATCGAAGGTGTGAAATTGGCGTTGGAAAACACGCCGCCCGAACTCGCCGGCGATATTTTTGAACGGGGCATTGTGTTAACGGGTGGCGGGGCGTTGCTCAAAAACCTTGACCATTTGCTTCGTCATGCGACCGGACTCCCGATTATGGTCGCCGAAGACCCGCTTTCCTGTGTGGCTTTGGGCACCGGCCGCGCGTTAGAGGACAAAGACATGCGCGGACTTTTTATCGGCGGATATTAAAAACCTCCTCATCGACTCTATATTTTTTCAGTGGAAGACTGACATTTTCCCCTTTATCTTTTTGATTGGCATGGTAAAAAGGATGCCAGTCTTTAGAATAAGAATCTTTGAGATACGAATCTTTAAGATACCAGTCTTTAAAAATTCAAGTGGAAATCATCAAAAATGGCCTATGAAGTTATTACCCATGAGTATGATGTTGTGGTTGTCGGCGGCGGCGGTGCGGGGTTGCGCGCCGCGATGGGCATGGCACAAAGCGGGTTAAAGGTCGCGTGCCTCTCCAAGGTTTTCCCCACCCGCTCACACACTGTGGCGGCGCAGGGCGGAATTTCCGCCGCGCTCGGCAATATGGGCGAAGATGATTGGCGATTCCATTTTTATGATACGATTAAGGGGTCGGATTGGCTCGGTGACCAAGACGCAATCGAATATATGTGTAAGGAAGCCATTCCCGCGATTATTGAACTGGAGCATTTCGGCGTACCGTTTTCCCGCACGGCAGAGGGGAAAATTTACCAACGCGCCTTTGGCGGTATGACCACCCATTACGGACAGGGCACGGCACAACGGACCTGCGCCGCAGCCGACCGCACGGGCCACGCGATTTTGCACACGCTATATACTCAGGCACTCAAATACAAAACTGAATTTTTTATCGAATTTATTGCGCTTGATTTGATCATGGAAGATGACGGAAGCTGCGTCGGCGTTGTGGCGTGGAACCTCAATGACGGCACCATCCATGTTTTCCGCGCGCATCAAACCGTGTTGGCCACCGGTGGATATGGCCGCGCTTATTTCTCCTGCACCTCCGCCCATACTTGTACGGGGGACGGCAACGCGATGGTGCTGCGCGCGGGATTACCGCTGCAGGATATGGAGTTTGTGCAATTTCACCCCACGGGCATTTACGGCGCCGGGTGCCTAATTACCGAAGGTGTGCGCGGTGAAGGCGGATATTTAACCAATTCAGAGGGGGAGCGTTTCATGCTCCGCTACGCCCCATCCGCCAAGGATTTAGCGAGCCGCGATGTGGTCTCGCGTTCCATGACTATCGAAATCCGCGAAGGCCGCGGGGTGGGACCGCATAAGGATCATATCCATTTGCATCTCGAGCATCTGGACCCCGATATTATTCATTCTCGACTACCCGGCATTGCCGAAACCGCCAAGATTTTTGCGGGCGTAGATGTGACGAAGGAACCGATTCCCGTCCTCCCCACCGTGCATTATAATATGGGCGGCATTCCGACCAATTGGCGGACCGAAGTGGTCACACCGGTGGCGGGTGATCCGAACCATGTCGTGCCCGGCTTAATGGCGATTGGGGAGGCCGCGTGCGTCTCTGTCCACGGGGCCAACCGTTTGGGATCAAACTCCCTGCTTGATCTGGTGGTGTTCGGGCGCGCGGCAGCCATTCGCGCGGCAGAGACTGTCAAACCCAAAAGCCGCCACCGCAAAATTTCCGGCCAGGGCATTGAAAAGGCCTTGGCGCGATTTGACCGTTTCCGCAATGCCGGCGGCCAAACACCAACCGCCGATATTCGCATGAACATGCAACGCACCATGCAAAATCACGCCGCCGTCTTCCGAACAGGGGAGAGTTTGCGCGAAGGATGCACGCAAATTTCCGCAGTTTTTGATACGCTCCGGGACGTGCGCGTGGGGGACCGTTCCATGGTCTTTAACACGGATTTGGTTGAAACTTTGGAATTGGATAATCTGCTTTCCCAAGCTGTGGCGACGATGTATTCGGCGGTTAATCGTGAGGAAAGCCGCGGCGCCCACGCCCGCGAAGACTTCCCCGATCGCAACGATGATGTATGGATGAAACATAGTGTGGTATGGGTGGACCCGGCGGGCAAAACATCAATTGATTACCGCCCCGTGATTCTCAAAACCCTGACCGATGAAGTGGATGTTATCCCGCCTAAGAAGCGGGTGTATTAAGGCTTATTCATGCTTTATGATGAGACTTTAATATCCCAATAATAAGATACCTCATTGAGGCTAGGGATAAGGGGCCATTGCTTTGTTTTGTAATACTGACCGCCCTCTCTTTGGTAAAATTTTCGGCTGCGATCAAGTTTTTCAATGGTCCATACGATTGCTTTTTGTGCTCTGGCAAGGCGCGCACGGGCCAAAGCATCTTGCAACAAGGCCGCCCCAATCCCTTGACTACGGAGGCTTGGCATCACATGAAGCCCATATATTTCCCAATCAACCCCCTCGCCCGGATAATCGCAAGGTCCAGCGCAGCATATAGCCACAATTTCACCCTGCTCTTGCTCAACTAGAGTCAAATTTTGAGGATATTTTTGAAATGTCCTCTGCCAAATCTGAAGAGATTTTTGCTCTGTCATGTCGTCAAGAATATTTTGTGGCACAATATTCTGATAGGCATTACTCCAAGACTTCACATGGATTTCAGCAAATTTAGGTAAGTCACCCGAACCTGCGGGGCGAATTTTATAATTCATAACATATCCACCTTATCACAACTAAATAATCTTATTTTATCCATGGTGCCTTAAAACGTTTGTCTTCACAAATAAAAATTGCAATATTTTATATGTATATTAAAAAGCCATATGACAAAATATTGTTTTTCGGTTAAAATACGGGTATAGTCCCAACTATACTCGGAATACTGAATTGCCGGCTAGGAACAAGCGACGAAGCGTAGGGAGACTACGTTAGGAGCGAAGTGACAACGTCCGGGAGTTCAGTATTGCAAGTATATATAGATTTTGATCATGCGATTGCTTTGATGGATACGCAGCCGGATACCGCCCTCAACTCGCTTGGTTTTGCCAAGCCCCCGTCTCAAACCCGCGTGGTGGTTGCCATGTCGGGCGGGGTGGATTCATCGGTTGTTGCGGCCCTTCTTCATGAACAGGGCTATGATGTGGTGGGCATTACATTGCAACTTTACGATTACGGGGAAGCCATCGCCAAAAAGGGCGCGTGCTGTGCCGGTAAAGATATTTATGACGCCAAGCAAGTGGCGCAGGAGCGCGGATTTCCGCACTATGTGCTCAATTACGAAAGTAATTTCCGCCAATCGGTGATTGATGATTTTGTGGGGAGTTACCTGAAGGGCGAAACCCCTATTCCCTGTGTGAAATGCAATCAAACCGTGAAATTTCATGACCTTTTGAAGGTTGCGCATGATCTGGGTGCCGATTGCATGGCCACCGGCCATTATGTGCAGCGTCTCGGCGGGCCCCAAGGATCACAACTTCACCGCGCCGTGGACACCAGCAAGGACCAGAGTTATTTCCTCTTTGCGACCACTCAAGAACAGCTTGATTTTCTGCGCTTTCCCTTGGGCGGTTGGACCAAGGAAAAAACGCGGATGGAGGCAGAGCGTCTGGGACTGGTCAACGCCGCAAAGCCGGACTCTCAGGATATCTGTTTTGTGCCGAACGGCGATTATGCGGCGGTGGTGAAGAAAATCGCGCCGCAATCCGCCCGCGCAGGAAATATTGTGCATCTGGACGGGCGCGTATTGGGGCGGCATGACGGCATCATCCATTACACGATCGGCCAACGCAAAGGCATCGGTGTGGGCGGCGGGATTACCGAGAATAATGAGCCGCTCTATGTGATCAAAATCGATGCCGAACAAGCGCAAATTATTGTGGGGCCGAAACACGCGCTCGCCCGCGACATTGTCCATCTTCAGCAGTGTAATTGGTTGATCGCGGATGATATGCCGGCAGATCAGATGGAGATCGAGGTCAAACTGCGTTCAGCCACGCGCGCGGGTCCTGCCTCGCTGCAACGGCTTGGTGCGGGGCGCGCAGTCTTGACGCTCCCCACTCCCCAATATGGCATCTCACCGGGTCAGGCCGCCGTGTGCTTTATCGGCGACCGCATGATCGGCGGGGGATGGATCAGCGGGACTGAACTCTCCCTCTCCCCCGAACGCTTATGCGCATAAAAAAATTTTAACCATCAAGACAAACCGTCAAGCCAAACCGTCACTGGCCACCCCCATCACTGGCCAACTCGCGGAGTCGGGGCCAATTCGGGGCGGGTGCGGATGATAATTCGGTTGGAGGCAGGTTTGAGCAGACCGGAGTAGATTTGCTTACTTACCTCCACAATATGCACACCGCCAATTCCGGGAAGGAGATAGGGAAGAGTATGCTCTAACTTTTCCCCAATATTGCGCAGCAATTTTGACCGTGTGGGCGGCATATAAAGTGCCGATGTGGAACGTTCATGCACAAATAATTGATCACGCAAAATATTGCGTAGTTGATCATAAGAATAGGGCGTGCCGTGACCAAAGGGCGACCATTCCGCACGCGACCACAATCCCCGCCGATTGGGAACCACCACAATCAACCGCCCGCTGCTTTTCAAAACCCGCCAAATTTCCTGTAAATTCATACTCGGCAATTCCGCATATTCCAGTGAGTGTATCAGCAAAATACGGTCCACCGAATTGGTTTCCAAGGGGAGTTCGGTTTCCTCAACCAATGCCGTTAAATTGGGCGCGGATTTGGGCCATGGGTGGCTTCCCTGGGCCGCAGGAGCAAGACAAATGACTCGCTCGGCCTCTTCCAAAAAACTATCCAGATAGGGTTGAGCATAACCAATGCCAATCACGCGCAACCCGCGCACACTGTCCCACCATGTTTCAATATGATGGGCGATGGCGCGCCTGACGGTGCGGCCCCCCGGTGCCGCGTAAAAATCCTGAAGATCATAAATCGAAGGCACCATAGCGACCTGCGTCATTCCGATTTTTCATGGGGAGTTTTATTTAATCTCACCCAAAATTTTGCTGGCGATTTCATAGGCGTTGGCCGAGAGGTTTTTTTGCGCCAAAATATTTTGCAACACCCGCGCCACATGGGCTTGGCGCGCCGGTGAATATTGTTTCCATTCACGATATGACGTCAGCAAGCGTGAGGCAATTTGCGGGTTGATCGGATCCAGGCGTGCGATAAAATCACCCAACAATTCATACCCCGCACCATCCGCCCGGTGAAACATCACCAAATTGCGCAGCCCCAATGTGCCGAACAGTGAACGAACCCGATTTGGGTTTTTAATGTTGAAATCTGCGTGGGTTTGGAGGGTGCTTATATCATCAATCGTTTGCGGCCTGATTGCGCTTGCCTGCGCGGCAAACCATTTATCGACCACCAACGGATATTCGGCATAGCTATGATAAAACTCCGCCAAGATTTTCTCTCGCAATTGTCCTTCACAATTCACCAGAGTTTTAAGCGCGGCCATACGGTCGGTCATGTTATTGGCCTGAATGTAATGATCCGCACATAATTGCGCAGCGCCATCATCATATCGCGCACTTAATAACCCCAAAACCAGTGATTTGAGCGCCCTGCGCGCCATTGAATCTGCATCAAAATGATAGGCTTCGCGGCGATTCAATAGTTGGTAAATCTCGCGCAATACTCCTTCATTATGCGAGACTATATCAAGTTCAATTCTTCGGGTGACCAGATAGATATGTTCAGGATCCACAATGCTGCGTTCCTGTGCAATCATGGCGTAGTGCGGCAAAGCGAGCATACGCGCGATTAAGGCGAGGTCCTGATTACCCCCCGCTTGCCTACCGTTTAACTGATCTTGTGCAGATTTTAACAAGGTTGACACCGTGTCCAGATAGGCGCGATCGGTGAGCGCCGTATGCCCCGACTCCAGCGCATCCATCATGCGGTTGATAAGCCGGAGCGAGAGGATTTGTGCGCATTCCCACCGGTTATACCCATCCGTATCATGCACCATCAAAAGCCGCAAATCATCCTCGGAAAGGTCAGTGGTCAACCGCACAGGGGCCGAAAAATCGCGTAACAAAGAGGGCACCGGACGGGACGCGATATTATCAAAGATAAAAGTTTCGCTGCGTTCCTTGAGCTCCAACACTTGCGGCGCGATTACCTCTCGCCCGTCCCGGGATAAAAGGCCGAATTTAATCGGAATATGCATGGGCAATTTGTTGGTTTGCCCCGGCGTGTCGGGAATATGTTGCGAAAGCGTGAGGCTGAATTGCTCACGCGCGTCATCATAATGACTCGCCGCCGTAATTTCAGGTGTGCCGGCCTGGGTGTACCACAGTTTAAACTGCTGCAAATCCTTGCCCGAAACCTCCGCCATACAGGCAACAAAATCATCGCATGTGACGGCATGACCATCAAAGCGGTTGAAATACAAATCCGTTGCCGCGCGGTATAATTCGGGGCCGAGCAAAATTGCCTGCATCCGCACGACTTCCGATCCTTTCTCATAGACGGTTGTGGTGTAAAAATTATTGATCTGAATGTAGTGATCAGGGCGCACAGGGTGCGCGAGCGGCCCTGCATCCTCGGGAAACTGTGTGGTGCGCAACAATTCCACATTATCAATCCGCCCGACCGCGCGTGAATTCATATCGGATGAAAATTCATGCTCGCGGTAAACCGTCAATCCTTCCTTCAGCGAGAGTTGAAACCAATCGCGGCAGGTCACACGGTTGCCCGTCCAATTGTGAAAATATTCATGGGCGATCACGGCCTCAACCCGCATAAAATCAAGGTCTGTCGCCGTTTCTTCATGCGCCAGAACAAGGGCGGTGTTAAAGATGTTAAGCGAAGTATTTTCCATCGCCCCCATGTTAAAATCAGACACAGCCACAATGTTAAACCGGTCCAATTGGTAATCGCGACCATAGACATCCTCATCCCATTTCATGGATTTTTTAAGTGAGTCCATGGCATGGTAACATTGCCGTTGATCGCCATCGCGCACATAAATGCGCAAATCCACCTTGCGGCCTGTCATTGTCACAAATTCATCCTGAATGAATTTCAAATCGCCCGCCACCAACGCGAATAAATAACAAGGTTTCGGGAACGGATCATGCCACACGGCATAGTGGCGATGATCATCACTCGCCCCCTCCTCCACCAAATTACCGTTTGAGAGCAGTACGGGGAATTTTTGCTTATCCGCTATAATTTTCGTGGTGAAAATGCTCAACACATCGGGGCGATCCAGATAATAGGTAATGCGGCGGAATCCGTGCGGTTCACATTGGGTGGTGAGGTTACCGCCCGATTCATAAAGCCCGTCCAACGCCGTATTTTCCAAAGGATTAAAACAGGTCCGCACCATGACACTAAAACGGTCGGGAACGTTATAAATTTTTAATCCCTCATCATCTTGCGAAAATTCATCCGCGCGCAACTCGCGCCCATCCATCTCAACGGAGAGGAATTTCATCCACTCCCCATTGAGCATGAGATGCTGCGCGGTCTTGTCCGTTTTCTGATAGATTCCAAGAGCACTCACCACCACCAAATCCGGCGCGTGAGGAGGGTTAATATCAAACTCCAGATCAATTTTTTGGACGCTAAACGAACAGGCTTGATAATCCTTCAAATAGACGGCTTGCTTGGGGCCAGAGGAGATTTGGGACATGCTTATAAAATCCTTTTTTATCAATCTTTACTTGGAATAACGTCCAGGAGTTCAGTATTCCAAGTATTGATCGGTTATCACGATGCAGAGAGTTTCTCCTTAGCCAGTTGCACAATCGCTTGGCAAGTTATGCCGAAATGTTGATAGAGCACCTCGGCCGGCGCAGACTCTCCAAACCCCTTCATGCCGATAAAGCCGGCGCGGGAACCAAGTACACCATCCCACCCCATGCGGATGGCGGCCTCGACCCCAATACGCACGGCGCGATCATCGCCCAAAACCTCGGTGCGATAGCCCTCATTTTGCTGCGCAAAAAGTTCAAAAGATGGAAGGGAGATCACTTGCGTTGGGATATTCTCTTGCTCTAACATTTTTTGCGCCTCCACCGCGATCGAAACCTCCGACCCGGTGGCCGCAATCACCACTTTAGGCGTGGCTTGAGCGGGTGAGATAATATACCCCCCGCGCGCCGAGAGGTTTTCTTGCGCCTCCGCACGCAAGGCCGGCAAAGCCTGGCGCGTTAATGCCAACACTGTCGGGCCCGTGGTGTTATTGATCGCAATCTCCCATGCCTCCAAAGTTTCCATGGCATCACAGGGGCGCAACACCAAAAGGTTGGGGATAGCCCGCAGAGCCGCCAAATGTTCAACCGGCTGGTGAGTGGGGCCATCCTCCCCAAGACCGATTGAGTCATGAGTCATCACATAAATCACGCGCTGTTTCATGAGTGCCGCCAACCGAATGGCCGGGCGGCAATAATCGGTAAAGCTCATAAACGTGCCGCCATAGGGGATGCAACCGCCATGCAACGCCAACCCGTTCATCACCGCGCACATGGCAAATTCGCGCACGCCGTAATGGATATATTGCCCTTCATAGGCTGAATTGGCGGATATCACCTTCGATGATTTGGTTTGCGTGTTATTGGACGGAGTCAAGTCCGCTGACCCGCCAATGAGCTGCGGCAGCGCAGGCACCAAAGCCTCCAGCACCTTACCCGATGCAGCGCGAGTCGCCAATTTGGGCCGGGAAGTGGCAAATTCGGCCTTGAGCCCCGCCAAAATATCCTTGACTTGCGCCGAAATATCAACCGCACACGCAGCCGCGAGGGAATTTTTATGCCCTGATTTTTCCAAATTTTCATGCCAATCTTTTTGCATTTGCGCCGCGCGTGATCCCACAGCCCGCCACAATTGCCCAATGTCTTCAGGCACCGTAAACGGTTCATGCGCCCAATTCATATGGGCCCGCGCGGCGGCCGTTTCCGCAGCCCCCAAGGGTGAGCCGTGCACGCCGTGGGTCCCCTGTTTATTCGGTGCGCCGTAACCAATTTTGGTTTTACAGGCAATCAATACGGGGCGGTCGCTATTTTGCGCCATGCTCAACGCTGCCTCAATTTCACCGAAATCATGGCCGTTAATGCGCTGCGCCCGCCAGCCATAGGCCTCAAAACGTTTGAGCACATCCTCGGTAAAGGACAGCGAAGTCGCACCGTCAATCGAAATTTCATTATCATCATACATCACAATCAAATTGCCCAGCTTCAAATGCCCCGCCAGCGAGCAAGCCTCGTGAGAGATTCCCTCCATCAAATCACCATCCCCACAAAAAACATAGGTTTTGTGATTGATGATGTCTTGCCCGAACCGCGCTGCCAAAATTCGTTCAGCGAGCGCAAAGCCCACGGCACTCGAAATCCCCTGCCCCAGCGGACCCGTGGTCATTTCAATCCCTGCATCCGCCATGACCTCGGGGTGGCCGGGAGTGAGCGAATGCAACTGACGGAAATTTTTAATCTCTGCCATTGTCATTTTTTTATATCCGGTCAAATGATTAACGGCATAAAGCAACATAGACCCATGCCCGCCGGAAAGAATAAAGCGATCACGGTCAAACCATGTGGGGCAGGACGCATCAAATTTCAAAAATTTTGACCACAGGATGGTGGCGACATCGGCCATTCCCATGGGCATACCGGGATGACCCGAATTGGCCTGATCCACCGCATCCGCCGCCAAAAACCTGATGGCGTTCGACATGTCGCGCAGTTGATCAATGGTGAGGGAGCCCGCACAGGCGGCGGCTTTCGCATCGCAAGAATTTTGAGCGGCTTTTGGTGTTACGGATGATTGAGCGTTCATAAATTTGGTCCTAACTCTAATGGAATTTATTTTGCCTCAGATTATACTGATTTTTTAGGCTTTGCGAATGGTTTTTAAAGGTTTTTTTGTTATACTTATACTTATGCTTATGCTGGGAAGACTGAATTGCCGGTGACGGCTCAAGCGAAGCTGCGACATTAAGAGAGCTTAGAATCATGACATCATTTTACTTCACCACCACGACCAAATCGGGGCAATCTTATGATCTGCATCTTGAGAGCTGGGGCGATGAACACACGGACGGTCACACGAATGAGCACGCGAAACAACCGCCCTTATTTTGCGTGCATGGCCTCACCGGCACCACACAGGATTTTGCCTATCTGGGCCGCTATATGGCGCAGATTTTATCGCGGCGCGTGATCGCAATTGATATGCCGGGGCGCGGGCAAAGCGCATGGTTTGATGACCCGCAGGATTATTGTTTCGTGCAATATTTAAAAGATATTCATGCGGCCTTTGACATCATCGGCATTTCGGCGCAAAGACCTTGTGACTGGCTTGGTGTCTCAATGGGGGGACTGTTGGGGTTTCATATGGCGGCCGGGTCCGCGCGCATTCGCAAATTAATCCTCTCCGACATTGGCCCCGATGTCCCGCAGGCCGATCTTGATTTTATCGCCATGGTGATCAAAATGAATGTGGCTTACACGCGAATTGAAGACGCCGTACCGATTATGAAGAGGTTTCTTGGCACCGCCTATTCCCGCGGCGCGATGGATGAAGAAATGTGGATTCATTTCGCCAAAACCTCATTAAAACTTGACCACGCGACGGGCAAATACATCCGCAATTTTGATCCAAAAATTGTCGAGGTTTTTGAAACTCACCCATTGGGGAGTGAGAATTTATGGCATTGTTGGGACCGCATCACCCAACCGGTTTTGGCACTGCGCGGAGCTCTCTCAAGTCTATTTCCGCTCAAAACTCTGGAGGAAATGCAACGCCGCAAAATCGGCGCGCCCATGGATGTGATCACATTCGATGATTGCGGGCATGTGCCCTCACTCTACCCCGATCACCAGATTAAGCCGATTGCGGAGTGGTTGACTGAGCCTCAGTCTTGAGCGGCGGGATCACACGCACCACGGTGATTTGGTTGCGTTGCTTACGCACAATTTCAAAGTCAAAATCATAAAAGCGGAATTTTTGCCCCGGCCCGGGAATCTCGCGCGTCTCATAGAGCAAGAGCCCGGCAATCGTGGTGTAATGTTCATCGGGCAAATCCCAATCCAATTCACGGCGCAAATCCCTGATCGTGACATCGCCATTCACCAGATATGACCCGTTCGGTTGCGCGCGCACACCGGTGATATGCATGTCATGCTCATCACTGATTTCGCCGACAATTTCCTCTAAAATATCTTCTAACGTCACAATCCCCTGGAATGAACCATATTCATCGACGATAAAGGCGAAATGCTCCCCGCGGGAACGAAAAGCCTGCAGCTGATCATATAAAATCGTGGTGGATGGAATAAACCACGGCGCATTGGCAATCTCTTCCAATTTTATCAGGTCAACATTGCCCCCCGCGGCTTTCAATTCGCGCATCAACCATTTGGTATGCAACACCCCCACGATATTATCGGGCGTTTCGCGATAAAGCGGAATGCGCGAATAGGGGCACCGCATAATTTCATCAACCAATTTTTGGATTGGCTCGCTCACGTCAATCATCAACACGTTTTTGCGGTGGATCATCACCTCTTCGACCGTGACATCAGCCAGATCAAGGATAGAGCGCAACATCGCACGTTGTTTTTGCACCTCGGCTTCGGGGCCGGTGTGCATATCAATCACACCGCGCAAAATCTCCATATGCGATCCGGCATAGGTTTTTGAAATATCCGCCCCCATCATCTTGAGAACTATCCGCACAATCCGCGTGATAATGGATGTTATGGGCGCAAAAATATAGATAACCGCCAGAATAAACGGTGCCACAAATTTGGACATTTTATCGGCATGATTCACGGCATAGGTTTTGGGTAAAACCTCTGAAAACAACACCACCAAAACCGTCATAATAGCAGATGCATAAAACACGCCTGACTCGCCGAACAGAGTAATAAATGCGCCCGCAGCGAGGGAAGAGGCCAAAATATTGACGATATTATTTCCGAGCAGCAAAGCCCCGATCATAGTTTCCTTGTCATCCAGAATCTTATTGACCATTTTGGCGCGTTTATTGCCATCCTTTTCCGCCGCATGCATGCGTACTGAAGACGCCGCCGTGAGGGCCGTTTCCGACCCCGAAAAAAAGGCCGATAACATCAATAAAACAACAATAACCAATATTGTGACAATCAGTGCGGTTGTCATGAAGATGCCCCCGCGCGACCAAGCGACCCAGCCCCATTTCCCGATTTTGCCGAATCCGATTTTGCCAAATCCGGTTTTGCCAAGGAGTCTTCGAGGATTTTGAGCACGACATCCTCCGGCACATTCGGCATAATTTCGGCATCGCCAATATGTTTGAGGATGATGAATTTCAGCCCGTGAACATCGGCTTTTTTATCCATACGCATGAGTTCGAGCAATTCAGCCGCCGTAACGGGGGCTTTAAATTTTATCTGGGCAATTTCACT
Source organism: Alphaproteobacteria bacterium (assembly GCA_016794305.1). Taxonomy (GTDB): domain Bacteria; phylum Pseudomonadota; class Alphaproteobacteria; order Micavibrionales; family Micavibrionaceae; genus UBA1573. The sequence continues at coordinate 83,206 of JAEUKN010000002.1, read as the reverse complement.
CATCATACCTACCGAGCGAATATGATTTTCAACGCGCGTTAAATCCTCGGCCGATAAATACCCCAAATCATGCGATAAACGTGCCGCCAAAACCAAACCGATGGACACGCCCTCCCCATGCAGCAATGTCCCGTCATAACCTGCGGCGGCCTCCAACGCATGGCCGAACGTATGCCCCAGATTGAGCAATGCGCGCGTGCCGCTTTCCTCGCGTTCATCCTGATTTACAATCTCTGCCTTCATGTGGCAACTGGTTTCCACTGCGCGGGTGAGTGCGCTGATATCCCCGTCCAACACATCGCTGCCATGCTCTTCCAACCACTCAAAAAAATCAGCATCACCCAACAGACTGTATTTGAGGATTTCAGCATATCCGGCGAGCCATTCACGCTTAGGCAACGTCATCAAACTTTCCAAATCAATCACCACGGTGCGCGGTTGATAAAACGCCCCCACCATATTTTTGGCCGATTGAGAATTAATCCCGGTTTTGCCGCCCACCGAACTGTCAACTTGCGAGAGCAAAGTGGTCGGAATTTGCACAAACGGCACACCGCGCAGGATGGTGGCCGCGGCAAACCCCGACAAATCACCAATCACGCCGCCGCCCACGCCAAAAACCACCGAATCACGCTTGATATTATTATCAATCATCCATTCAATCACGGCCTGATACCGATCGAACGACTTTGTCTGTTCACCGGGCGGCAGCTCCATCATCGTCACCGACCTCATATAGGGGCGCAATTTTTCCTGTAACCCATCGGCCAGCCGTTCGCGGACGTTATAATCAGTGATGATAAAGCCGTTTTTCCCCTGCAAATCATGCGCCAGCCATAAATCGGGCTGTTTTAACAACCCTGAGCCAATGAAAATCGGATAGCTGCGATCCGGCAAAGTCACCGTCAAACACAGCGCATCGGGCGTGTTTTCTTCGGTTTCATTTTTTGCCGAATGCATATATAAATATTCGCGAATTTGCAGCAAGCACCGGGAGACAATTTGCTGGGGCGTTAAACCGTCATCGAGCACATGAATATGCGCCTGGCCATAGGCCAATTTACGTTTTTCCAACAAATTTTTTAACACATCATCGGCATTGCCGTGTTTGAGCAACGGGCGATCCGTTCCCTTGGTGCGGTCCACCAACACCTGCACCGGCGCATCCAACCATACACACAAGCCGCGATCCTTAATCGCCTGCGCCGTTTCGGGGATTGTGATCCCGCCGCCGCCCGAAGATATCACGCACGGCCCCGCCGCCAAAAGATGTTTGATGGTGGTGCGTTCAATCTCGCGAAAGGCCGGCTCACCGTCTTCTGAGAAAATATCGGAAATAGACTTGCCGACATTGCGCACAATCTCGTCATCCGAATCATAGAACGGCCAACCGAGTGTCGTTGCCAACAACCGCCCCACCGTGGTTTTTCCCGCGCCCATCATCCCGACCAAAACAATCGGGCGGCGCAATAATTTTTTAACTTCGTCTCGACAATGCTCAATTTCAATCATAATAAATATGTTTTTGTAATGATTTCAAAAGAACATAGCCTCCTATGTTCTTTTGAAATTGTACCGAGCAAGGCGAGGCGGGCTTGGCCCGAAAGCTTGCCCGGCGTTGAGGGCTTTCATTAAAAATATCCTATTTTTAATGAAATGTAATATAAATGAAAAAATCCTCTTCATAAAGAGAATTTCTCAGCTATAGTATATTTTAATTACTATTTTAATTTGCAAGGAACGGATTCATGAAACTGGTAAAACTACTTTTGGCCATAATTTTATTGTTAATCGTTGGCGGCATTTTATATTTGGGGATGGCGGATGTCAAAATTGAACAAAAGCCCGTAACCGTTGATTATAAAGGCACCACAGCTGATCAGCCCGCGACTACGTCCCCTTTGCCGCCGCAGCCGCAACCTCAAGCTCAACCCCTCACCCCGATGCCTGAAGAGGCTCCGGCCACCACATCAGGCACGGCACCGGCCGCCCACAGCCCCGATGAATAGGCTCTAGGATTGTTTTCTTTATATCAGGATTTAGATAAATCATGCGTTTTGTTTTTCCCAAAAAATTCTCTTTGGTCGCTTCGGCGTCCGCTCTCACACTGATTTATCTGGGTGCGGGGGTTTTTGCCCCGAACACGGCGCCTAAATTTTTCTCAATCACACCGGCCCAAGCGGCAAGCAAAACCACAGAGACAACCGAAAATTTTCAAAAGCTTCAGGATGAGATTCTAGAGCCGGAGTCTCCGAACTCAAACGAAAAAACCGAAGTTCAAAATGATGAAAAAAATAATGGGCAAAATAATGGTCAAAGTGGTGATCTTCCTTTAACCGACCCCGCGCAAAAATCGCCTGAGTCTGGTGAGCCATCAAAGGGTGAAACCGCATCGGCCCCGGCCTTTCAACCCACCACGATTTTGCCGAGTAAAATTAAACCCGTTCATGACGGGGGAAGCGAAGACGGGCTTTCGCGGGCGGCGGCCCCCATCCAATCCACGGCCCAGATCAGCGAGGAGTCAACCACCGCATCCGCCCAATCTTTGGGGCTGTTAACGCTGACTTTGAGCGAGGATGAACATGTGGGCAATGAATGGACCAAACTGAAAACCAAGGATTTAATCGAAAAATTTTCGCAAATTAACGCCGACCAACTCTCCCCGACCGAAGCCAAAAACGCCGTTGCCGCCCTCTCAAGCTATGTTCCCGCAGATTTAGCCGAAGAGTCAAAGTCGCAAAAAACCCCGCCCAAAAATTCCGCTGAACTTTATTCGGTGCGGTTGAAAAAATTGCTGGAATTCGGTGAATTTGAAAAAATTATCCAACTTTATAAAATGAATGACGGCGCACCGCCGTCCGCTGATGCGCTGTACGCTGGCGTGGTGTCCATGCTCGCAACGGGTGATCAGGCTTTGGCGTGCCTGGAATATAAGGCCGGAAATCCTGAATTCAGGCAAAATCCCGCTGCCTTTTGGGCTCATATGGGTGTGTTTTGCAACGCGCTGGTTAGCCCGGCTGCGAGCGGCCCAAGCCCCGAAATTGATGCAAAAAATAAACCCAAAGATTCAAAATCCAAAAATAGCCCAAAAGCCGCTGAAAAAGACGGATCAAAGGCGGGACTCTCCCCCACGCAAAACCCTGACGGATTAATGGACTCGGTTAAGTTAGCACAGTTAGAATCCCGCAAAAAATGGATCAATGCCGCGCGTCTCTATCTGGCCGCCACGCATCAAAACACACCTAATTCTCTTCCCTCCGGCCTTGCCAAACTCAATGAAACGGACCCGCTGACTCTACTGGCCTGGGGCGGTACGGGAATGCTGAACGCACTCCTCAAATCTCCCGCTGCCTTGGCCCCCGCTGCCGCAACCCCTGCCCCTGCTACTGCCCCATCACCTTCACAACCGTCACATTTGTCTGACTTAACTCGGCTCTCCTCTGCGCTTCTACTGCGTTCAGGCCTTGAAGATCCCGTTATTTTACAGGCTCTGCGCGATGTGCAGACCAAAGAAAAACCTGAAGGGGAATCAACCTCTGAACAAAAAGGCGGCCTATAATCCCGGTTTTCCCTTGCTTGTGGAATATTCGAAATGGAGGGCGTGATCGGGGTTTTGGCAGCTTTTAATATGGTGGGCGGCCTGGGCGCATTCCGCAAAACCGGTGAGGATGAGTTTGAGTTTGTGCGGATATGTGGCAATATCCCCCACCGCATAAATGCCGGGTTGTGAGGTCTGCGCCGTAAGCGGATCAATTTGAACGGTATGATGATCAAGTGCCAATCCCCATTCCGCAATCGGCCCCAATTGGGCGGTGAGGCCGAAAAACGCCAATAGATCATCGCAAGGGAGGCTCCGCTGCTCCCCCGCCAAATTATCAATAATGACGGCGTGCAACCGTCCGTTTTCCCCGACCAACCCATGCAATTGCGCGGGCGCATAAAGTGTGATTTTGCCCGCATCAATCAAGCCGTGCAGCTTTGTTAAGGATGCCTCGGCCGCGCGGAACTTCTCCCGCCGATGAATCAGTGCCACCGATTTGGCCTGATCACACAACGCAATCGCCCAATCAATCGCCGAATCACCGCCCCCCGCAATGACAATATGTTTGCCCGCAAATTGGGCGCGATTACGCACGGCGTAAAAGACTGATTGCCCTTCATAATCCTCAATATTTGCCAATGGCGGACGATTGGGGCCAAACGCACCGCCCCCCGCGGCAATGATGATGGAATGCGCCCGTACCTGCAACCCCTTTGCGGTGGTAAGGGTGAAATCCCCCTGTTCCCCGCTGATCCCCACCACTTGTTGGTTCAGATGATAATGGGGGGCAAAGGGGGCGGCCTGCGCCTCTAACCGGTCAATCAATTCACCGGCGGCAATTTCGGGAAAGGCCGGAATATCATAGATCGGCTTTTCGGGATAGAGCGCACAGCATTGCCCGCCAATATGGTTGAGCGAGTCAAACACATGGCATTTTAACCCCAACATGCCGCACTGGAACACGGTAAACAGCCCCGCAGGACCCGCGCCGATAATGGCAATATCGGTGATTATTTTGCTCATGCGTTTGCCTTGTTCATTGGTTTAATGCCTAACTCGCGCGAGACTGGGATTGAGGCTGCGATTTTTGTTGTTCCATCATCTCTACAAACCGATCAAATAAATAATGACTGTCCATCGGACCGGGGGAGGCTTCGGGGTGATATTGCACACTGAACGCCGGGCGATTGAGCGCACGCAACCCTTCATTGGTTTGATCAAACAGGCTGATATGCGTGATTTCCACATCATCCGGCAAGGTTTCGGCCAGAACCTGAAACCCGTGATTTTGTGAGGTAATTTCCACGCGGCCCGTCGCCAGATCCTTCACCGGGTGATTGGCCCCGCGATGCCCCAGCTCCATCTTCGCGGTCTTCCCGCCAAGGGCAATCGCCAACATCTGATGCCCCAAACAAATGCCGAAAATCGGAATATTTTGATCCAAAAGGGTGCGAATGGTCGGCACCGCATAAACCCCTGTGGCCGCCGGGTCGCCCGGTCCATTGCTCAGGAACACCCCATCGGGCTTGAGTGCCAGAATCTCCTCCGCACTCGTTTTGCCGGGCACAACCGTAACACGGCATCCGCTGGCCGCAAGGCACCGCAAAATATTGCGCTTGGCACCAAAATCCATCGCCACCACATGATATTTTGGATTGGTTTGCCGTCCGTACCCGCTCTGCGCCCCATCCAAATGCCCGCCCAAATGCCCATCCAAACACCACAGGGTTTCATCCCATTCATAACGCTGGGTACAGCTGACTTCCTTAGCCAGATCAAGCCCGTCAAGCCCCGACCAATCGCGCGCCATTGCCCGCAGCGACGCCAGATCAAATATTCCCTGATCATTGACCGCCATCACCCCCTTGGGGGCGCCACGGTCCCGAATGCGGCGGGTGAGTGCGCGTGTATCAACCCCGCAAATCCCCGGAATTCCGTGTTGTTTCAACCATTGATCAAGGGCTCCGGCCGCACGCCAATTGGATGGTTGCGTGATATCTTGCGCCGTGATCATGCCGCGCGCCACGGGGGTCACGGTTTCAATATCCTGATGATTCACGCCCACATTTCCGATATGGGGAAAGGTAAAATTGATGATCTGCCCCGCATAGCTCGGGTCGGTTAAAATTTCCTGATACCCGGTCATAGAGGTGTTAAAGCATATCTCACCCACCTGCACGCCTTGCGCCCCAAAGCCCTTACCCCAAAAGACTTCACCGCTATCGAGCACGATCACCGCACTCGCCAATTTCGGCTGTGCGTTTTGGTCTTGAGAAAGGGGGGCGTTTTCGGGTATAGATGACATGTCCGGTGCTCTTGGTCTAAAAATTTTTCACTGAGGGGCACTAGAAGAAAATTCTATAGATAATATCGCCGGTAAATACAACATAAAAGCTTGGGAAAGATCATAAAAATGTCTTCTATTCGTGAAAATTTAAGCCAAACACTCAAAACCGCTATGAAAGCAAAGGATGAAAACACACTCACCACCGTGCGCATGATTATCTCCAAGATGAAAGAACGGGATATTGAAGCACGGGTGAGCGGCAATATGAACGGCATTGCCGATCCTGAATTGCTCACACTGATGCAGGGCATGATCAAACAACGCCAGGAATCGGCCAAAATGTATCGTGATGGCGGGCGGCCAGAATTGGCGGATAAGGAAGATGCGGAAATCAAGATTATTGAGCAATTCTTACCCGCGCAGATGAATGATGATCAAATCGCCGATGTCATCGCCGGGATTATTGCCAAAACCGGTGCGGCCGGGGTCAAAGATATGGGCAAAATCATGGCGGAACTCAAGGCCAATTATGCCGGGCAACTCGATATGGCCAAAGCCGGCGCCGTCGTAAAACAAAAATTAGCGGGGTAAGCTGACCAATTGGCGTGGCCCGGTTCTCCCTATTAAAAATCTAAATATTCTATTGAGGCCTCTTATGAAAGATATTCTGTTTGAAATCCCCACCGCAGATCAACAATTAAGTATTCGCGGAATTAAGAATTTTGCTGTGTCAGAGGACAAACCATCCAAAAGAGCCGTGTTTCATGTCCATGGCATCATTAGCCGTACAAACGAATATTTAGATAAATCACTACTGAAGTCTTTTTTAAAACAAGGATATGATGTTTTCAGGTTTCAACTTCATGCCAATTTTCCCAATTGTCGAAAATTAATGGATTGTGGTCTGAGTGATCATGCAAGCGACTTAAATGCCGTCCTTGAACATTTTGCCAAGGATTATGAGGAAGTTTATTTAACGGGGCATTCTTTGGGCGGGGCCGTCATTATGCTGGCGCAACCGCGCAATATTAAAGCCATTAGCTTGTGGGACCCTTGTTTTGATTTGAAAAGTTTTTTTCAAAGTCAAATTGCCCAAGAAATCGATCCGGGGCATTATCTCATTATCTGGAACATCCAATTTCTCATTGGCAAAAAAATGGTCGATGAAGCTTGCCTCTATGGCCCCTCAGACTCTCTGGAACTATCAAAAAAACTTGCCCAAACTCCTATTCAGGTCATTCACCCGCGTCAGGGGACTTTTGTTACTGATACGTCATGGCACTCAGCAGGACACGATAAGAATTGCCGCGTTATGATTGAGGATGCAGGCCATTGCTTTGATGAAAACGACAAGGTTGACGAACTGCTTTCCCACACTCTCACGTTTTTTGAACAGTTTCATGAAAAAACTTTACCTCACGATTGACGACAGCCCGTCGCCCTATACCGATCAATTGGTGGATTATTTGGTGAACAAGAACATCCCCGCGATTTTATTCGTGCGCGGGGATATGATGGCCCGGCTCGGCACTGCGTCCATCACCCGCGCGATTGAAAACGGCTTTTTGGTCGGCAATCATTCCTATGCGCATGATCGGGCCTCAGATATCGGGTTTGATGAACAGGTGCGGCAATTTGAAGCCACTCAGGCGATGATTGCGCGTGCCTATCGCGATGCCGGCGTTTCAAACTATGCGCGCTATGTTCGCTTTCCGCATCTTGACCGCGGCACCACCAGTGTCTGGCCGATTGATTTTGATAGCGTCCCTAACGCTAATCGGGACAAAGTCAAATCCATGTTCGGCATAGGAGTGCGTGCGGAAAAATTTGATCCCCCCACGGCCGCGCAACGCGAGCTGAAACAAAGGCTGCAAGCTTGGTTTGCGCAGAATCAGTACCAAAAATTACCAACTCCGGAGCTCACTTTTCCCTGGTGGCATCAATCAGAATTGGGGGGTGCCATCGACTCGCTGATCACTTTTTCAAGCTGTGATTGGATGCTCAACCCGCGGCATGTGGGCAAATGGCGTTATCAAACTCCGGATGACCTGAAACGCCATATTGATCACGACGAAATTTTGAATGATGAAAGCAGTGCCAATGTGATTTTAATGCATGATGACCGAGAGAATTTATTGACAATTACCGAAAATATGATAGAGCATATGCTGAACTCAAACTTCACATTTTTGCAATTTAAGGAGAATTAAATGGTGGATCGCACGCTGGTGTATGTGATTGCCGATTATGGTGATTTGCATGATTTGGCCTTTGCAGAGGTCACGCAGAAAATTTACACGGAATTGCGAGGATTATCGTTTGATATTCAAAATTTCGCCGTTCCGGCCTTTGATACATATGCCACCGGATTTGCGTTGGCGCAAACCGCGATTAACTCAAAATTGGGTCAAAACCAGAAATTTTTTGTCAACACCGCGCCGCGCAAGGATGATTTGAGTCCGCGGGTCAAAAACTCCGGTGAAGGGTTCGCCTATGCCAAACTTCATAACGGTATTGAAATTTGCGCGGTGAATAGCGGCCATTCGCTTTCCTTCATTAAGGATGCTGCGCTGGAAATTCGTCATGTGAAATGCGATACGGATGGGTCACAATTCCGCTCTCGCGATATTTTCCCGATGGCATTTGGCAAGATTTTGCGCGGCGATTACTCCATCTTGGGTGAGGATATTCGCGATTGCGTTCCTGACTTTCCTAAGGATGTGGTGTGCTACACCGATGGTTACGGAAACATGAAAACATCCATTGATCCTGAAAATTTCGCCGAAGTCCAAAATAAACATATGATTGTGGATATTAACGGCCGTCAATCAATTGCCCGCGCGGCCGGCGGGATTTTTGGCGTGGCGGACGGCGAGTTTTGCGTTTCTCAAGGCTCCGCAGGGTGGAAATACCCCGATGGCCGCGTCTTCAAATCCACGGAAATCGTCAAACGCGGTGGCAATGCCGCCAAAGTCTTTGGCAAACCCCCCGGCGGCCTCCCGATCAAATGGCGCGTGGTGGATTAATTTTTTCGATTTTTCATGGCACAATTTTGGTTTGGATAACTCTCCAAAATAATTAATTTTGTGGACATGTGCGTGCGGTGCCACCAAATCACTTGATTTTCGCCGATAAAATAGCGATGATCGCCTATGTCCGCCAAAATTATCACCATTGCCCAACATAAGGGGGGAGCCGGTAAAACCACGCTGACCGCTCAGTTGGCTGCGGCGTTCGATCAGGCAGGATTTAAAGTTCTGATGGTGGACGTGGACCCTCAAGGATCGCTGACTGAATGGCACAAAATGCGGTCCCAAACTTTGGGGCGAAAAAATAAGATCACCTTATTCCAAACTCAGGGGTGGAAATTGGTGCGGGAATTGCCGCGCATCCAACGCGAATTTGACTTTGTTTTCATTGACACTCCGCCCCATGCTGAAAGCGAGTCCAGCATTGCCATTCGCCTCAGCGACCTTGTCCTCATGCCGATGCAACCCTCACCGCTTGATGTCTGGGCCTGCGCCCCCACCATTAAAATTATCATGCAGGAGAAAAAGCCGCTGATGCTGGTGATGAACCGGCTCCCGCCCAAATCAAAACTCAATGACACGATTAAGGATAAATTGAGCGGCATGAACATCCACCTCGCAAAGACTTCACTTGGCAACCGTGTTAGTTTTGCTTCGTCCATGCTTCAGGGGTTGGGCGTAATTGAATTTGAACCGCGCGGCCATGCCGCCGAGGAAATCAAGGCTCTGTTGAAAGAAATCAAACGCCACAAAGAGCTTAAAAAATAATCAAAAACTATTGAAAAATGAGGTTAAATCGATGACGGAGACTGAAAATTTAGAATCACGCTACCTAAAATCCGGCCTTAAAATGACCGGGCAACGGCGCACCATCATTAAAATTTTGGATGAAGCGAGCGACCACCCGTCGGTTGAAACCGTCTATGCCCGCGCGCGCCAGATCGACCCCAGCATTAGCCTTGCGACCGTTTATAGAACCTTGAGCTTGCTTGAGGAAATGGACCTGATCATCAAGCGTGATTTTAATGACTCCTATGCTCGATATGACACAAATATTGATCATCATCATCACTTGATAGATATGGAGTCCGGCGCGGTGATCGAGTTTAAGAATGAAGAGCTCGAAGCGTTAAAGCTAAAAATCGCGCGCGATTTGGGCTATGATTTGCTCGATCATCGGTTGGAATTATATGGCCGCAAGAAAAGCTCATCATCATGAGTTTACCGCTCAGCCTCTGGATTGAGGCGCATTTGCGCCGCCTCAATCAAACCGGGCAAGCCTATTATATTTTGCACAAGGGTGCCTATGACGGTGCGGCGGTCCTGCTGAAAATCAATCTCCTTAATGGAACTTCAAAGCTTTTAACCCTTATGCGGGTTGATGGTGATCAACTCGTCTGGTCACCAGTGTTGCGTGATGAAATTATGGACGAATCCCCCATTTCGGACTATGTAACCCGCGCCATGCACCGTGATCCGGATGTGTGGGTGGTGGAAATTGAGGATCGCGACGGCCGCAATCCTTTTGATTTGTAAACCACTTGCGATAAATTGCGTTTGCTCTATAGTTAGTAACGCTATATTTGGAATATTTACAGCGATATGTCCCCCATATTTATTAGAGAAAGAGGTTTTATCATGACCATTGCAATCGGTGATCAATTTCCTGCCGCAACGCTTAAAATTTTGGGCGCAGCGGGGTTAGAAGATTTTGACGTGGCGGCGTTTTTAAAGGATAAAAAAGTCGTTTTATTCGCGGTTCCCGGTGCCTTTACCCCCACCTGTTCGCAAAAACACCTCCCCGGATATGTGAGCCAGGCAGAGCAGATTAAGGCCACGGGCGTGGATGCAATTTTGTGCCTTTCGGTCAACGATCCCTTTGTGATGCAGCATTGGGGCGAGGTTGCGGGCGCAGATGGCAAAGTCATGATGATTCCGGACGGTAATGCGGAATTGGTGAAAAAGCTCGGATTAACGATGGACGCGAGCGGCGCAGGGCTTGGGCTGCGGTCCCAGCGTTTTATGATGGTGATTGATCGCGGCATTGTCAAAGATCTGCAGATTGAACCTAAAGGCGGCGATGCTGAGCTTTCGGGGGCGCAAATGTGCCTCACGCGCCTCGCGGCTTAGGCGCGCTAACCACATTGATGAAACTTTTGAACAAGCATGAGATTGTGGAGTTATTCGAACGGTTCAGGCTGCGCGCCCCTGAACCGCGGGGGGAACTGCATTACACCAACTCTTACACCTTGCTGGTGGCGGTGATTCTTTCGGCCCAGGCCACAGATCGCGGCGTTAACCTTGCGACCGGGCCCCTGTTCGCGCAGGTGGACAATGCGCAAAAAATGCTGGATTTTGGTTTGGAAAACCTCAAAAACGCTATAAAATCCATCGGGCTTTATCATTCCAAAGCCGCACATATTATGGCCACATCCGAAATTTTGGTGCGTGAATATGGCGGCGAGGTTCCAAACACACTGGACGCGCTCATCAAGCTGCCCGGCGTGGGGCGCAAAACCGCCAATGTTGTGCTCAATATCGCCTTTGGGCATCCCACAATTGCGGTGGATACGCATGTGTTTCGGGTGGCCAATCGCACCGGATTGGCCGATGGCAAAAACGTTGCGGAGGTTGAGTCTCAATTGGAAAGCCGCATCCCGCCCATTTATAAATCGCACGCCCATCACTGGCTTATCCTCCACGGGCGATATATTTGCAAGGCCCGCAGCCCGCTCTGTGGCGAATGCATTATTGAATCTCTATGCCCATCGTCGTTACTGAGAAATTGTTCGTGATATAAAATCACTATTTCCTCTTGGTGATTTGTTCGCTACACTTGGGTGAGTTTTTGTCTGAGTCGAATTATGCCATTTTGGTATATCACAATAATTTCATTATACCAAAATGGTATAATGTATTTTTTGAATAATTAAGCGCAAATGAGGTTCCCATGAGCGATGCCCCCACCCCCGCCGAAAATGATGACACCATCACCCCGATTGATGATGGCGGCGGTAAAAAGAAGAAAATTTTGTTGATTTTGATTCCTTTGCTGCTGCTGATCGGCGGCGGCGCGGGGCTGTATTTTTCGGGTATGCTGGATAAAATGCTGGGTAAAGCCCCGACCGAGGAAACGGGGCATGAAGGCAAAGACGGGGACAAGAAAGAAGGGGAAAAAGCAGACGAAAAGGGCCACGGCGAGAGCAAAGACTCATCCAAGGAAACTTCAGAAGGCAAGTCCGAAAAAGGCCATGGTGAGTCCAAAGAAGGTGGCAAAGAAGAGGGTAAAAAAGGCGAAAAAAAGGAATCCGCAGAGAGTGAGTCGGCCCACCCCGCCGATGCGGTCTTCATGAAAATTCCCGATTTAATTGTAAATTTGGCAAGCTCCGGCAGCGGCCCGCAAAGATATCTGCGGCTTTCGGTTCAGTTGGAATTGGCCAACGAAGAGGATCAAAAGAAAGTGGAAATGGTCCTGCCGCGCGTGATTGACCAATTTCAAACTTATTTGCGTGAGCTGCGGGTGGAGGATTTGAAGGGATCCAAGGGGATTTATCGGCTTCAGATGGAATTATTGGCCCGCGTCAATGCCGCCGCATCCCCGGTTGAGGTTAAGGATATTCTTTTTCAGGAAATTTTGATACAATAGGACTTGATGACTTGCAGGCCCTCCTGTTCTGCCCCTCCTTTCCCTCCCCTCTTGAGGCGGGAGGTCAGATGGGGGAGCAATCATTCAGACTGATATTGGCCCGTTTCGTGCATATCTCATGCATATCTATAGTGTAAGTTAAGTTCATTGGGGTTAAAAAATATGGCTGATACCGAATTGGATCAGATGAGCGAAGAAGAACGCCGCATGATGGCCGAATGGGAAGCCATGGCGGATAGTGCCGAAGACACGCCCCAACCGGTGATGGATGAAGTCCCGGCCGTTTCGGGTTCCGCATCAGGTTCGATGGATTCGGACGGGGGCGGCGGCACGCGCATCCTGAATCAGGCGGAAATTGACTCTCTGCTCGGTTTTGACGGCGATGGCCATCAGGAGGAAGCCTCCGGCGTCATGGCCCTGATCAACGCGGCCCTGGTCAACTACGAACGCCTACCGATGCTGGATGTGGTGTTTGATCGTTTGGTACGCCTTATGACCACGTCGCTGCGTAATTTGACATCGGATAATGTCGAAGTCTCGCTCGATCAAATCTCCACCGTACGTTTTGGCGATTACCTGAACTCTATCCCGCTTCCCGCAATGCTGTCGGTGTTTAAGGCCGAAGAATGGGACAATAACGGGCTGATGGTGGTCGATAGCTCGCTGATTTACTCGGTTGTGGATGTCTTGCTTGGCGGACGCAAGGGAACGCCGTCGATACGGGTGGAGGGACGCCCCTACACCACCATTGAAACCAAGCTGGTGGAACGGATGCTCAATGTCGCGCTTCATGACATGTCCACGGCGTTTGACCCGCTCTCGCCTGTCAGTTTTAAACTCGATAACATCGAAACCAACCCGCGTTTTGCGGCGATTACCCAGGCCGGTAATGCCTGTGTTCTAGTACGCATGCGCATTGATATGGGCGACCGCGGCGGGCGGATTGAAATCCTCATTCCCTATGCCACGCTCGAACCCATTCGGGAATTATTGCTCCAGATGTTTATGGGGGAAAAATTCGGCCGCGACTCGATTTGGGAAACCCACCTGACCAACGAACTTTATATGACCGATGTGTATCTTCAGGCGGTGATGGGCGAAAAGACCGTGATGCTGCGCGATATGCTCAATTGGAAAAAAGGCACTTTGGTGCTGTTTAACACCAAACCGAGTGACGAGGTGGAGTTGCGATGCGGTGATTTCCCAATGTTTGCGGGGCCGATGGGGCAAAAAGAAGGCAATATCGCGGTGCGCATTGAACGCTATATTCCGCCCGAAAAAGAATGAGTTGAGAAAGCAATCCCATGGACCATTACGCCTTAATCTCTTTTATCTTTGATGTCGGCATGATGGTGATGCTGGCGGCCACGATTATCTGCGCGTTGCGGCTCAATAAACACCTGAGTGTCTTTCGTTCCAACCGCAATGAGATGGAGCGACTGATCCGTGAACTCACCACCCAAATCACCCGCGCGCAAGAGGGCATTACAACGCTCGATGATATCTCAAAAACCCAAGGCGAAGACCTACGCAAAATGGTGGCCAAGGCGCGGGCATTGATGGATGAGCTGGCTATTATGACCGAATCCGCCAATTCCGTGGCCAATCGTTTGGAAAATTCAGCGATGCCGCAACGCAGTACCGCCCCCGCAAGGGCCAATCGGGACGCGCCGACTCCGACTGCACCAGCGGCACAACGTAGGCCATTAGGAAGGCCATTGGGCAGACCGCTGGGGCAAGCCGAAAAAGAAACTGATGCCCCGCACGAAACCGCTTCGGGAACGGCGCATCGCAAATCCTCACCGAAATATGCCGAAATGTTGCCGCGCGCCAATAGGGAAAAAGTCATTCCGCCCGAACCGCTTCCCGACCAACCCCCAAGCTTTACCATTCATGATGCGGATTTTGAACGCGACGAACCGGGCCAGGTTTCCGGCCTTAGTCAGTCGGAACAGGACCTCGCCGCCGCGCTCAAATCACGTAAGAAATGAAGACATAGAAGAATGAAGAAATGCAGACATGCCCATGAATATTCCGTCATCCCCGCGACAAGCTGGAGGCTTGTTTATACTGCGGGGATCTGGAATCCTGTGCAGCGAAGCTGCAGCCATAGTCCATACTCCCCCCCAAGAAAAAGGCCGGATCCCCGAACATCGGTCGGTCTTGCCTCCCTTGTCGGGGATGACGTCTCAGGGATAATATTTGTACAAATAATTTCATCCTTAGCTATAAAAATAAGATAACCACAGGATCAACCGATGGACAACCAAGCCCCCCATAAAAAATTCCTCAAAAAACTACGGCTGCTGCCGATCATGATTGTGGTGGCGGGGCTCACCTTTATGGTGCGGGTGGGGGACAGTGTGATGAGTTACCGCGCACTATCGGGCGAAGTCTTGGCTGCCCAAAGCCCAGAAAAAACAGATGAAAAAACAGATGAAAAAACAGGTGAAAAGATAGCCGAAAATTCAAACGCTTCAACGGAAAACTCCCCTGCTCCGCCCCCCTCGCTTGATGAGTTAAAATCGGCCGATAGTTTAGAGAGCAAAGACACCGCCGGCGGGCCGGATGATTTAACCCTGCCCGATGCCCATGCGAAGTCGACAGGGGATGCGGACTCTGAGACACAAAATTCGCCCCCAAAAAATTGGGATGATGCCAAGGACATTGACACCGAATGTTCGGATATTAAGGCCGATTTATATAAGGATCTGACAGCGCGGCGCGCCGAACTGGATACGCGCGACAAAACCCTATCGCAACGTGAAGCCTTGCTGGAGGCCGGACAGAAAGAACTCGACCGCAAATACACCGAACTCACGGGACTGCGCGACCAGATTCAATCCCTCCTCAAAAAACAAACGGAGGAGGAGCAAACCCGCATCCAAAGCCTGGTCAAAATCTATACCGGCATGAAACCCAAAGACGCGGCGCGGATTTTTAACACGCTGGATATGGATATTTTGGTCGATGTGGTGGGCAAAATGCCCGAAGCCAAAGTATCCCCCATTGTCGCGGCGATGGATGCCGACCGCGCCCGCGCCCTCACCGCGCTGTTGATGGAACAAAAGAAACTCCCCGACCTGCCGTCGCAGTAAAAATATCGGAAATATTATTTCGAGGCTAAATTTTTTCATTGTAAATATTTTCATTATTGTGTACAAGCTCCACAAATATTTGTGTGGAGGGTATGATGCGTTCTGAAGATGATGATATCTCACCTGCTGTAAGAGATCTTTCTATAATAAGAGAGTGGACTTCGCAGCGCTTCGACTTGGCCGCAGATTTTCTCAAAGCAGCGCAAACACGTTGCGCTGCTGATGGCCGCCCAAGTGCTGCCCAGGCCTTGGGTGCGTTAGCGGCAACATTTAACTCCGCTAGTGCCTTTATCGACTTCATACTTTTTCTCGATCTTATGTCAAGTTTTTTAGCCCTAGGTATAAAAGAAGCCGCCTCAGCCGCCATCGCAAAAAGGTTTGATTTATAATAAAATTTTCTATATCACATCCAGCATCTCGGCGACCAGCGGGTGCCGGACGATATCTTCGGCTTTGAGCCGGACCACTGAGATTCCCGCAATAGTTTCCAATTTCCGCGCAATCTCCGCTAACCCTGAAAGCCCTTCGAGCAAGTCGCTCTGATCCGGGTCGCCCGTCACCACCATGGTGGAATGCCAGCCAAGCCGAGAGAGCAGCATTTTCAACTGCGCATAGGTGCAATTCTGCGCCTCGTCAATCACCACAAAGGCATTATTAAGCGTGCGCCCGCGCATAAACCCGACCGGCGCGATTTCAATCGTGCCGTCCTCCAGCAATTGCCGCACGCGCTTACCGCCCAAACGATCGCCCAACGCATCATAAAGCGGCCGCAAATACGGCGCCATTTTTTCATGCATGTCCCCCGGCAGATAACCGAGCGACTCCCCGGCCTCCATCGCGGGGCGGGAGAGGATGATGCGCTCAATCCGCCCATTTTCGAGTGCCTCCACCGCCGCCGAAATCGCGAGATAGGTCTTCCCCGTTCCCGCAGGACCCAACGCCAGCGTCAGGTTTTTATCCATAATCGCCGCCATTAACGCGCGTTGACCGTTTGATCGCGGGCGCACGGTGCGGACATAGGATTGATCGCGTCGGCCGTCAATGGTGCGCGCGAACTCATCACCCGCATGATGAGATAAGGGGTCCCATTCCGCGTGATCAAACGCCGTATGGACAATATTGTCATGGTGGTGGATTTTGGCGCGGGCGATGTGGTCTTTGCGGGATTTGTGGGATTTGGAGGAGTCTTTAGCCATGGAAAATCATCCTTTCGGTCAAAAGGTTAAGGAACGCAAGCTAGTGATTTTGGAAAATAGGTAAGAGACAGTCGGCACAAAGTTAAGGAAATTCGCCGTAGGTGAGAGGTTATACCAATGTGGTATAATCTATTTTGGAAATCATAACGGGATAAAATTATCCGATCCAAACAGTACCTCATGGGAAAGAGGTGAGCGAGTATATAGGGCACTTCTAAAAACCTCCGTCTTGCGGCGATCTCCTGCGTCGCTGCGATACTCGGATCCGCATGTACATCAATGTACACTTACGGTCCTGCGTTTCTCGCTCCTAGTACCTTGATTCATTTAAATTGCCGGGTAGAGGCGCTTGAGTTTGGTGCGGGCCTGTTTGTTTGAGAACTGCCAGTCGGCTTTGGCATTGTGCATATTGCGGTATGTTTGCCATGCGCGCACCTCTGAAGCAAGAGTGTCCTTGGCGGGGATACGGCGGTCGAGGCATTGGGAGGACAGGACGCTGAGTTCGGTTTCAGCCATATTGAGCCACGAGCCGTGTTTGGGCGTAAAGTGCCATTCAAACCGCTCCACAAGCCGCCGCGCTTCCTCCGGCGGGAACGTCCGGTAGAGCGAAGCCGGGCAATGCGTGTTCAGATTATCCTGCACCAGCACGATCTTCTCGGCCCGCGGAAAGTGAACATCGCTCAGCTCCCTGAGAAGATGCGCATAGTCCCCGGCGGTATGACGGTCCGTCACCTCGACGTGCCGCCAGCCTTCAAGCGGCGCGAAGAGCATAAACAGGTTGGCTGTGCCACCTCGCTCATACTCATAATCGATGCGGGCGGGGCATCCCGGCCCCATGGGGATCGGTACGCGAGTTTCCTTCACGAGTTGTTTTGTCGCTTCATCAAGGCAAACAAGCGGCCGGTCCGGATCGCGCGGACGGGTGTAAACTTCAAGGATATCCTCCATAGCCGCAACAAAGGCAGCATTATCCTTCGGCGGAATTACCCATTGCTTCCGGCGGTGAGGCTGAAGTTTGTTTTTTTAAAAACACGCGCAATCGTGCTGTCGGAGGCCTTGTCCACAATGCCCAGCTCGACGACTTTGTCTTCCAGAAGGCGCAGGCTCCAGCGGCTGTGACCCTCCGGCGGCTCCGAACAGGCCAGTTGAATGAGCCGCGCTTCCTTCTCTCCGTCGAAAATCGGCGCAATCGGCGGTGTCTCCCGCTTCTTGCGGCTGATAGAAGCTTCAAGGCCTTCTTCCACAAACTGCCTGCGGACACGCTCCACCGTCGATCGGCTCGTTTCCAGAGCCTCCACAATCCGGCCAACGCTCCAGCCTTCATCGGCTTTGAGCAATATCCGCGCCTTCAACAGCCGACCCGCCTCATCCCGCCCGTACCGGATCAGACCCTCAAGATAACCTCTTTCTTCGGATGTCAATTTCACAACGTATTTTACAGCCATAATTTCCTCCATTGCTGTTCCTCAACAATGAGAGTGAATCATCTATTTCTAAATACGTCAACCGAAATGAAGCGGGGCACTAGAACAGTTTTTATTGTAGGCGCGGGAGCAAGCGTTGAGGCCGGACTACCCACCAATGAAGAATTAAAGCTCAAGATTGCTGAACTTTTAGACATACGTTTCAAAGAGTTCGGTTCTACACAAATAAGCGGTAGCCATGATATCGTGGCTTCAATGCGCGAAAAAGTTAAAATGGAAGGTAAAACAGATATTACACAGTATGTCCATAGTGCATTGCAAATTCGGGATGCATTGCCTAGGCTTGCAATCTCAATTGATAATTTCTTGCACTCTCACCATGAGGATAAAGAGATAGAATTATGCGGCAAATTGGGGATTGTAACGAGTATTCTGGATGCCGAAAGAGAAAGTATCTTTCGATTAGATTCCGCATCACGCAGCCCTGATCGTTATGATTTGAATATGGCGAAGCCAAATTGGTATGAATATTTTTTTCGCATGTTGAATGAAGATGTAAAAAGTCAAGATATTGAAACAATCTTTGATAATGTCACGTTCATTGTCTTTAATTATGATCGTTGCGTGGAACATTTTTTGGTTCAGGCTCTTTCTGATTATTATAGAATCACTATGGCTGAAGCAGAAAAAATAGTACGTAAAATTCATATCTATCATCCCTATGGGGTTGTCGGTTATCTACCCTGGCAAGAAAAATCGCCGTCTGTACCTTACGGAAGCGATAAAGGAGAAAACCTCATTCTGGCGGAGCAGATTAAAACTTTTACCGAAGGCATGGCCGACAAAGAGATGATCGCCCCTATACATTCTGCCATTTCTGAGGCAGAAACAATTGTGTTTTTGGGATTTGCCTTTCACCCTATTAATATGAAACTACTGAAACCTAATGATCAGCCCACAAAAGTGACCAGAATTTTTGCTACGACTTTTGGCCTGTCAAAGGCGGATGAAGCTATCGTGAAAATCGCTATATACACTACGCTTAATCTGGACAAACGCTTAGGTGCCTCGAAAGGAAATATTAAAATTGGGTTGGATAATATTCGTTGTGTGGAATTTTTCCAACAATATTTTAGGAGTTTAAGTGCAACGGCGAATGAGTTAGCTTAGCCTCATCATGCGCAAGATGATTATTCTCCCTCGCTCTCAAGCGGGGATTGTAATTGGGTGAATTGGTCGAGTATAAGGCTTTGCGGTTCGAACGCCAGCGGCAGGAGTTCATCGCGCAATTTTGCGGTCGCCAATTGCTGAATAGCTGAGAGTTCAGAGATCCCTTGCCCGGATTTCAGTAAATCTTGAATTGCTGTGAGCGATGCCATCGCACTCTCACAAAACTCGCGCCGGGTTGAGAGAGTCATGATATCCGCCGCAATAATATTTTTCAACGTCACCGCGATATCAATCATATTGGCGACATCAATGCGTGAATTTTGCGCAGCCGCCAAGTGGGTGAAATCCGGTTGCCGTACGCCCAAGGTCGCGCTGCGCAGGTCAATCCCTTGGATGACATATTGCGCGCTATCCTGGGGGTAAAGTGTCACATTCATTGTCTCACCCTTTAACAAATTGCCGAGAGAGGATGACGTGGCCCCCCCCTCATCCGACAGTCCGGATGGCGCAAAGGGCGTATTGATCAGGGCGTCATTTTTGGCGATGGCCGCGTTATAAAAATTTTCGATCTCTTTTAATTTTCCCAGAAAGGGCGTGATGTCCGTGACATCAGTCAGGTAATTTTTGGCGCGAACCGTATAGCCACCGGCCTCTTCCATGCCGGCGATCACCAGCTTTACCCGCTCCAGATTTGTTTCCAGCCAGTCAATGGCGTGATCTAACACCATGATCATTGTCAGGAAATCTTTGCGGGTTTTTTTGCTGAATTCCACAATATGTGGGCGCAGCGGCCCATTTGTGTATGATTCATGCGCGGCAGCAGGCGATGCCGACCCTTTGCTCGCGTCTTTATTTTGCTGTGAGAGTGCCTTGGTTAAGACGCTGGAGACAAAAAATTCATGCGGCACGTGACAATCCTTTTGGTTAAATCCCCTTTATTAAAATTCCATGGGGGCGGAATCCCGAATATCTGACCCCACACTATGACATAATGATTAATAATTTTTGAATAAATTTTTAAGGCCTTTTTGGATTATTTTTGCACATTTTACGTCGCAATCTTGGGTTCACCACGAAGACACAAAGTTCACGAAGAGAGCACGAAGTTTTTTATTCCACATGAATTATTCCGTCTCAGTTATGGTTATATCCATCACAAATTTTCTATTGACAATGCCCTAAATTTTTGTATATGACAATAGTTGTTGAAAAATTTTTCTAATAGTAGGAGAGAAGATGGGTAAACTAAATTTAGTAAGAAGAGGTAATGTTAAACTTGGCAGATATTTTGAGCCCCTTGCAATTGCCGGTGGCACTTTGGTAGCGACATCAATAGCCGTGATATTCGCGTCTTTGACGTATGTTCAAGGACAAAATCATGCTGAAAGGACGGCGCTTGAGGCCACGGGATTTGTTGGATGCGGCAAGAAAGGCGAGCCCATGATGAGGATGCCCTTACAAGAATGTGCCGCTCTAAAAGCGTTCCTGGCGAGTCATTCTGGACAAGGGACTTATGTTGTTTACACAGACGCTCCCCCACCGGCTCCCACTCGCTAGACCATTTTTTGGTTATATAGACTCGAAAAAATGGCCTAACTATTTGTTTTGTTGCATTTTGTTACGATTAACCGGCTTCCACTTAATCGCAAAATGCCTAATACAACCCCCCCGTTCCTTGAAGGGTGGAGCCATTGGGGGACGGAGAAGACTCGGTCCGGGGTTCCAGCATCTCGGCAGGCGGGAGAGGTTCATCAATAACCTCAAATTGCGCTTCGTGTTGGGAATCAGAATTATCATAGGATTTATAGCCGCTTTCCACGGGCGGCAGGGTCTCGGGTTCTGTCCCCGCCAGGAACGGTTCCCAAATTGCATCCGCATCCCCCGCAAAGGTGCGTGCGCCGCTTTTGGCGTTGACCTGGACCATCCTCACCCCGGGTGGCACGCGGAAGGGGGTGGGCGGTTCATCCTTTAACGCGACCTCCATAAATTCCTTAAAGACAGGGAGCGCGACCGAAGCCCCGGTTTCCTTTTTCCCCAATGTTTTTGGCTGGTCAAACCCGGTAAATACGCCCACCACCAAATCGGGGGTGAAGCCGATAAACCACGCATCATAGGAATCATTGGTGGTGCCGGTTTTTCCCGCCAGCGGCCGATCGAGGCTTTTGAGTTTCATCGCCGTACCGCGTTGGACCACACCTTCCAGAATTGAAACCATTTGATACGTGGTGCGGGGGTCGGCGATGGCTTCACGAATATCGGGGACATCGGGCGTGGTTTGGCTTTCCCATTTCATCAACGGGCCACAGGCATGACAAGGGCGCGCATCGGTGCGTTCAATGGTTTTGCCCAACCGGTCCTGCACGCGGTCAATAAAGCTTGGGGAGATTTTTTTACCGCCATTCACAATCATGCCGTAAGCGGTGGTGAGCTTCATCAACGTGGTTTCATCGGCCCCCAAAGCCCCCGAAAGATAAGGTTTCATGTTATCATTAATTCCGAACCGCTTGGCATATTCCACCACGCTGTCAATCCCGATTTGCTGGGCCAATCGAATGGTCATCAGGTTACGCGATTTTTCCACACCCACCCGCAACGGTGTCGGTCCGTAAAATTCACCCGAATAGTTTTCGGGCCGCCAGACATTGCCGGCAGTATCGGTAAAGACAATCGGCGCATCCAGAATGATGGTCGATGGCGTATAGCCCTTATCCAACGCCGCCAGATAGATAAAGGGCTTAAACGCCGATCCGGGTTGGCGCATGGCCTGGGTGGCGCGGTTAAACTCACTGCCGTCAAATTTCCATCCGCCCTGAATGGCCAGAATACGGCCGGTATTGGGGTCGAGTGCCACAATCGCCCCTTGAATCAGCGGGATTTGGCGCAAAGCATAGTCATTTTTTGCTGCGACTTTTGCTGCGGTCTTGTCTGCAGCATTTTTAGACTCATTTGCACTCTTATCCCCGTCTTTCTCATCCGGCTCATCCGTGGCTGTGCGCTCCACCATGATCACATCGCCGACCTTGAGCGGCTTGGACTTTACCCACTTCAAATCCTCATCACTCAGCCGGGCTTTGGTGCCATTTTTAAGGCCAAACTCCACATGTCCGCCGCTGGTGTCAAGTACCACGGCCAATTGCCATTGCGCCAACATGCCCACCGGCGCTTCAGTATTTTTTAGATTTTCCTGCCATTGGGTGATGGTGCCGCCTGTGGCAACCGGCCCGCGCCATCCGTGGCGGCGATCATACTCCATCAACCCGTCACGCAACGATTTTTCGGCAATTTTTTGCAGTCTGGGATCGAGTGATGTCCGCACCGATAACCCGCCGCCATAAAGGGCTTGCTGGCCGTATCGCGCCGAGAGTTCGCGGCGCACTTCCTCGGCAAAATACGGCGCGTTGACCACATCATCTTCGCGTGTGGGCGCCACCGCGAGCGGGATTTGCTTGGCGGCTTCGGCGGCCTCCGCCGTGACGTAACCTTCAATCGCCATGCGGTCAATCACCCAGTTGCGCCGCGCGAGTGCTGCATCATGTTTGGTCACGGGGTTATAATTATTGGGGGCCTTTGGCAGGGCAGCGAGATAGGCGGCCTCCGCCAAGTTTAATTCATTGAGCGGCTTATTAAAATAATGCAACGCCGCCGCCGCCACGCCATAGGACCGCGCGCCGAGATATATTTGATTGAGGTATAATTCCAAAATCCGCTCTTTGCTCAAACTATGCTCAATTTTATAGGATAAAATCGCTTCCTTGATTTTGCGGGCATAGGATAATTCGTTGGTCAGCAGGAAATTTTTCGCCACCTGTTGCGTGATGGTCGAAGCCCCCTCAGGACGGCGGCCGGAGCCGTGATTTTTAAAATTGGTGATGACCGCGCGCAACACGGCCTTGGGGTCCACACCGTTATGCTTGTAAAAATCTTGGTCTTCGGCGGAAATAAAGGCTTGCTTGACCATATCGGGAATTTCGTTGTTGGGGACAAAGATGCGTTTTTCTTCGGCAAATTCGGCCAAAAACCGCCCATCGCCGGCATGAACGCGCGTCACCACGGGGGGGGAGTAATCCTTGAGCTGCGTGTAATCAGGCAGGCTCTGGCCATATTTATAAATCACGGCTGCGAACAAAATAATCCCCGCCACGGCCCCGATAAAGCCGAGCGAAATCACCAGCAACAAAAATCGCCCAAAAAACTTACAAATCCACTTCATTCCCTTTATATGACATACTCAAGCGCCCAAAGGAAGGGGATAAGAAAATATTTGCCTCTCACAAAGCATTAATGTTATGTTAAAAACAATTTAATCGTTTATTTTGGGAAGAATTATTATGAGCCTTGGAGGTAATGGAGACGTTCTGATTGAGAAAATTTGTGCCGCTATGCTTCGGGGCGAACCAATTGATGTGCCTGTCAAAGAATTGGAAAAGGAATTGGATTATAGATTTAGTAATCACATGCGGACTGATATCTCTGTCGATAATTTTGCGAGAGCCTTGGGTGTTATAAATTTCGTAAAACCGGAATATTACTCACTTTTACTACAGCATATTAACTTTACTGACCCTGCAGTTTCTCGAATTAGCGCTCATCTTTTGGGCGCAGATCGAAGGGCTAGTGAGTGTGGTAATAAGAATATTGAACAATTGTTGCACGATGGTAACCAAGATATTTTTAAACTATTGAAAACTCTTGGTAACAAATTATATGATTATATAGACCTCAATTACGGACTCACTCATTTAGCTGCAATTCTTGAAAGCGGCGCGTTTGACAAAATTTCAAATGATGAATTGATCAATTTATTTTTTGTACGTTCGGCTAATCTGCAGGGCGTGCGGAAAGATTTAGCCGCGGGAAACTTAATAGAAGATAAACTTAAAAGTGCGTTTTGTAAATACTGGATAAAAGATCCTTTAAATTGCTTAGCATTTTTTAAAGATTGGCAGACCAAAGCAGATAATGACAATAACGAAGCGGCAAGAATAATCAATGATAAGTTATTGTATGATGTTATCACAATGGCGATATCTGAAAAGAGATTTGTTCCTGCGAACTTGCACTGCCTCCCTTGTTCTAAAAGAGTTCTTGAAGATATTTTACAATTTACGATTAGTTTGCCAGAAACAGATGATATAGCAAAATTTCGTTTGGAAATAGTACACTCTCTTTATCTTCGATTTTCTTATAGTCCTACAGGGGATTCTTGGCGTTTCAGGGAGAATGACCGAGATATACTTCTAAGAATTGCCGAAAGAAAAGATGTTGCTTTCTTTAATTATCTCATTAATCATAAAAAATCTATAACAGATGAAAATGGTGTATTTCTGGGGGCATTTGTTGAGGCTTTAGAGCTTTTAGATTCTGCAATTGAGGGGACACCAAAGCAAGTTGAATTGATACCAAATAGTAAGGAGTTCAAGGTTGAAGCGGCAATTGATTATGGTGATTCAAACGCTGTATTAGATTATTTAACAGATGACAAAATTCAACTATCTCCTAATTTCCTTACAAGATCATTGAAAAACTGCATATATAGAATAAGATCTACTGAGGAAAAAAAAGTCACTACAGAAAGCATGGTGGAGATTTTATATACTCTTTTAGACTCAAATGCCAAAATAGACGAAGGAATCATATGTTCAATTATTTCAATGGCGTACGATATACCTTTTGTTGAGGAGGCGTTTCAAAAGCTTTGCAGCTCTCTAAAAAATCAAGCTGGTAATGATTATAAGAGCACCTTTAATGATCTTCTCTCTAAATGCGCGGTTAATGAAAAATGCACCCGAATTTTATTGGATTTGGGAGCAGATGACGTAATTGGAGCCCTCAAATCAAATTGTATAACAACAGGGGCAGCAATTATTTTACTTGAGCGTGCCAAAGATATAGATAAATTAGTTTTATACCCTGTATTATCCAAAATCATTAGTCATCTTGTCGGCAATAATAGACTAGGTCACATGGAGTTTATAACTTCTCAAATATTCTCTTTACCAGGTTTTATAAAAAGTCAAGGCGCTCAGCTGCTTTTTGATCAAGAGTATGTTTGCATACGAGAGCCATCAGGAAAATATAGAGATTCTATATCTAATTTTCTTAAGACCACATGGGATATGTTAAACGGCGCAATCATTAAATGTGGTGCAAATCAATTATCAGAGCAACCTAAGCTTCTCTATTCTCAATCTAGTTGTGAAGATTTTCTTAAGCTTTGCAATGGCAGAAATGAACAAGAAGTAATAGGGGCTTTAGCAGAGAATCCAGCATTAGCTTCTGCTAATGATTATGCAGCCTTAAAACTTTATGCGAAAAATGATAATACTTTTAAGCAGTTACTGCAAATTACACAAGCAGATACATCTGAACAAAAAATATCTGCTTTGACCAGTATATTTACTGAAGCTGTGAATGACAACGGCATACAACCAGGAAGCAGTTATAACAGAATTCATGCTATGATGGATTATACACCAATTGTTACCAGAAGGCCTATGGAAACATTCAGATCACTTGCGCGTCTACGCGATAGCCAGGAACAGCTAGAGGTTAGATTAAAAGCAATTAATATTTTAAGCCAAGCTCTTTGCTACGAAGCAGCCTAAGTAAAAAATGCGCCCCCAACTCAACAAAGTCCGCAACCATGTGTTTACTGATGCAATTGGCTGCGCTGAAGAAGCTTGTTGCGGAACTAATCTATTGGGGGCTTGATCTTTTCCTTAATTTATGGCGTTATGTTTCCAATGTCAGACACGCAGCACCCCAAAGGTAAAATTACCCACCGCGTTAAGCGATACGGCCAGGTATCGGCGACGATGGCCGGCATGGCGGCTAAGCTCGCGGGGGAGAAATTTCTGGGCCTTAAGATCGAACGTGAAGCCCATGCCGCGCAGATGATGCAGGCTCTGGGCGGGCTTAAGGGGCCGTTGATGAAAATTGGCCAAATTCTGGCGACTATTCCCGAAGCTTTGCCAAGTGAGTATGCTCAGGCACTCCAAAATCTGCAATCCAATGCGCCGCCGATGGGCTGGAGCTTTGTCAAACGCCGCATGCGGACCGAACTCGGCCCGCAGTGGGAGGAAAATTTCACCGAATTTTCCCATGAAGCCGCCGCCGCCGCAAGTCTGGGTCAGGTCCACCGCGCGCGGTTAACGGACGGGCGCGAGGTTGCCTGTAAATTGCAATATCCGGATATGGATTCGGCCATTGCCGCCGATCTGGCGCAATTAAAATTTATTTTCTCACTTTACGAATCTTATGATCAGGCGCTCCAGACTCACAATATTCACGATGAAATGCGCGACCGGCTGTATGAGGAGCTCGATTATAAGCGTGAAGCCCGCCACGCCGATTTATATCGTCATATTTTGTCCCAAGAATCTCAGGTTCATGTGCCGGAGGTGGTGCATGAGCTTTCCACCGCGCGGCTCATCACCCAAAGTTGGATGGAGGGCGAAAAAATCCTCAATTTCAAAACCGCTGAAGTCGAGGTCCGCAATCAAATTGCCATGAATATGTTTCGCGCGTGGTATGTGCCGCTGTATTATTACGGCATCATTCACGGCGACCCGCATTTGGGCAATTATTCGGTGCGCCCGGATTATAGTTTGAATTTAATGGATTTCGGCTGTATCCGCGTGTTTCGGGCGGAATTTGTCGGCGGCGTGATTGATTTGTATCGGGCCTTGCTCACTGACAATCAATCTCTCGCAGTCCATGCCTTTGAAACCTGGGGATTTCATGATCTGAGTCATGAGCAAATTGACACGCTGCTGCTGTGGGCGCGGTTTTTATATGAACCATTGCTCGATGACCGCGCGCGGGTGATTGGCCGCACCGAAAACGGCATGTATGGCCGCGAAACGGCGATGAAGGTCCATCAACGGCTGCGTGAAGTTGGCGGCGTGGCCGTCCCGCGTGAATTTGTGTTTATGGACCGCGCAGCCTTGGGGCTCGGCTCAGTCTTTATCCATCTTCAGGCGCATATTAACTGGCATAGATTGTTTGAGGAAATGATTGAGGGTTTTGACGTTGAAACACTGCGCGCCCGTCAGGCAAATGTCCTGCGGCAATTTGATCTCTTTTGAACTCTAAGAACCTGTTCATGATCTCGATATGGCACAGGATTTTTGCGGGTGATTTTTCTCTGCTGCTCAAAGCAAAAAGAGATAAAAAATGAACGCACAGCGTTCGAAAATAATACAATGTAAAGTCTTGCAACCGATTGAATTTCAACGATATTTTCTCTGTTTATCTCTGCGGCCTCTGTAGTTTAAAAAAAAACAAATGGACTCCAAACACAAAAATTGATTTGTGATCATCCGTGAGGCCTCAAAGCTAAAAAACCTTGACACACAACTTAGATAGTCTGTAATTAAAAATTAAAAAGCGAAGACAACAAAAAAACTCCCTGTTTAAAAGATAGAATGTCTTACGTTTATTCGTGAGCATTTGTGAGAATTAGCGGCTAAAAACCTTAGAATCCTTTGTGTCTTTGCGTCTTTGCGATTTAGGATCAGATAGGAATACGACAAACGAGGCTTTTATATGAACCCGCCCCCACCCCTGACGCTTTCCCAGAAATTAGAGATTTATCGCCACTTACTCTTAAAATGGTCACGGGCAGTGAATCTGGTGGCCCCGTCCACATTGGCGGAGATTGACCGGCGGCATTTTCAGGATTCGCTCCAACTCCTTCCCTATATTCCGCCAAATGCCAAGATTCTCTATGATTTTGGCTCGGGTGCCGGGTTTCCTGCCCTGCCTCTCGCGATGGCACGACCATTACTTGAGGTCCATGTTTTTGAATCGGATCAGAAAAAATGCAGCTTCATGCAAAATGTTTCACGTGAAACACTCACCCCTATTCATATTCATAATGAGCGAATTGAATCCGTCTCATTTGACACGCTTCCACTGCCCGATGTTGTGAGCGCACGGGCCCTAGCCGGCTTGGGCGAGCTGATTGATTATGCGCAAAATTGTTGGGAGGGCCGCCCCT
The DNA here is from genome assembly GCA_016794305.1 of Alphaproteobacteria bacterium. Classification (GTDB taxonomy): domain Bacteria; phylum Pseudomonadota; class Alphaproteobacteria; order Micavibrionales; family Micavibrionaceae; genus UBA1573. Next base: position 54,814 of record JAEUKN010000002.1, on the reverse strand, counting down.
CCTGTCACCTTATCTTCCTCAAGGGAGCCAAGTGGCAAGAAGAGGTAAGTGCCGCGCGTCAAAATTACGAATTTGATCTGGTGGATGCCGCCAGCGAAACACTCGATGCCGGCCGCATCCTGATCCTCAGCCGACTACGTCAAAAATAATTTGTTTCACCTGAAATATATTTTGCAGGTGATCATTTTTCCCTCTTCTCTTTCCTTAACAGGGGAGACCGGGTGGGGGTACTATTTTCTCACCACGAAGCCACGGAGTCCACGAAGACAACACGAAGTTTTTATTTTTTACGCGAAGAGGCGAAGAAACGAAGGGTTTTTTACACGGAGGCGCGGAGCCTTTCAGTGTTTTTTGCTACGAATGAATACGAATAGACGCGAATATTGAAGGGGATAATGAGGGCTAATTGCTTTCCGTTCCAACAATTATTTTTCACCCCCACCCTGCCTCCCCCTGAAATGGGAAGGGAAAAGATTGAGTGGCCTCCGCCTGCAAGGGGGAAGGAAAAAGATGGGAAATCCCTCTACAAGGAAGAAAGGAAAATATGAGAAAGCCCCCGCAAAAAAGGACGGGGAAAAACAGGATAACCTCAATTAAATTTTTCTTTTTAGTTCAATAGGTTGATTTTTTTCTCCGCTACTTCGCATAAAAGAACCCGGAACGCGCAGCGTTCGAATATATTGGCAATCAATTTTACCGATAACTGATTTTGGCGGACTTTTCTCTGTGCGCTCTGTCTAGCTCTGTAGTTTAAAAAAAACGGATTCCAAACACAAAAATTTATTCATGAGTCCTCAAAACAAAAAAAGATCATGAACAGGCTCTAAACGCCTCATCAAGCGCGGGGTTGGGGAATATGAGGGGTGGCAAATTAGAAAAGATTTTATTATTGACTCAATTCAAGGGGTATGATCATATTTATTTTTCAACTCTTCCTGAAGGCTTAACATGAACCAATCTTCAAACAGACAAATTATTGCCATGGGCGGCGGCGGATTTTCTGAGGAGCCGGATAACCCCTTGCTGGATTTATATGTCTTGCAACAATCTATTGCCTCACATCCCAAGGTCTGCTTTTTACCAACAGCCAGCGGCGATAGTGATGGATACGCTGTCAGTTTTTATCAGGCCTTTGGTCGATATAATTGCAAAGCTTCTCACCTTTCTTTTTTTAGGCCGCACACGGCTGATATTGAGGATTTTATTTGCTCTCAAGACATTATTTATGTGGGCGGTGGCAATACCAAATCCATGCTGGCCATTTGGCGCGAATGGGGTATGGATCAAATCCTGAGAAAAGCCTATCAACATGGTGTAATTCTCTCTGGAATTAGCGCGGGCGCAATTTGTTGGTTTGGGCAAGGCGCCACCGATTCCGTTTTCAAGAAGGTTTCTGCTATTTCGGCCTTAGGTATCCTTGAGGGAAGTTTCTGCCCTCATTTCGAAGCCGCTCCGCTGCGTCAAGAAGCCTTCCCGCGCATGATTAAAACAGGCGAAATGAAGCCGGGCTATGCGGTGGATAATAGCGCGGCCCTCCATTTCAAAAATGAAGAATTGGACAAGATTGTTTGTTCCGTCAAAGGTCGTCAGGTGCAATATTTTAACTCTGACGGCACCATCCAAAAACTCACGGCGTCCTATCTGGGGGATATATGTACCCCGTTGTGCAGAGGAGACGGAAAATGACAGCCACGGGAATCGCTTTGGTGATTATGGTATATATTTGAGAGCGGTGTGGCGTCTCTGAGCCATACTGGCGACGGCTTGGGCCGTTCTCAGAACCTTTTCATGATCTACTCCGGCATTGGCTTTTAAGTGCGATCCGATGCGGCTCTCAAAAAACCGCAAAAATCCTGTGCCGCAGCGAGATCATGAACAGGTTCTTAACGAAAGCACAGAGAGAAAGCAAAGAGATTATGAACAGATTCTTAGGGCGATTTATGCCCGTCAACCCATTCAATGCCATACCCAAAGGCGCGATCCATTTCGGCCTGACCCGCGAAATATTCGCTATAATTCGTGATTTTAAAACCGCCGCGGGCATTTTCAATCTCAACCACAGCACATGCCGCCAATCCCTTTTGTTGCGAAGTTAGATTGATCACAATTTTGGGTTCCTTCGGAATGTGAACATGGATTTGCGGTGTAACTTCCGCCCAATCTTGCGCGCCGTTGTAAATATAGATATAGATCAAAATCCGCTTAAACTCGGCCCAATGGTGGGTATTGATGTGGATATATTCGTCTTCACCTGCTGTGTCGCCTGTTTGCTCATCGCCGGAGAGGGAGAGATAGGGAAAGTCTTCAAAACGGCCCATTTGCTCGCCTAATGCCTGAACCGCGCCGCGCCGCCCGTCTTCGAATTCATACAAAATTCCCAAATCCAGATCCACATTGGCCGGTGTTGTTTTTTTGAAAATTTTTCCCACCAGACTCTCATCCTCAACCCGCAGATTATCCCACGATGCGCCGATTCTAAGGTAAGGAAAAACGCCGCCTTCCGGCGGGTCAATGCACAGCGAATCTTGACGTTGCGCCAAAAAACTCACATTCGCCGACCTGTCATTTGGGTCAACATATCCGGCAGCCCCCAGTGCGCGGTGATGCCCGGAGAACCGCGATCTGTCACGGTTTGCGCGCTCCAAAGAATCAAAAGAGGTCGGTTGATCAGTCATATTTTTCATCCTTATTTTTTATGGGTTGGTCGCAAATCGACCCAGTTTTCTAAACTCTCTATATATACCATCCGGATAGGATTTTTTTGAAAATTTTTTTGATTTTTTGTGGCCGTCATGATATTGAGCGGCTAAATTTTTCTCTCCCCTCCTCTCCCCTCTTCTCCCTTGGGCCGCACGAAAAAATCTTGAATTTAGCGGCTTTTGAGGACATAGAAGAAATTATAAATCTCGGTATTGGCTGGCACTGCGGGTACGGCCGCACCGGAAAGTTTGGCCTGAAAACACCCGCTTTTCTTGGCGCTTAATAAAGCATCCGCCAAACTAGCGGGGGTGAGGTCATAAGCCCCCGTAAACGGCGTTAAAATTATGGCAGGCAGCGCGGGCGGCGAGGTCGTGGCATCGCCAATACTGCCCAAAATATTAATCCGCCGACAGAGATTGAGCGGGATATCAGGCAAAATCATCAACAAATCTGCCGCATCCGTGCCAATATCGGGGACGGCAAGATCGCCGGTATAAACCCAATCTTCGCCATTATTGGCTTGGGGTGGCGGGTTTTCCCAATCCATGGCTCCGCCGTCCGGGTCAAAGATTTTACATGAACCGGTGCCACATGCCGCATTCGCCATCTGGCCATTATATTCAAAGCTTAAGTCCGTGTCCGCCACGCCGTGGAGCGTGAGTTGCGCGATACTCTCATTCATCCGCCCGCCTAAATCGATCAGTTCAGTCGCCAGTAAGCGCGTTTTTTCCTCACTCAAATTTTTGGTACTCTCGCCGCCGCGCGTCAAAGCATAGGTCAGAGCCGCGAAGACCGCCACCGCAATCAAAATCATGAAAAATGCCGAACCGTGATCGGCCCGGAGATTTAAAATTTTATCCGCGGTTTTTTTACAATAAGTCATACAAATAATGCCAAATTCCAAATCATGTTTCACGTGAAACATTTTAAATTTTTATGATGTAAACGCAAGAAAATAAAAAATTTTTAGCAGTAAGCAGTCATTAAAAATTGTTAATTGAGGGATTGTAGCCGTTCGAACGACAAATCACCTTGATTTTATATGAAAATGCTTAAGTCATTGGAATGTGTGCTGTGCTTGAGCTGTAATGGCAAGTTTAAGAAATTCCTGTGACCTTTCCGACGTAAGTTTGCTGGCTATAAGCCTACAAATAGTGTCTTGAATCCAATCGGCAGTTGGATCGAATGATTTTCCGTATGCTGATGAATCAAAGAAATAAACTTGTTCCCCGATGCAAATGTTGTAGTTATTTTCAATATAACTTCCATAGTTATCAAAAATAGTCTTTTGCATATGATTAATTTTAACAAGTATATTACTTTTATTTTTCGGGGACTCATTTAAATCAAATTGAATGCCGTACATTTGGGATATTAAGCTGTCTGACTCGCTATGCGCTATTAATGCAAAAGAGTTAGACAGTTCTATAACTTTTGCGTTTGCTGATACTCCGATTTCAGATAATTTTTCACAGATATTCTGGGCCAAGCTCTGAAATAATGCGGTTAAAGTATGACTTGTTGATTGACCATTTTGGGCTAAAGCTAGTGGCAGCGCGGGTACACCAATAGTCATTAAAATCATCCTGTAATCATTTAATCAATATAGCGTCCCAATCCTATATTAAATTTCCATTACTTGTCAAATTGTATAATTTTTTAACTATGGTAATTGTCAAATCAAAAAATGTTTCACGTGAAACATTTTTACGTGAATTTGAAGCAAACATGTCTCAAGTTCGGTCAAATATTAAAAATATCTTCGTGAAGTTATTTTACGATGAATTATCGATGCTGATGACCTGACTCAAACTCCGTGCCTTGGCTATCTGGGGAGGACATCTGGGGGGAGGAGGAGGAGGCGGGGCCGGTATTGATAAACAGGACAAACGGCTTTGTTTTCTAAAGCTTTTTCGATGGGGCCAAGACGGGCCCTAAACGGAAAATGGTTTAATTGTAAAACAAGTTGGCTTCTGGGGGTGAGAAGTCCGTGTTTAGAATTTTCTAAATATCGGAAAAAATAAAAGCGGATCCGGTCTTTCGGGTCCGTTTTTTCATTCAATCTTAAGGATTTGCCCCTTATAGTAACGAAAAAACTCCTGTATTATTCGAGGCTTACTTGGAACTCAGTACCACATTATTACGTGAACGCTTTGTCATTCGGGATTTACCGATGGCGGACGGTTCAGCTCAGGCAGAGGAGGGGGAAACCCTGACGGCATTGAGCAATCGGCTCGTGCTGCCGCTGCGCGATGCCAATGGTGATGTGTCGGAGATTTTTATTATTCGTTCGCGAATCATGCACGCCGCCGTGCGTATGGCGGCCCAGATTTTGGTGAGTTATAAACGGTCCGGCCCATTGTTGGTGCGCGCGGAACCCTTTGATTTCGAAGAAGTTTGGGACCGTATTCGCGTCCCTCATGATGATGTATATTTTAACCATCCCTGGATCACAGTTTATAGCAAAAAGGGGCTGCATTTTTTCTCGGGCGATCATCACCCGTTTTTGGATGTGATTGAAAAATGCGATCTGAAAAACCCCGGAAATTATGACCACGCTGTCTTAATCGCCGAAGAAACATTTAAGCGTATGGGCCGCAAAGTGGCGATTAGCCACTCTTCCAATATCGGGCTCGTGGTCAATATCAAACGCCATATGGGGCGATGCGGGCTGATCCTGCGTAGCCCCCACAAAACAACGACGTTTAACCTGGCGGTTGAGAAAAAAAACGATGAGGCAGATGTGTCGCCCTCGGCCTGTTTAAACGCCAGCGCGGCGTTTTTGGAAGGAATCCAGTTGGCTGTGCGTTTAGGGATCAACAATGAAAAAATCCGCCAGGGAGTGGTGGAGCCATACGGCGTTGAAAATAAGGAAAATATTTCTGCCGCCAAACGACTGAGCGAGTTATCGCGCGAGATTAAAATTTTTGAAAATAATTTTGCCGTACATTATCGCCCCGAACGTCCGGATTTCCCGCAGTTGACGCATGACGCAGAAATGTTTCAACGCCAAATTTTGCAATCCCCAGCCTCGACTTCCTGATCCGGGTCATCGGGACACTCCCAAAATTGTTTCACGTGAAACAATTTTTATGTCTTTTCCAAAAATAAAAATTGATTTTTATCCACAATATAGTGTACAAATTCCCAAAGGTTTACCATGGGCGATATTTATGATGTGATTGTGATTGGCGGCGGGCATGCGGGCTGTGAGGCTGCGGCTGCTGCTGCGCGTATGGGGGCCAAAACGGTCCTGGTCACCCACAAATTTTCAACGATTGGCGCGATGTCGTGCAACCCCGCGATTGGCGGGCTGGGCAAAGGCCATTTGGTGCGCGAGATTGATGCGCTCGATGGGGTTATGGCCCGCGCGATTGATTTAAGCGGCATTCAATTTCGAATTCTCAATGCCTCCAAAGGTCCCGCGGTGCGCGGGCCCCGGGCTCAGGCTGACCGTAAACTTTACAAGGCTGCGATGCAATCCATCCTCTCTGATTATCCCAACCTGACCATTATAGAGTCCGGGGTCGAGGATTTGGTGATTGAGGAAAACGCCCCCGGAGCAAAGGCGGTGCGCGGTGTGGTGTTGGCCGATGGCACGTCCCTGCGGTGCGGTGCGGTGGTGATCACCTCCGGCACATTTTTGCGCGGTGTGATTCATCAGGGAACGAGCCAGACTCCGGCGGGAAGAATTGGGGAGGCCCCCTCGGTCGGATTGGCAAAAGCGTTGGAGCGGTTGCGGCTGCCGCTCGGGCGGCTCAAAACCGGGACACCGGCGCGGCTCAATGCCGGCACCATAGATTTTTCGATTTTGGAAGAACAGCATGGCGACACACCGCCCGTGCCGTTTTCATTTTTGAATAAAACCATCACTGTGCCCCAAATTCCGTGCTATATCACCCACACCACCGCCCAAACCCATGAAATTATACGCGATAATATTCATGTCGCGCCGATGTATTCGGGCCAGATCAAAAGCCGCGGGCCGCGCTATTGCCCGTCAATTGAGGATAAAATTATGCGTTTTGCCGATAAGGAACGGCATCAAATCTTTTTGGAACCTGAAGGGCTGGATGACCCCACCATTTACCCGAATGGGATTTCGACCTCGCTCCCCATTGACATACAGGATAAATTTATCCGATCAATCAAGGGGTTAGGCGCGGTTGAGGTGTTTCAGTACGGCTATGCGATTGAATATGATTTTTGTGATCCGCGTGATTTGACTCCGGGCTTAGAGTCAAAATCCGCCGCGAATTTGTTCCTCGCGGGTCAGATTAACGGCACAACCGGGTATGAGGAAGCGGCGGCGCAGGGCCTGATGGCCGGGTTAAACGCGGCGTTGCGCGCCGGGCGTGTCGCTTCAATTACGCAAACTCAAAATGTTTCACGTGAAACATCGGCAAGGGTAGATGGGGATATCAGCGGAGCGCGGGAGGGGCAATTCACCCTTGATCGCGCCGCGGCCTATATCGGGGTGATGATTGATGATTTGATCACGCGCGGGGCGCCTGAACCTTATCGCATGTTCACGAGCCGCGCCGAATATCGGCTGACTTTACGGGCGGATAATGCCGATCAACGCTTGACCGAAGTTGGCTTGGCCTTGGGCTGTGTCGGGCGGGAACGGGCAGAGGCCTGGGCGTTTAAGAAGGACCGGTTGGATCGCGCACGCGCCCTCACCACGCACCTGCAAAAAACCCCTAATGAATTGGCGCAAATGGGCATTGAGGTTAATTTTGACGGGGTGCGCCGCAATGTGTTGGATTTGGCGGCCTTGCCGCATGTGGGGTGGGATCGTTTACGTCAAGTATGGCCGGAATTGAACGAAATTGAGCCCGAAATTGCCGAGCAAATTCAGATTGATTCGCTTTATGCCGGTTATATGGATCGCCAAAATTCGGATATTGAGGCATTCCGCCGTGATGAAGATTTAATCATCCCAACCCCGTTTGATTTCGCACAGGTCGGGAGCCTGTCCACCGAAATTCGCCAGAAATTGCAAGAGGCACAACCGGCCACACTCGGCGCGGCGTCACGTATTCCGGGGGTCACACCGGCGGCGGTCATGGCCCTGTTGCGCTTTGTTAAAAAGAAGCCCCTAGCGGCTTAACTAGGCGGCGTAGTCAAGGACTATCAATAGCCATAAGAACCTGTTCAGAATCTCGCTATGGCACAGGATTTTTACGGTTGCTCAAAAACCGCATCGGATCGTACACAGATGTACGTGGACAAGGAAGCGCAGAAATACCGTGAAAAGCCAACGCCAGAGTAGAGATTATGAACAGGTTCTGAGAGTTTAGTCATGAGTTTTTTCACCCCCACCCTGCCTCCCCCTTGAAAGGGGAGGAGATAGAGGGGGGAATTCGTGTTTATTCGCGGCTAAAAAAAATCAGGAGGAGGTTGTTATTCCCCCCTGCTTTATTTCAGAAGCTTCAATGCTGCCAATAAAAAAACTGCAAAAAATGTTTCACGTGAAACATTTTTGGGGCGGCAAAATTTTTAAGCGAAAATAATGAGGATAATTTTGTGCGCGCGGATATCTGTGCTTGATTTTTTGGCTAAAATCGCGGATGCTGTGGGCTTGCAGAGCGGCGGACTATCTTAAAGACAGAATGGGGAGAAAATGATGAATTCAACCAAACATACGAGCAAAGATTTAGTAAAAAGCCCCGTCGCGCCATCCCGCGATCGTGATTCTATGACCGGTGGCGGTACCAAAATGCCGCGATTATTGGCCATTGCCAACCAAAAGGGCGGAGTGGGAAAAACCACGACCGCGGTGAATCTGGCGACTGCGCTGGCGGCCGTGGGGAAACGCGTATTGTTGATTGATTTGGACCCGCAGGGCAATGCGACCACGGGGTTGGGCGTCAAACGTTCGGATATTCGCAAAAGTGCCTATGATCTCCTCTTCGATGAAGCCGTGGATGCCGCGCAATTGGCCGTATCCACCAAGGTGCCGGGGTTGTTTGTCATTCCGTCATCCATGCATTTGGCGGGGGCTGAAATTGAACTCGTCACCGCCAAACGCCGCGAATATAAATTGCGCGAAGCGTTGCGCCGTCCGCTGCCCTATGATTATATTATTACTGATTGCCCGCCTTCGCTCTCGCTCGTGACGCTCAACGCCTTGGTGGCGGTGGATGCGATTGTGGTGCCGTTGCAATGTGAGTTTTATGCGCTGGAGGGGTTGTCCCACCTTGTTAAAACCATTGAAAAAGTCCGCCAACATTTTAATCCGAAATTGGATATTCATGGTGTTTTGCTCACCATGTTTGATCCGCGCAACCGGCTTTCCACCGCCGTTGCCGACGATGTGCGGGAATTTTTTGGTGAAAAAGTGTATCAAACGGTTATTCCGCGTAATGTGCGACTTTCTGAGGCACCGTCCTATGGGCTTCCCGCCATTGTCTATGACATGAAATGCCCCGGCGCGCAGGCCTATATTCACCTGGCCGCCGAAATTATTAAGCGCGAAAAGAAAATCAATGAGGCGGCGATGCTGAGCCAACAGGGCGCCGTTGCGATGTTAGAAGCCGGTTGAAGATCGCCGGTTGAAAATTGCCGAGTGCAGACCAAGTCAATATAGGATAAAAATATGACCAACGATAGCGATGCGCAAACTCCGTCAGAGAGCGGCAAGGCCCCTGATCCTACACCTGATCCTACACCTGATCCCGCCCCGCAAAAGCAGCCGAAAAAGCGCGGTTTGGGCCGTGGGCTCAATGCCTTATTTGGCGATGATGAGGCCGAATTCGGATATGCGGATGATGATGTGACTCACTCGGTCACGGTCGCCGATGCTGGGGCGGCTCAAAACACGGGGCAAAACGCGGGTTTGGGTTCAACCGCACTCACTGTAACATCTGCTAATGCCTTAACGGTGCGCGAGCCAACCGTGCCCGGGTTCCAACATTGGAGCGAGCGTAATTTTGAACTTGAAACCGGGCCCTATAGCAACGAAGCCTATGTCACGGATGATGCACGGGCGCAAAATGCCGATTATGCTTCCCCCGCCGGGGGGCGGCGGCTGTTATCGGTCGCCCAGCTTTCACCCGGTATGTACCAACCGCGGCAGAATTTTGATGAGGTCGCGTTAGAGGAATTGGCGCAATCCATCCGCGAACACGGGTTGATTCAGCCCATCGTGGTCCGGCCCATTCCGGGGCAACCCGATGATTACGAAATTGTGGCCGGTGAGCGGCGTTGGCGCGCGGCCCAGCGTGCGCGGCTTCATGAAGTTCCGGTGATTATTCGTGCGTTGGATGATCGTGCCACGATGGAATTGGCGTTGATTGAGAACCTGCAACGTCAGGATTTGAGCCCGTTAGAGGAGGCCGAAGCCCTGCAGCGGCTTATCAATGAATGTGATTATACCCAGGAAAAAGCGGGGCTGCGCGTGGGGAAAAGCCGGTCCTATGTTGCCAATATTTTGCGGCTGTTGGATCTGGATTTATTTGTGCGGAAATTTTTGATGGAGGGCAAAATCACCGCCGGACATGCGCGGGCGATGCTGCCGCTCTCTGCCGAATTGCAACATGAATGTGTGAAGAAAATTATCGCCCTGAATTTAAATGTGCGTCAAACCGAACGATTGGTGGGCGATAGCATGGGCCGCGTTCCCCCCATGCCGCGCAATGTCGGAAAATTAGAGGCCGGCAGTTCGTTTACAAAGGACGGAAAAGTTCGCGGCGGGGCGATGCTTCCCCATTATCAGGGCGATCTGCCCGAGCGTTATCGCCCCGATCAGGGAATGGGCTCACGGATGGGTGAGCATGGCCGTTCACGGTCAAATCCGCGCGAGGGGAACGATTTTTATGAAGGCAGCGGGGCGGGCGAGTTTGGCGATGATACCTATGATCACGCGGCCCATGAGGGCTATGAGGGCTATGAGTCCTATGATGATGCGGATTATGCCGACCGAGCAACGGGCACGCATTCGATTGCTTCGTCCAAGGATGTGAGCACGTTGGCGTTGGAGCGGGAGGTTTCCAACCTCCTTGGTACCAACGTCACGATTGATATGAATTCGCAACAAAGCGGGATCATTAAAATTAATTATGCGACGCTTGATCAATTGGATGATGTGCTGCATCGGCTCTCTCACAATCCCGGGCGATTGGCCATTAAGGGATAGGCTTTGATGAAATGTTTCACGTGAAACATTCTGAAGTTATCACACTTGCGATTGTCGCAATTGTGATAAAAGGGCGAGCATATCTTCGGGCAGCGGCGTGGTGAAGCTCATTGTTTCCTCCGTGCGCGGGTGGGCAAAACTGAGTTCCTTGGCATGGAGGGCTTGGCGCGGGAAAGCCAGCAGCGCGGCCATAATGTCATCCGCAACCGCAGATTTTTTCATCAGGCTGCGGGCGCGTGGTTCCGCCATGCCATAGAGCGGATCGCCGATCAACGGATGGCCCAGATGATCCATATGCACCCGAATTTGATGGGTGCGTCCGGTTTCCAGGCGACATTCGACCAGCGTAAGCGCGTCATAGAAAACCTCAAGCGATTTATAATTTGTGGCGGCGGCACGGCCAGCCCCGCCACCTGTTTCGCCATTATTCTTATTCGCCATAAAATTCTTAATAATCGCCATTTTTAGCGGCTGGTGCGGGTGGCGACCTATGGCGGCGTCAATGCGTCCCTTGGGCGGCATCAATGTGCCATAGACAAGAGCCTGATAGATGCGCCGGAGGCTGTGGTCCTGTAATTGCGCACTCAGATGTTGGTGGGCGAGATCGTTTTTCGCCACAATCATCAGGCCCGATGTGTCCTTATCCAGCCGATGCACGATGCCCGGTCGCTTGACCCCGTTAATGCCCGAAAGTGTCGCCCCGCAATGATAGAGCAACGCATTAACCAACGTGCCGCGCCCGTGGCCCACGGCGGGATGCACGACCATGCCCGCCGCTTTATTCAGTACGATAATATCTGCATCTTCGTAAATTATATGGAGCGGGATATTTTCCGCCACGGGAAGCGACTCTGTAGCCGGTGGCACAAGGATGCGGATCTGATCGCCGGGTTTGAGTTTATGAGAGGGGGTGCGGATATCCAGATTATTGACGCGGCAAGCCCCGCCCTCAATCAAGGATTTAAGCCGTGTGCGCGAATAATCGGGGAATTGAGCGGCCAGGACAGCATCTAATCGCGCGCTTGGAATTTGGTGGGAGGCTTGGGAGGGGGGAAATTGAGACGGGAGTTGAGGCGATGTTAAAGATATCGCCAGAGGATTGGCCGGAGGTTCGTAAATAAACTCCAGCGATTCGGCTTCTTCCTCATAGTCTTCGTTCATAGAATGCGCAATTATTTAATCACAAGGACGGATGGCCCCTTCGGCAGGTTGGGATAAAGCCGCCCGACGGGCCGTGGGCTTTCGCCATTATATTGGGTGATGAGGCCAGCCACGGCGCGGGCAAAGGTCCCGTCATAGGAATAAGTGTCATTGATCGGATAATCATAGGGATTGGTCCATTCTACCTGAACATTCGCCACGCGCGCCCAATTTTCAAGAACTTCGCGCAACGTATAGCCGGGTCTGGCGGTCCATACGGTTTTGAAGTTTGATTTGAGCACATTGGCATTTCCGCCTGTGCTGCCAGTGGTGTTGCCAGTGGCGTTGGCCGTGTCGAAATTCGGCGATGCGGCCTGTTCATATTTGGTTTTGGGTGGGGGGCTCAAGGGCGCGGTCCCCAACGATGACGCATAGGGTTGGATATAGATTATATTGCGTGTGATGCTCGCGCCCAATCCTTTGCTGGCCAAAGTATCATTGAGCACATCCTGCCATGGCTTGCCGCCTTCCCATGATACGGTGAGGCCGGCATAGGAACTATTGGCATAGGCAAAAGCATATTGGGACGGCACGATATCACGCAACGCAAGGGCGAGTGGAATATCCTTGCCAAAGCCCTCAAGGACGGCTTGATCCCCCGGAATCGTTTGGCCTTGCGGAATGATTGCGTCATCCATAGGTTGAATTTGTTGGGTTGTTGGTGAGTCGGTTAAGTCCGGGCGATTGCTCAAAACCAACGGGGTTGCATCATCTGGTGCAGGAGCTGCAGAGGCCGGTGCGTCAAGCGGTTCAGGTCGCGGCTGGCGATCCTTGCGCGCAAAATAATTGGTTTCCTTGCCCCAATTGGGGGCCGATGAATTTGCCGAAAAGCTGGCGGTTGATCCTGCGTCCGCGGATGCGGAGGATGGCGCAGGCAAAGGCATTGCGGCCATATCATCATCCGGATCGGGGGTGAGCGGCCCATCACGGCTCAATGATACGCGCGAGGGCGTGGCCGAAGTGCCGGAGATTGTTCGCATGGCGGATGGTGCGGCCTCTGGTCTAGCTGAAATCGGGGCCGGAATGTCTGTGGGGGCATCTGTGGAAGCATCCATAACGGGCGGCACAGCGGTAATCGGCGGCAAAACGGCGATGCTGTTATTGTCGGTTCCGTCCATTGTGCCATTGGTGGCGGCATCGGCTGCAGGCACATCAACCGCCGCGGCTGTGGTATTCGCGCGCGGGGTCCAATCAAACCCGGCATGGGCCGGCGTTGCCGCCCCCATCATGACCAATCCGCATGAGAGCAGCAAAGCCAGACACGCGGCGGGGGAGCCGAAATAATGAGAGTTAAGGGCGCGGGAGTTAAGGGGAAGACCGAATTTCATTCATCTCTCCAATATCGTTTCAGGAATAGAGTCAGGCTATCATTTAAAGTCAGGTTTTAACAGAGTCAGCTTTAACAGAGTCAGGCTTTTTGAAATTTTATATGGGCCAAGGTCAGGGCCACAGCCACCAACCACCCGAATCCCGCATCATGACTCGTGGTATACTCGGGATACTGAACTTCTGGACGTTGTCAACAAGCTCCTAGTGTAGTCTCCCTACGCGGCGTCGCTTGGGCCGTCACCAGCAATTCAGTATTCCAAGTATATATTGTCATGTATAGTCTAAGTCACGATCAGAATCTATCAAAATTTTTCCCCGCGCCATAATATCCACTGGGGAGGACGGGCATAGAATAAATGATAAATAATTTGGTTAAGATTCCTTAAAAATTTCTTGAAAACTTCATAATATTTAGCCGATAATCCGAAGTATGAAGTGTTAAGGTTTTATTATGCATGATGGAAGCGGCTTAAGCAGTATCTGGACAGGTAAGGTTTTTGGTACAAATACCGGAAACCTTTTCATCGAATTTAAAGAATCAGGAAGTGGCCTTGAAGGTATCCTTAAATTTATGGATAATCTGCTTGGGCTTGTAATATATAAGATTTCAGGAAGCTTTGATGATAAGTTGAAAATAATGGGAGAACCATTAAGTGCGCCGGAAAATCTACAAGTTGGTGATCTTGAAATTGATGGGGCTTTGAACTCACAAGGCCACATTCAAGGAACGTGGAAAACTGTTCTTGGTACACAAGGTACATTCATAGCATTTCCCCACGAAATGGCTCCGGCTAAATCCAGCTCATCTGCTGGTTCTTTAATTCCTGAGCAAATATATATTAAGAGTATTAGTCTTGGCGCAATTACATTATTTTCAGACGATATTGTCAATCTAATTAGTGTTATTAAGCAGGATTTTGTTTCTGGGCGTGTTATTGTCACCTACACTTTCAATGGTAATGAGGTAACTAGATATGAGGAGGCTTTCTTAGCTAATGCTGAAAAATTAGGCGCACTCAATTACTTGAAAATTAGCATTCAAGAGCATGAAGCCCATGGAATAAACCGGGTTGTAGTAATTGAATTACAAGCCTTTGGCCAAAATGAAATAAGAGTTCAGGGCATTCATGAGTCTTGGGTTTTAGGCAAAGCTGAGATTATTGCGGGTATATTAAAACGTCATCAAAATGGGCTTATAACAAAGTATAAAAAATTCGGCCTAAACCTAAATCAGCTCGTATTTTTAGCTATGCTTGTGGCTATGCCAAGTATTACCCCTTGGTGGTATAGAGCAGGATTTGCCTTATGTGTTTTTCTTCTTCTTAGTGCGATGTTGTGGCTGCACGCCAAATATATTCCCAACGCATTAATTAAAATGAGTGCCTCAAAACCCACTTGGTTTTCTCGAATCTGGCCTTCGCTGATCTCTTGGCTGACCGGGATAGTTGGCGCAGTTATAGGGGGGTATATTTTGTATCTTATAACAAGGTAATAGCTAATCTTTGTTACCTTATATGGTCACAATAAATAGATTTAGCCCACTATCCAGCCCCCTCCTCTCAATCACGGGTTTTGATGTTGTGTCCATTTTTGCTAAGAACCTGCTCATGATCTCTACTCCGGCGTTGGCTTTTCACGGTATTTCTGCGCTTCCGCTTCTCACGTACATCTATGTACGATCCGATGCGGTTCTCGAAAAACCGCAAAAATCCTTAGCCGCAGCGAGATCATGAACAGGTTCTAAATATGGACTTATTATCTGTGGATGTTACAATTGCAGTGTGGAGGTACAAGATCATGAATATTAGTTTTACCGAAAAGCAGAAACAATATATTGCGTCCCAGATTGAATCTGGTGATTTCCAAAACGCCAGCGAGCTGGTTCGAGATGCTTTGAGATTGCACGAATTTTATAGGCACCGTGTTGTGGATGAGCTCCGCGCAGAAATAGCCAAAGGGTGGGATGGAGAAACATGTCCACGTAGCGCAAGCGAGATTGCAAAAGCCAAAGCACAAAAAAAGGGGCTGTACCAGATAATCAGTTAAGAAATTGATTATCTGGAGCCCATATTTATTTACCCCCCATTCTATTCCCCTTGGCCTTGGGTATAGCCGTTTTCACCGTTGAAGGTATAGAGATTTTCGGTTTTGATCGTATCAAAGCCGTGATCATTCAGTTTGCTTAATTGCGCGGTGAGCATCGACGGCGTGACCTCCGCCCCCTTAAACCGCAAGCGCCAATGATCCGAGGAAAATGTCACCGGCTTGGTTCCCGGCCACATCACCATGCCGCGGTTGGAAATGCTTGAGAGCTCCAGCCCCGCTATGCTCAGTTTTTGAATTTGCGGGGCGAGGTCTTCGGCCTCTCCCGTCCAATCGAGGAAAATATCAATGCCCACCAGTTTTTTGGTTTGATGCGGCACGGTTTTAAGCGCCGGCAAAGTGGCCGCGCCGCTCGCGCGATCAGGATAGTCCACCGCCGCCATTTTTTGCGGCAATTGGCCGAGCCGCGCAATGACGGCATCGGCAAATTCCTGCGTTCCCACCTTTTGCGTTGAGGTGCCGGCGCGGAAAATATCGCCCGTATGCACGCCGTCCTCAATGGTTTTGAACCACGCATTGTGGATTTTGGCCGCGGTTTTGCCCTGTCCGATATGGATCAGCATCATCACCGCCGCCAGCAACAACCCCGACGGATTGGCCATATTTTTGCCCGCAATATCGGGGGCCGAGCCGTGAATGGCCTCAAACATCGCGAAATCATCGCCGATATTGGAGGAGCCCGCAAGCCCGACTGAGCCCGTGACCTCGGCCGCGACATCGGAAATAATATCGCCATATAAATTTTCAGTGACGATCACGTCAAAATCCTGGGGCCGCGCCGCAATCCGCGCTGTTCCAATGTCAATGATGTAATGGTCTTGTTTGATATCCGGATATTCTTTGCCGATCTCATCAAAGGTTTTATGAAACAGCCCATCGGCAATTTTCATGATATTATCCTTGGACATACAGGTGACCTTTTTGCGGCCATTGGCGCGCGCATATTCAAACGCATAGCGCACGATTTTCTCCGACCCCGGGCGAGAGATGAGCTTAAGCGATTGGGCCACTTGCTGGGTTTGGCGATACTCAATCCCGCTATAGAGGTCCTCTTCGTTTTCGCGCACAATCACCAAATCCATTTTGGGGAAATTTGTTTCCACATAAGGGTGATAAGACACACAGGGGCGGATATTGGCAAACAGCCCCAAAGTCTTACGTACCGTGACATTGAGCGATTTAAACCCGCCGCCCTGAGGCGTTGTGATAGGGGATTTGAGGAAAATTTTGGTCTTTTTGAGAGAGGCCCAAGAGCTGTCCTCAATCCCGTTTTTAATGCCGCGACTATAGACCGATTCGCCGATCTCAATTTCTTCGGGCGCAATTGCGGCCTCTGCCGCCTTCAGAATTTTGAGCGTTGCGTCCATAATTTCCGGCCCGATGCCGTTGCCGCGCGCAATAGTAATAGGAACGAGTTGAGCCATAATAAATAAACCTCTTGAGCGTTAGAATAAAAATCAGAAGTTGAGTATGGAGTAAATTAGTTAATAATGTGTAGCGAGCGGCATATTTCTGTGCTCTTGAGTCCCTTGATTTTTCAACACGAAGTTCACGAAGGAAACACGAAGTTTTTTTGGTTGTGTTCGATTTTTCATTTTTAACTACAGAGGGCGCCGAGGGCACAGAGAAAGAGATGATTTTAACTTAAAAATCAATGATTTATCCTGTTGTAAGGTTGTTTTTTCTGAACGCTGCGCGTTCTGTTTTTATAGGTTTTTGAGTCTCCAAAGGGACATTTTAAAATTCGTGTTTATTCACTTTTATTCAGGAGCATTCGTGGGTGGAAAAGCCGCGAAATTCTTGGCGGCTTTGCGGTTTTTGAACTGAGACCCCGTGTCAAGCACGGGGGAGGCGAGTGTGGGCGGGGTTACGAGTGGGGGGTGTGAAAGTTGAGGAGGGTGTGCGGGTTGAGTTATAGTCATACCCATAAATATTTGCTGATCCCCAGATACTCCGTCATCCCCGCGGAGGCGGGGATCCGGGTATTTTGCAGCCAAGCTGCCCTCATTATCCGGATCCCCGAACGGCGGTCGGCTTTGCCTCCCTTGTCGGGGATGACGGTCGGGGATGACGGTCGGGGATGACGCCAGAGTATGACGCCAGAGTATGACGCCCAAGGATAAAGTTTACTGGGACTGCTGAATTTTAAAATTCGTGTTTATTCGTGGCTAAATAACCGTGGCATTAACTATTGCGGATTTTATCCAGGAATTGTGAGACGACATTTTTAAGGTCATGGGCCATTTCGGCCATGTTTTTCGAGGCCGAGAGCACCGAATCCGCCGAAGTGCCGGTTTCGCTTGCGGCCTTTTGCACTTGTTGGATAATTTCCACCACTTGCCGCACGCCGTGAGAGGCCTCGGTCACGCTGCGGTTAATCTCGCGATTCGTTGCGTCTTGCTCCTCCGCTGCGGAGGCCACAACCACCACGGCGTGGTCAATTTCGGCGATATTATCAAGGATGATCTTCATGGCATCGACCGATGAGGTGGTGGCTTCTTGAATCTTCGCGATGCGGGCCTCAATTTCGGTGGTTTTTGTACCGGTTTCGTTGGCGAGTTTTTTAACCTCATCCGCCACCACGGAAAATCCCTTCCCGGCTTCACCCGCTCTCGCGGCTTCAATCGTGGCGTTGAGTGCCAGCAAATTGGTTTGCGCCGCGATATCACGAATGGACCCCACCACTTCGCCGATATTCAACACAAGATGATTGAGATCGGTCACCTTAAGATTAGCATCCGAGGCAATGGATGCCATTTCGTTGGAACGGGTGCGGGTATTGTTGATTTGGTTGGTGATTTCGGTGCTGCTGGCCGACATTTCCTCCATGGCGGCGGCCACAGTGTTGACGTTTTGGCTGGCGGTTTCAGACGACGCCACAACATCTTCGGAGGCCTGAGACGTATCATCAGCAATGTTGCGCATGCTTTGGGCCGAATGTTCGAGTTCGCTTGCTGCACTAGAGAGGGCATCAATCAATCCGCCAATTTCCACATTAAATGAGTCTGCTAATTTATCCATTACTTCACGTTTTTGTATTTCCGCCTGAGCCTGGGTGCGGACGGCTTGACGTTCCAATTCCTGCTTTTCCCGCAGGCTTTGTTTAAACGTCTCAATTGATTTGGCCATGCCGCCAATTTCATCGCGGCGGTGGGTGCCTTTGACCTCAACGTCACTATTTCCCTGTGCCAGAGCCGCCATTGTGTCCTTGGTATCATTAATGCTGTGCATCAAATCGCGAATCACCAAAACGATCAGGCATGTCACCAATGCCACAAGAAGAATGGAGAAAAGCAAAGAGATATTGCGTTCCAGTAACATGTCTTCGGCACTTTTGTGCGCCATGGTACTAATATCATCGGCCAGAAAATCTTCGTATTTTTTGAGGAGGGTGATTTTTTGGCTCATGGCTTTGAACCAGGCTTCGGCACTGATGGGCGATGCTGTCCCGCCGGGTGGGGCCGTCACAGGTGGGGTCGTCACTGATTGGGGTGCAATGGATGGGTCAGTATCGGATGGTGCGGGAGATGGTTCAGCCGATATGATATTCATGACATTTGTTCGGCTGCGTGAGTTTAAGGCATTTTCGCGCATATGGGCCACTTCGGCAAAAACGGGATCCTTCATCATAGATTCATATTCGGCGCGCGCCGGCGCATCGGCATAGGTGGTGAATATGTCGAGATAGACTTTTTGAGTGGCAATTAAATCCTCAAATTTATTTAACAAGGCAGGGGTCCAGCCGCTGCCAAATCCCGCTACGCCGGTGCCACGTTCAATGCCTGTTTTCTCTTTCGATTGAATAAAGTAATAATACCCCGTCAGTTGACGCAATAAGTCAGCGTCGTGTGTGCTGCCCAGGGCTTTTTCGGTGATATCCAGTAAGTGACCATTGATTTGCGTATAAGCCGCGAGAGCGTCCGCCGGCGCGAGAGAGAATTCCGATATCTTTGCCCGCAGGCTCTTGATTTTCTCTAGTTCGGCCTGTCCTGCCTGAACCTGTTCGGCATAAAGAGTCCCAAATTTTTTATAGTTTTTTGCGGTGATTTCCTGTTGAAACTGTGTCACGGCTTCGTCCGCAATTTGACGTTGCTTTGTCAGTTCATCGGCAAATTTTTCGCCGTGGCTGGAAAGATATCCCGCAGAGAGCCCGCGCTCTTTCTGAATTTCATGCACCATGCGATTGGTGGTCACCGAAATATCCATCAGGGCCACTAATTGCTGTTGGCGATCGACTTTTTTCTGCAAATCCCAGACTTTCATGCCAATCATTATCGCCAAGGCCACAATCGGCAGTAGCAAAATGAGGGATAATTTGGTTTTAATCGAAATGTTATGAAGAGCCATGAAATGCATCCGTAAATAAATTTAGGTTTCAATGAATTGATCACGCATAGAATTGGTAACGCAAACAGCAAACAGGCCGAGCAACATTATCGGCAGCGGGCCTTATAGTGGAGCGGTCCGCGGACCGGGGGCGGGCCATAGGGGAAGTGTCCGATTATCGGGCCGTTTGTTTTGGCTTGCTTTTCTGTGGGTGCCACATCCCCAGGCCATATCCCCAGGCCATATCACAGCATATCGGTCAAAAGTTAACAATTCCTTTTTAATTCAACGGATTAAAGATGTAGTTTGGCAGCGATAGGGGGTGGTCAAGACTATAAGCGGATTAATAAAAAAGTATCCATAAAATAAAAAACAAATGAATTTTCTTGCTTTTTGGTTAAAACTTTATTAATCTGTGCTTGGTTGCGAATAATTCGCATGGAGAGACCCATATATTTGTCTTTGGACCTCTTCCCTAACCTGATGGGTGTAAAAACAGAGTTCTAAATCGTTTCAAAGGAATCATAATAATGTTTTCAGATCTTGGAGTCGGATCCCTGATTGGCCGTCGTGGCTTTATCAAGGGGGGAATTCTGGCGATGACTGCGTTTATTTCTTCGTCCCTTATTGCGCCGGATGCGGTGTTTGCCATGAATTCGGATGGGGCCTATACCACCACTTTAAAAAACGCCCATACGGGCGATCAATTTTCGGGCGTTTACCGTGTGGGGAACAGATATTTGCCGGAAGCGTTTGAGCGAATCAATTTTGTGTTGCGCGATGTTCGCGCCGATGAAGTCTTCCCCATTGACCCGCGCGCCATTGATATTATCACCGCCGTTCATAAATATAGCGGCAGCCGTGAGCCATATTCCATCATCTCGGGTTATCGTTCGCCCAAAACCAATGCTCAGTTGCGATCGGAATCAAAGGGTGTGGCCAAACATTCGCTCCATATGTCTGGTCAGGCCATTGATGTGCGCTTGGCCAATATCGAACCCAAAAATATCCGCGAAATTGCCGTTAAGCTTAAGGCCGGCGGGGTCGGTTATTACCCGCGTCAGGGCTTTGTGCATATGGATTCCGGTGCCTTTAGAACGTGGTAAGGTTTATCCCGCGGTTGCAGTGGGAAACTGTAACGGGTGTTTGTTTTGACTCATAATCATCTTTGATATTTCATTTAAGCTCGTGCACCTAATCATGGATGAAATACGCTCACGGTAACTTTTGGGTTTATCTTTAAAGTATCCATATAAAATGCCTTCTGTTGTTTCGAAACGCCAGTAGGGGTCTTCTCTTTTATCCACATAATGCCAAGATTTGCATGCATGATGCCTGTCTTTTGAATAGTCTTTTCCTTTAATGCGTGGCTGGTCTCTATCAAATTCAGCAGAATCTAAAGTTAAGAGAGCGTTCAGATTCTCTGTAAAGGTTTGCCCTGCAAGCCATGTTTTTCTATTTAAGTCAAAAATAGCCTCTTTGGGAATAAGACTGCGAATACCTTTCTCTGCTAGATCTAAAGAGATCCTCAGTACACACCTTTCCATAAAACCGCCTGTTATCACTACTGTGTCAATATGGTGGTTATTTAAAAACTTCAAAAATTGAGGATTTGTAGCCGCACTTCGGGACGATTTCCAAAAAATTGGCACTCGCGAAGTTTCTGAAGGCTCTAAAATTATACCCGCCTCTTTGCGTAATGGACTACTGCTATCATTGAAATCCGCAATGTATGAGTGGCCATTACGTTGATAATTCATTGCTATGATTGCCGTTGGTACGCCATTCCTCTCGGATAGGTGTGCCAGATTAGAAATGTTATGACACATAGCAGTTTGCTCTACAGTTAAATCACCGCTATCGCTAAGAAATTTCATTTGCAAATCATTGATAATCAGTCCAATCTTCATCATATTTCCTACAGTCTAAAAAACATTTAGTTTATGTTAAATTCAATTATTGCATAATTAATTGTAGAATGCAAAAATTATTAGTTTAATTGCCATTTAATAACAGCTAGTAACACAGTCCTATTTTTTGATGTTGTTTGCGGTTCCCGATCCTACATGGACGACCTTAATGTATCCATTTTTTCTAATGGCCACAGATTGGGGTTTTGCACTGTATATTGTAATCCGAAGGGTACAGTTAGGGTATACGCTTCAATAACTGCGGAAAATTTCATATTCTTTTTGAAACGCCGATTGGAAAGCTAGGCCGCGTTCGATAAAGTTTTTATAGAGTCCGTAGCTCGGTGCGGCGGGGGAGAGCAAGATCACGCCGCCGGATTTGCCCAAGGATTTGTCCAGTGAGCTTTGCGCCAATGAAACCGCTTCCGCCATTGTTTGCGCCTTGTCAATTGTCGTTTGGGGCTCGGGTGCAGGGGATTGCGATGAGTGGATTTCAGACAATGCGTTCAGGGCGTTATAAATTCGATCTCCGCTTGGTCCCATCGTGATCACGGATTTAAGTGACGCATGCTCGCGGAGGTAGTCAACCAACGGCGCATAGTCAATCCCGCGATCATAGCCGCCCACAATGATCGAAATCGGTCGATGTTTGTAAATTTCTAGCGCGGCAATGGCCGATTGCGGCGTGGTTGAGATGCTGTCATCCACATATAAAATATTGTTGATGATGCCCAGTTCCTGTTGCCGATGCGGGAGGCCCTTAAAATCGCTTAAGGTTTTGAGGCATTCGGTTTGGTCAAAACCAAATGACTCGAATGCCTGTACCACCAACGCCACATTGGCCAAATTGTGCGGGCGTTTCAGGTAATCATTCTTGATCAAATTTGCATCCAGATCGGGCGATATAAAGTGGATATCATGCGGGAATTTCGTTTGGTCATTATCGGCGATGGGAAGCTTTAGCCCCTCAATCACTGCCCGTGTTTGCTGCGCAGCAAATTTTTGGTGCGCGTGGGTGAGTAAGTTGAGTTTATCGTGGTAATATTGATCCAGAGAACCATGCCAGTCCAGATGTTCGGGATAGAGAGAGGTCAGCAAGGCGCAATCGCAATGATAGGCAAAATCCGCCGTTTGATAGCTTGAGAGTTCCAGCACGATATAGTCAAATTCGCGCACGTCACACTCGCCCACGGCCTCACCGATATTGCCCAATAACACTGTTTTTTTTTCCAGATGATTGAGGATATGCGCGCAAAGGCTTGCGGTGGTGCTTTTGCCCTTGGTGCCCGTCACGGCAATGATTTTGGGCGATGTGATTTTGGGCGATGTTCCGGCCCGCTTTCCCGCCGCCCTCAATGGGGCCACATCCAATTCCATCCATAAATTCAGGAGCGAGGTGACAGGGATTTTCGCATGCTGCGCCTGTCCGATGAGGGGGTGATAGAGGCTCACGCCGGGGGATTTGACCAGCATATTGCTGCCCGTTAGGAGGGAAGTGAAATGATTCGCCCCGACCGTGAGGTGGCCCAAAGACAAGATTTCATCGGCGTGGGCGGGTTGGGTTTCATCGAAAAATGTTAATTTGATTGTGGGGTCATGACGGCGCAGCAAATGCGCCGCCGCCACGCCTTCACGTCCCGTTCCCCAGATGAGGATGTTTTGGCAGTGAGGGGAGGATGCCAGGTTCATGGGTGCTCCCCATTTATGTGCTTCGAATCCAGATCTTCAATCAGGGAAAAATAGGCGGGTGGTAAGAGGTGATCGGGGGAGAGGGCGAATAAATCATCAAAATTTTTGGTCGAGTTTTGGGCCTGTTTTTGCTGCGCTTTTTGCTGCAGGTTGATCAACGCAGATAAACGCTCCACAACATAGTTTTTTTGCCAATCTGGTTGGCTTGCGAGGCGGGTGATGAGGGCTGTTGATTCTGCTTCCTCCCCCACGCATTCAAACGGTTTATGGCCCGCTAGGCCGCAGAGTTCTGCAAATCCGTGATATTGGCCCGCATCGTCCAACATGTTACGGCCGAAAATAGCCTCGATTTTTTGCGGGGTCAAAAACGGAGCCAGGGCCAGAAACACAAAGCGGCATTTGGGGCAATCACAGCACCAGGTGGGGGCGCGTTCGGTTTTGGATTGTTTAAAGGCCGCATTGCAACTGCGGAAGACGGCATGATAGGGGGTGAGTGCAGCAAAACGTGCAGCAATCGCGACCTCTGACAACGGGCGCAGCAAGGAAAAATAATGGAAATTTTGCGCAATATGGGTGTGGATATAGTGTGCCAAATCACGCTCAAATTCCAATGATTTACTATATTGGTGATTGATTTCCCATGAGTTAACCGTGAGGGTTGGGCTGTTGGCCGAAGATTCATTCGACATTACGACCGTGTCCATTTGGTGCAGCATGGCTGTGGCCACCGCAATCGCACTTAGAATCGCCGTGATTGGCACATGGCCGTTATAGGCCCGCAATTCCGATTGCTTATTCAGTTGCATCAGATTTTTTGAAATGCTGCGCGTGACCCGGTGCACGGGACGGTCGGCGATTTTGATGCAACCCGCGATGGGATCGGCCAAACCCGCCGGGGAGCTGAGGGCAAATAATGTCACGTCCAGCCCGGCGTTTTTCAAAATTTCGATACTGAGTGCGGAATCTTTTCCTCCGCCAACGGGCACCAAATGCGCATGGTTGAGGGGGAGAACAGGGGCGGAAGGGGCTTGTTGGGTTTTGTCTTTGGGATGCTCTTGTGGTTGCTCTTGTGGTTGCGCCTCAGGCTGCAGCAAAAATTTTAATTTCCCTGCAAGATTTAGCTGGTTGCGATAGGCGAATTCCGCGAGGCCCTTGTGATAGATTTTTTCCACAAAATCTGCCGTTGCGCGGTCGATGGCAAAGGGGGTGCAGATGAGGTTTTTGGGCACGAATGCCTTGGCGTAGCTCACCCCGCACAATAGGAAAATCAGGCGAAAAATGGCATCGAAAGACGCAGCATTTTGTTGCACAAAATTCTGATCATAGGTATGCCCGAAGTCGATGGTTTCGGTGAAACTCCACAAAGAGTCATAATGATATGCCAATGTCAATTGACCGCTTGCGCGGTCAAAATCATAGGAGTCAAAATAAAAATTTTCATAGGTCATATAGTGTCAATTCGTGTTTTTTCTTTATAATCAATAGCGAGACCATGAACAGGTTCCAAGACCCAGTGTCAAGCACGGGTTTACGATATGAGAGGATGTTCAAAAACATATGGATGCTTCTGTTCCCCCCTGTCAAATAAGAATCGTGTCAAATAAGAATCCTTTGCTTGATCTGACTTCGTGTGAAATAAAAAACTTCGTGTTCTCTTCGTGAGTTTCGTGACTTCGTGGTGAAAATGCGATGTCGGGAAGGCCCCCCACCCGGCCTCCCCCCTGAGTGGGGGAGGGGAAGGTCGGGATAGTTAGGGGCACAGGCATATGGTATCGCATAGGATCACTTCATCGGGTTAGGCCAAGAATTCCAAAACTTTGTCCATATAATGTTCGGTGGTGAGATAGGCTTGATCCTTGCCCACCAGGGAGGCCAGATCCTTGGTCATGAATCCGGCCTCAACCGCTGCGATACAGGCTTTTTCAAGGCGGTCGGCAAAGGCCACGACATCAGGCGTATCGTCAAAACGCCCGCGATATTTGAGCCCTTGAGTCCAAGCAAAGATTGAGGCAATCGGGTTGGTTGATGTGGCTTCGCCCTTTTGATATTGGCGGTAATGGCGGGTGACGGTGCCGTGGGCGGCTTCGGCTTCGACAATCTGTCCATCGGGGGTCAGGAGAACGGAGGTCATGAGACCGAGCGACCCAAAGCCCTGGGCCACCACGTCGGATTGCACGTCGCCGTCATAATTTTTACACGCCCAAACAAAACCGCCATTGGATTTGACCGCATAGGCCACCATATCGTCAATCAGGCGATGTTCGTAGGTGAGGCCCTTTTCCGCAAAGGCGGATTTGAATTCCCCATCATACACCGCCCTGAAAATCTCAATAAACCGCCCGTCATAGGCCTTTAGGATTGTGTTCTTGGTGGACATGTAAAGCGGCATGGAGCGGACGAGCGCATAGTTAAAACAGGCGCGCGCGAAGCCTTCGATAGAGTTGTCCACATTATACATTCCCATGGCGACACCGGAGGAGGTGAATTTGAACACTTCGTGGGTTTCGGGTGCGCCGCCCTCCGGCACATAGGTTAGGGTAAGGGTTCCGGGGCCGGGGATTTTAATGTCCAGTGCCTTATATTGATCGCCAAAGGCATGACGGCCAATGATAATCGGTGACGTCCACCCCGGGACATAGCGCGGAATGTTGCGGCAGATGATCGGCTCCCTAAACACTGTGCCGTCCAGAATATTGCGGATGGTGCCGTTAGGGGATTTCCACATTTTTTGAAGGTTGAATTCCTTGACGCGGGCTTCGTCAGGGGTGATGGTCGCGCATTTGACCCCCACACGATGTTTTTTGATGGCGTTGGCGGCGTCAATTGTGACTTGATCGGCGGTGGCATCGCGGTTTTGGATGGAGAGATCATAATAATCCAGTTCAATATCCAAAAATGGCGCGATAAAGCGGTCCTTAATCCATCCCCAGATAATGCGGGTCATTTCATCGCCGTCAATTTCAACGATGGGGTTGAGGACTTTGATTTTGGGGCTTTTGGTTATGGAAGCATGGGGCATTTGATTTTCCTCAAAAAATTATATTTATCCGGAGACATAGTTGCACTTTACAGTAAAAGCGCGGCAAGCTAAAGATAGGTTAGAGGAATTTTATCAATTAATTTCGCAAAGTTGATGCGAGGTAGGCAAATGAGTGAGATTTTACGCGATTTGGATGAGATGATGCGTGCCGAACGCATGGCGCGGATGTGGCGCACCCATGGTCGCATGATTATTTTTGTGATCATTGTGTTGGTGGTGGGCACCGCCGCTCAGGCCGCTTGGAAGTCCTATAATTCCCGGATTGCCCGCGAGCAAACCGGCAAGATTTTATCTGCGGCAGCGAGTGAGGATCCCAATCAAGCCCTTGTTAAGCTGAGTAAGGATTTAAAAGGAAACGGGCGGGCCATTGCTACGTTTGAAGCTGCGCGTGCGTTCAAAGAAAAAGGTCACTATGCCGAGGCTATTGCGCTTTATCGTGATTTGCTGAATGAGAAAAGAATGGCGCCGGAATTGCGCGATTTAGCGATTATTGAGATGGTGAGTTTGGAGATTGATCACGGTTCTGAAGCATCCGCCGCGCCAGATCAAAAGCCAAGTGCGTTGTTGGGTGAGTTGGAGCCGATTTTAAAATCGGAAAAAAGCGGCACTCCGTCAGCATGGTTGCCACGGGCGATTTTGTTGGCCGCTGTTATTAAGGCGAATCTTCAGGGGGATAATCAGGGGGCTTTGGATGAGCTTGCGAAAATAGGCGGGCTGGCGGATCAAAAAATCCTGCCCCAAGCCGTGAGTGCGCAGGCCGAGGCCCTGAAAACCGTTTATGCCGAACGCTTGGCGATACAAAAAACGGGTGAAGACGAAGGTAAAAACGCGGCGGTGAAGACTGAAAAGTCGGTCGAAGAGCCCGCAGCTAAAACAACGACTCAGACTGATAAAAAAACCACCCATAAGGCCAAGGGGGAATAATGATGATCAAGGGTACCCTGAAAACCGTGACTAAAGACACGCGCAGCGATTGTTTTTCGCGGGTCGCGTTTTTGAGCTTTTGTGTGGCGGGTTGTGTGGCTGGATTGACGCTCAGCGGGTGCAGCCTGTTTAAAAAGGATGAAAAAGTGCCGCTCGCGGGGCAACGTATCTCAGTTTTGCAGATGCAGGCCGATGTTGAGAGCGTGAATGCGATGGAAAGTGAGAAAATCTTTGCGCCGCCCACACCGCTGATTTTGGTGGATTGGCCGCAATCGGGGGTCATGCCCGCGCATAATCCGCAGAATTTGGCCCTTCCGTCCCTTCACGAGTCCGGGGCGCAACACGCGCAATTGAAACGCATTTGGGATACGGATATCGGCCAGGGCGCGAGCAAGGCTTTGCCGCTGTTGCCGCAACCGGTGATCGTGGGAGGTCGTATCTTTGCGCTCGATACGGATAATGAGGTGAGTGCCTATGATGCTGCCAATGGCAAAAAAATCTGGGACCGTAATATTCGCCCCAAAAATGAAAAAGAGGATGTGATTGCGGGCGGCTTGGCGGCCTCACCCACTGCCGTTTTTATCACCACCGGCTATCGAGAAATGGTGGCACTTAACCCGGCAGACGGCAAAATATTGTGGAAGGTGCGCTTGACGTCACCGGCCCGCGCGGCGCCGACCATTGACGGCAATAATTTATATGTGATGACGGTGGATAATCGTTTGGTGTCGCTTGATGCAACGGACGGGCATTTGAAATGGGAATATGAAGGGTCGGAGGAAACGGCATCCCTCGTCGGGGCGGCCAGCCCTGCGGCCTCTAGTGAGATCGTACTGGCGGCGTTTTCCAATGGTGATCTGACGGCGTTGCGGGTAGAAAACGGGTCGGTCGCGTGGAGCTATTCCCTCCTCTCCCTCGCCGGGCGCGGCGGGATGGGCAGTTCCACCATGCCCGATGCCGCAGGAGCCCCGGTGATTGACCAAAATTTGGTGTTGGGTGCCAGTTATGGCGGTCGCGTTGCCGCCCTTGATTATCGCAGCGGGCAAACCGTGTGGCAAAAAGAAGTGGGCAGCGGAAAATCGCTTTGGGTTTCGGGGACCCGCGTTTTTATGATTGGGGCCAGTGCCGAGTTGATTGCGATCGGGCGTGAGAGCGGT
Source organism: Alphaproteobacteria bacterium (assembly GCA_016794305.1). Taxonomy (GTDB): domain Bacteria; phylum Pseudomonadota; class Alphaproteobacteria; order Micavibrionales; family Micavibrionaceae; genus UBA1573. The sequence continues at coordinate 26,296 of JAEUKN010000002.1, read as the reverse complement.
TCGGTGTTGTGGAGTCTTCCGCTCGATCAACTCTCAACGCACGAACATGCCCGCAACTCGCTGTTATGGCAGGGGCCGGTGATGGCAGAGGGCAAATTGATCTTGGCGTCGCCTGATGGCGTGCTGCATTTTGTTTCTGCCGAAAATGGGCAAAAATTAGGCGAGATCGAAACGGGTGAGAAATTGGCCAGTGCGCCGATGATCGCCGGCGGGACGCTCTATCTATTGGCCGAGGACGGGACTTTGAGTGCCTGGAAATAATCCGGAAATTTAACAACAAAAAATTTAAGAATAAAATCGAAAGAGCAAATGATGAGTGAACGATATAATATCCGCGAAACTGAAGAAAAATGGCGCAAAATATGGGATGACAAACAGGTGTTCCGCGTCACGGAAGACCCCACCAAGCCCAAATATTATGTGTTAGAGATGTTCCCCTATCCTTCGGGGCGTATTCATATGGGCCATGTGCGCAATTATTCATTGGGGGATGTCGTGGCGCGGTATCGTCGCGCGTGCGGATATAATGTGTTGCACCCGATGGGGTGGGATGCGTTTGGCTTGCCGGCCGAAAATGCCGCGATTGAACGCGGCGCGCACCCGAAAGATTGGACATACAGTAATATTGATGCGATGCGGGTGCAGATGAAGCAAATGGGGCTCTCGCTTGATTGGGACCGCGAAGTCACCACCTGCGCCCCGGATTATTATAAACACGAACAGAAAATGTTTCTGGATTTCCTGAAAAAAGGTCTGGCCTATCGCCGTGAGATGATGGTGAATTGGGACCCGGTGGAAAATACCGTGCTGGCCAATGAGCAAGTGGTGGACGGCAAAGGATGGCGGTCCGGTGCAGCAGTTGAGCGGCGCAAACTCAATCAATGGTCATTGAAAATCACTCATTATGCCGAAGAATTATTGCAGGCAATCAAAACCCTTGACCGCTGGCCCGAAAAGGTCCGCATCATGCAGGAAAATTGGATCGGACGAAGCGAAGGAGTTGAGTTCGATTTTGACATTGAGGGCGGTGATCTCGCTGTGGGGGAGAAATTGCGTGTTTATACCACCCGCATTGATACGATATTCGGAACGTCTTTTGCCGTTTTGTCTCCTGAACATCCGCTTTCGGAAAGATTGGCGCAAACCGATGCGGCGGTTAAAACCTTCTTAGAGGAATGTGCCGCCATTGGCACAAGTGAAGAAGCGATTGAGCGCGTCGAAAAGAAAGGGTACAAAACGCCATATTTGGTAACACATCCTTTCACGGGCGAAAAAATGCCTGTTTATATTGGAAATTTTGTTATTTATAGCTATGGGACAGGTGCTATTAAATCCGCACCCGCCCATGATGAGCGGGACTTTGCGTTCGCAAAAAAATATGGACTCCCAATTCGACCAGTGATTACCGGCCATGGTTATGAAGAGGGGCAACCATATCCCCCCAAAGGCAAGCTCATTAATTCGGGGATTTATGATGGATTAACCTCTGACGAAGCCATCACGAAAATCATTGACCGTATGGAAGAAATGGGGATCGGTAAGCGTCGGATTAACTATCGCCTGCGTGATTGGGGGGTTTCGCGTCAACGTTACTGGGGTTGCCCCATTCCGATTATTTATTGCCCGGATTGCGGCACGGTGCCCGTTCCTGAAGATCAATTGCCGGTGGAGCTTCCTTATGATGTCAGCTTTGATAAGCCCGGCAATCCGCTCGCCCATCACCCGACATGGAAACATGTGAATTGCCCGCAATGCGGTAAGGCGGCTGAACGTGAAACCGATACGTTTGACACGTTTTTTGAATCGAGTTGGTATTTCGCGCGTTATGCGGATGCGCATAATCAATCGGCGGCGTTTGACCGCGCCAAGGTTGCCTATTGGTTGCCGGTTGATCAATATATCGGCGGGGTGGAGCATGCGGTGCTGCATTTGCTGTATTCGCGCTTTTTCACCCGTGCGCTGTCTGAATGCGGCTATATGGAGACGGCAGAGCCGTTCATGGGGCTCTATACTCAGGGCATGATCTGTCACCAGACCTATAAGGATCAGGACGGTAAGTGGGTGTATCCCAAGGATGTCGTTAAGGATGAACGGGGGACATGGGTGTTGAATGATGCCACGCGCGCCCCCGTGACCGCGGGCCGGGTTGAGAAAATGTCAAAATCCAAGCGCAATACGATTGACCCGCAGGATATTTTGGATAGTTACGGGGCGGATGCCGCGCGGCTGTTTATCCTCTCCGACTCGCCCCCCGACCGTGATTTGGAATGGACCGAGGCCGGATTGGGCGGGGCGTGGCGGTTTATCAATCGTTTATACACGCTGATTATGGACCGGATGGAGTTTATCACGGCGCCGAGTGCGGCGTCATCCGTTTCCGCTAGCGACTCTGTATTGGCGTTGCAGAAAAAAGCCCACCAAACCATTGATGCCGTGGCGAAATCCATCGAAGGATTCCATATGAATAAGGCGGTGGCGAAATTGCGTGAACTCGCCAATGCTCTGGAGGAATACAGCCCGCAAGCCGGGGACGAGGCCATCCACCGTGAGGCGGTTGAATATTTGCTCATTGGCCTTAACCCGGTTTTGCCGCATTTGACTGAAGAACTCTGGCAGGCTTGCGGTGGGGCGCAGATGTTGGTGCAAACAACATGGCCCAAGGTGCGGGCGGAATTTTTGGTCGCCGACAGTGTGACCATTGCCATTCAAATCAATGGTAAGCTGAAGGCCACGATCCAATTGCCCGTTGATACCCCGCAAAATATCGCGGAGAAAGCTGCGCTGGAGGAAGAATCCATTATGCGCACCCTAGCGGGCAAAACCATCCGTAAGGTGATCGTGGTTCCCAACCGCATCGTCAATGTGGTGGCGGGGTAAACAAAAAGCTGACCTTGTCGCCCTCCCTTTAAAATCTGAAGCTTTCCGTTAAAGATGTTCAATTCTTAACGAACTTTTTCGTGCAACCTTTGGCCAGATATTATGTTAACTAAGTATTCATTGCTCACGCGTATTATATAAATAATATTCAAGAGGCGTTTACGATGGACATTATTATCGACGATATGCCATACCCGCCACGCGAGTTTTTTCTGCACGCTCTGGCGGTAGCTGAAAGGATAGACAGGCAACTGCCTACACATTTCTTTCAAGACATAAAGTTTCTTGAAGTTAGAGATATAGAAGTAAGCTTAGAATATCGAGAAAGCCAAATTGGAAGCGCAATTGATGGAATGTATCGTACAGTAGCCCAATCTTTCGGTGAAATAAACCCGTATGAATTGCCGGCCGACATTCAACTGAGGGATGATGATCTTGGAGTATATATAAAGTACCTCATGAGCCGGATGGTAGGTTGTCAGGTTTGGCAACAAACACTTGAGGCAACAGAACAGGTCACTGGGCATATTGTTCAAGCCATACAAGGGAGGGGGAGAGAGCCAACATGACTATACCTATCCTTGCAACTAAAGCAGCACAAAAAAATATAGATGAGTTATTCAGTAATGGGGGGCCTGATAGAACAAGTTACTATGCTTTTGTACATAAGTTAATCGCAGGAGAAGGTCTCGAGTTTAAAGGGCGTGGATTTTATGGGATTGATTTGGGGTTGAACGCGTACAGGGCATTATTCACCTTTGATGAGAATAACAACCCTGTATTTTTTTATGTTGGTGATCATGTAGGTTATAAAAAATATTGTACTGAAATTTTAACTAACCCAAAAACTTTAAAAAATGCAGTTTTGGGTAAAAGCATTTCACCAATAACATTAGAGGATAAAGGCAACGTAAAAAATTTTACTCTGGAAGAGGTGAATGATAATTTACGCAACCATTTAAGGAGACTCGGTATGTTGGGCGGTAAGCCCGATGCACCGAAGGTTGATGTTGATCCAGGTGGAAGTGGAAAGCCAGGAAAAGTGGGGGGGAAGTCACGAAGAGGCGGGGGCGCCGGACGTGTGGCTGCCGCAGTGGCATCTGCAGCTATTTTGGCTGGCGGATTGGCAAGCTCTCATGATGCTGAGGCGGCGGGTTTTGATGGTGAACAACTTGTTTCCGCAGGAAAGGAACTGGTAATGGGATTTATTCCCTTTACTGGATCTTTAGATGCTGCTGAACATGCGCGTTTCGTTGAAGCAATTGCAAGTTTTGTTGGTGATTGCGGTCCTGTAGGAGTGGCACTGGGTGAAGCCCTGCGTCCGCTACTTGTCGCGGCGGGGTTTGATGTTGATCCGGGTACGATTGGGGATGCATTGAAAAGACTAAGAACAGATTTGCAGTCAGATAGTCGATTTTTGCAAATGAAGGATATGATGCAGGATATTCCTGCTTTATCCAGAGAAGATCTCAGAGCAAGAAACGTGCCGTCCGGGGCAGTGTACGATGTGGCATTGTTAAAATATCAGGCTCAACAAGAAGTACTAAGATCACAAAATATTCTCAATGGTAGAGAGCTAGATGAACTATCAGAGACAGAATTGATTAGATATCAAACTTGTCTTAACAATACCCAACGTATGGCGCGAGAAGCTCAAAAAATCTGGGAAAAAGAAATTGCAAAAAAATTAGGGCCGGATCACGTTTATGGCAACATTAACCCTGTTGATGCTTTGAGAGTGCAGATTCAGGAGAATCTTAATCGCCAAACAAAGGTGACAGAATATAGCCCAGACACTAGGACTGCTCTCAATGAAAATCTGCAAGATGTTAGTGGAACGCTACCTGTGACCGTACAGGATCCGTTGATGACGGCTCAATACGCATCAATCTGGTCGCCAAACTCAACAGCTTAGCTGCATCGCACCCTATTTATTATAGCCCTTGCGTTGCGGGTCTTGATAGGCGAAGAGGTTGGCGTTTTTAAATGTGACGCCGGTTTGCACGTTGAATAATTCGACTTCGGTAATATTGCCCATTGAGTCGAGAATGCGCCATTTTTTAAGGTGATAGGCACCGTCATCGCCCTCCGCAAAGCCAAGCACTAAGCTTCCCGCATCGGGGGAGTCACGCTGGACGATGTGGATTTGTACCAATCCTGCGGCTTTTAAAATTTCCGTGACCTTCAGATCGTTTGAGAGTTTCAAGTTCTTGCGCAAAATAAAATCAGCCAGAGTTTGCGAAATCGGCGCGTTGGTTTGTTGTCCGGTTTGCGAATCATAGAAATAAATAAAGACGCCATCCGCCACGACAAAATCTTTGTTGGGTGCGTCATATTCAAAGCGTAATTTTCCGGGGCGGGAGAGATAAAACGTCCCGCGAATTTGATGCCCATCGCTGTTGGTTTGGACAAATCGCGCCTGAGCGGTTTTGAGTGTTGCAAAAAATGCTTCGGCCTTCTGAATTTCTGCGGTGTTGGGGGTCACGGGTACATTGGTGGCCACAGGCAAAATGGATGAGTTGGCTGTATTTTTCTGCGTCACTTGTTGTGCAGCATTTTGGGCCGATGACGGACCCGCCGTAAACCCAAGCGCCGCGCACAGGATTACCCCAACCATTATCCCTATGCGGACGGTGCGGGAAACATAAGAATTATTTTTGTTCATTATATCACTCTCTCTAACTCATGCACGGATGTTTTATCAATATTATTGTTTATGTTTTAGCGTAAATTCTTAGTCGCTGTCCATATGTATAACGGCGGCAAGGTGAAAATTCCCCCAAGGCCGATTCGTTTAAGGTTGTATCGCATAAAGAATATGGCAATAGAGATTGCGCATATAAAATATCTCAAAATCGCACGCGGGTGAAATAAATGTAAATTTTACAGGAATGGATTTCCGCGTCATGGGTGGGACCTGATTTTATCCACATGAGGTTAAAAAAATATCCGTTCACGGGGAGGGCGGAATAGGGCATTGACTCTGCTTGGTTTTTTAAAAATGGCAGGGTGAGTAACGGGGAAAAACAGGGCGCAAACGGATGATGCGACCATCTTGGGTGCTTGCAATTTTTTTGATTTTGGCGCATGAATTCTTGTATCCCCAACACGATATGTAGTATGATTGGGGTGAATACACCACAACAGATTGTGTTTTTTCACAGAATCTGCCTCATTCTATACTTGGAAGACTGAATTGCTGGCTAGGAACAAGCGACGCAGCGTAGGGAGACTACGTTAGGAGCGAAGTGACAAAGTCCAGGAGTTCAGTATTCCGAGTATAAACAAAATAAAATTTTCTTTGCCCATCGTAAGATCATGGGCAAAACTATGGAGATCGGGTCATGTTTGATGTTGCGCAAATGGAGCAGGGAAACCGGGTTATCATTGATAAATCCCGTGATGCCAAACTGACCAAATTTGGGATTGCCACGCTCGCGGATCGGTATTTATTGCCCGACGAAGACCCGCAGGATTTGTTTGCGCGGGTGGCAATGTATTACGGCGATGATTCGGCGCATGCGCAGCGTTTGTATGATTATATTTCAAATCTTTGGTTTATGCCCTCCACCCCCATTCTCTCCAACGGTGGCACCAGTCGTGGGCTGCCGATTTCCTGTTTCCTCAACGAAACCAATGATTCGCTTGAGGATATTGTGGCGTTGTGGAATGAGAATGTTTGGCTCGCGTCCTTGGGCGGCGGCATTGGGTCCTATTGGGGCAATGTGCGATCAATCGGTGAAAAGGTCGGGCGCAACGGCAAAACATCGGGCATTGTGCCGTTTATTCGCGTGATGGATAGTTTGACGCTGGCGATTTCCCAAGGATCGCTGCGGCGCGGCAGTGCGGCGATTTACCTGCCGATTGATCATCCGGAAATTGAGGATTTTATTGAGATTCGCCGCCCCACGGGGGGGGATCCGAATCGGAAGGCACTCAATCTCCATCACGGGGTGCTGATTCCCGATGCATTTATGCATGCGGTGGCCGAAGACGGCGAATGGGCGTTGCGTTCGCCCAAGGATAAGGCGGTGATTTCAAGGGTTAAGGCACGCGATTTGTGGATCCGGTTGTTAACCACCCGCATTGAAACCGGGGAGCCGTATATTGTCTATATTGATCATGTCAATGATCGTATTCCCGAACATCACAAAATGGCCGGGTTGAACGTTAAAATGTCGAATCTTTGTTCCGAAATTACTTTGCCGACCGGGCGCGATCATCTGGGCCAAGACCGCACGGCAGTGTGTTGCCTGTCGTCGGTTAATCTCGAATCCTTTGAGGAATGGAAAGATCATCCGACCTTTATTGAGGATGTGATGAGATTCCTCGATAATACCCTGACGGATTTTATCAATAAGGCACCCGATTCGATGAAACGCGCCAAATATGCGGCGATGCGCGAACGCTCGGTGGGGCTCGGCACTATGGGATTCCACTCTTTCCTCCAGTCAAAAATGATTCCGATGGAAGGGGTGATGGCCAAGATATGGAATAAACGTATCTTCCAACATATTAAGCAACAGGCCGATGCGGCCTCTATCAAACTCGCGCATGAGCGTGGGGCCTGCCCTGATGCTGCTGACTACGGAGTGATGGAGCGGTTTTCGAACAAGATTGCCATTGCGCCCAATGCCTCGACTTCTATCATTTGCGGCGGGACATCACCGGGGATTGAACCAACCGCGGCCAATGCCTATACGCATAAAACGCTTTCGGGATCCTTCCCGGTTAAGAATAATTATCTGGCCAAAATCCTTGAGGAACGCGGCCATAATGATGATGATACCTGGTCGTCGATCTTTACCAACGAAGGATCGGTCCAGCATCTGGACTTCCTCACGCAAGAGGAAAAAGACGTGTTCAAGACCGCGTTTGAAATTGATCAACGATGGTTGATCGAACATGCGGGGGACCGTGCGCCGTTTATTTGTCAGGCGCAGTCGCTCAATGTCTTTTTGCCGGCCAATGTGCATAAACGCGATCTGCATAAAATCCATTGGGATGCGTGGGCGAAGGGGGTGAAATCACTCTATTATTGTCGCTCTAAATCCATTCAACGGGCGGAAAGTGCGGCGAGTTGGGTCCGCAGCAAACAGGCCAATGACAGTGAACCAAGACCACTTGAACAGCAATTGGAATTGGGCGTGGATGTGGGGCCCGGCGAACAGCAATATGAAGAATGCCTGGCGTGTCAATAAGCGCGGCGTAGTAGGGCTTGTACGCGATTTTTTAGGCGCTCACATGAATGTATTTTTGCGTTTGGGGCCAGCTTGATTTTTCACCACGAAGCCTCGAAGTTCACGAAGAGAACACGAAATTTTTGGCATAATGGACAAAAGTGGGTGGGAGATTGGTGGATATTTGCGGCTGAAAAAGACGTGCATTTGATGATTTGCACGTCTTAAAACTGTCTTTTTAAGTTGTCCGTTTTTAGGTCACGGAAGTCTTGCTGGGTAGGATTTTAATTGACCGATTTCTGCTTGAGATAGTCGATCAAGACATTCAAATCACCGCCGCCGCGCTGAATGACTGAGGCAAAATCGGATCTTTGTGTGATGCTCATGCTCACGCCAGCCACCAAAACATCAACGATTTTGAAGCTTCCGCCTTTTTGGCGCACGCGCCAATCAACCTGAACCGGGTCGCCGCCATTCACAGGATAGATGAATGAGGTCACAAGCGAATCGGTGGCATTTACGGTTTGTACGGATTTGACTTCGAATTTTTGGCCCTTATATTCACCAAAGCGGCCCGCATAAACATTCACCACCATTTGTTTGAAATAACGGGAATATTCTTGCTGTTGCGCCGGGGTTGCGGAATTCCAATATTTCCCCAACACAAAGCGCCCGATTGTATCCAGATCAAAACTGGCATCCAGTAATTTTTTGAATTCGGATTTTTTCTGGTCTTGGGTTGAGTTGGGATCGGAGAGGAAGGTCAGGCCACGTTCCGCCGTGGATTTCACAAAGTTAAGCGCAGGGGAGGCGGCCTTGGTCGCGGCCTGATCACTCACTGAAACAGTGAGGGTTTGAGAGGAGTTCACATGTGGTTCCGGCTGCGCAAGCGGTGCCAGGGGTGAAAGAGTGGCAGCCCGTGCGGGGTGGGCCAAAACATTACCGGCACCCCAAACGGCCAATCCCAACGCCAGACCCGCCATCATTTTAAAATAGATTGGTTTCATGTTTTTTCCTTATGATTTTTGGCTCAACACCCTGCTGCGTGCCCATTCATGTATCATTTTTTGCCCCAAGGTCAAGCAATTCCTTGCCGCCCTTGTCACTCTTATCATCCCTGGCAGCCCTGCCGATCAGGGGATATCGGGCAGGTTTTGACTCTCGGTCGATCCGTGAATGAGTGCGGCGCGACGTTGAACATAGGAGCTGCGGACCGCGGCGTAATAATCAATCGAATTTTTCTTCAGATCGGCCAGAACATCCAGCAATTCTTCACGTTTATCCACGGCACCCACGGCGACCTTGCCATAGTACCATCCGGCGCGGTCGGTATTCATCAACCACAGGCGCAAAGGATCGGTGTAGGAATCAACCACTAAACCGCTCGCATCCCGCACGGAACTTGGCCCCAGCAATGGCAACACCAGATAGGCACCGGGTTTGGCACCCCATACGCCCAGTGTTTGTCCGAAATCTTCCTCGCGGTAGGGAACGCCGTGTTTACCCGCGACATCCATCAACCCGCCAAAACCAAAGAGCGTATTGGCAAAAAACCGTGTGATCGTATCGCCAGCGCCATTGGCATCGGCCTGTAACACATTATTGGCCAGAATAGTCGGGGTTTTAAGGTTGCGCAGCACATTGCGCACACCCGTACGGGCAGGGTCAGGCACAACATTGCGGTATCCGCGTGCCACCGGTTCCATCACGGCCGTATCCACCGCATCGTTAAATTTGAAAATGCCGCGATTAATATTTTCCGCCGGGTCATAGACTTCACCATCCGGGGTTGCCGAACATGCGCTCAAAACTCCCAACAGGAGGACCAGAGAAAGTGAGGTCAGAATTCGTCTGAATTTGGTTTTCGTTTCAATTTTTTTCAACATATTTAGTCCCCTTTAGTCCCCATGATCTTTGAGTCCCCATGATTTTTACGTTGCCGGCGTTGTGCATAAAGTTTTCAACGCCTTTCCCCAATAACATCATAGAAAATTTAGAAAGATGTTAAGTTTCAATCAACTTTGAACTTTTTTAGTTTGTGCCATATATAAGATGGTATAGAAAATAATTAAGTGTGCTGTAAAATCCACAGGGAATTTGGGGTCGTGCAAAATATCCCTCATCAAGTTGCATAAATGCCGCAAAAATTCGACAGAACAGGTTCTAAAATTTGATTTTTGTGTTATGGGCAATATGGGTTGCATTGACGTGAATTTTCGAAAAATGCTCTTGTTATAGTTTGTGTATCATTGTATATAACTGTATATACGTTTGCGCGCGGCGGCGATTTGAACGCGCAGGGTGGGCGTTTTAGTCTTATTATAAATTCTTAAATCACATGAATGCGGGCTATACATGAATCTATCGGTCGATCAAGCTAATCTTCCCGAACACGGATTTTTCAATTCCTTGACTCATTTTATGTCGCAAGATTTTATGGGCGACAGTGTTGGGCTGTGGGTTATATTTTTTGCCGTGATCATCACGCTCATGGTCTTTGATCTGGGGGTTTTGAACCGTAAAGATACGGTCATAGATTCGAAAACCAGTTTGAAATATTCGGCATTTTATATGCTGTTGGCTTTTGCGTTTGGCGGGTGGCTATGGTCGCAAAAAGGCCCCGATGACGGGATGGATTATTACACGGCCTATATGGTTGAACTTTCGCTCTCACTTGATAATTTGTTCGTGATGTCGGTGATTTTGGCCTATTTCAATGTGCCGAGACGATATCAGCATCGGGTGCTGTTTTGGGGGATTGTCGGGGTGCTCGTGATGCGCGGGGCCATGATTGCCGCCGGGGTGGTGATTGTACAATCGTTTAGTTGGGCGCTTTATATTTTTGCCGGGTTTTTGCTGCTCACGGGCGTAAAGATGCTGTTTATGAAGGACGATGATGACGATAAGATTGAGGATAGTTTCCTCATTCGCTTTCTCACCAAGAAATTACGGTTTACCAAGGAAATTAGCGGACATAAGTTTTTCCTCAAACTCCCCGATCATCAACATGCCAGCAGAATGGTGTGGTATGCGACGCCGCTTTTTATGGCGTTGGTGTGTATTGAATTTATGGATGTGCTGTTTGCTTTGGACAGTGTGCCGGCGGTGTTTGCCATTACCAATGAACCGTTTGTGATTTATACCAGTAATATTTTCGCGATTTTGGGATTGCGGAGCATGTATTTTGCCGTGGCAGCGATGATTGATCGCTTTAAATATATGAAATATGCGCTGGCGATTGTCTTAATCTTCATCGGTGGCAAGGTGTTTTATGCCGGGATTTTCGGGCATATTCACCCGATGGTTTCACTCGGGATTACGGTATCGGTCCTGTTGGGCGGGGTGTTGTTTTCGATGATGAAAACCCGCCGCGGGAATTAGGATTCATAGAAAATCCGCAAAAAGAAAGTCGGGAGCATAATCATGAATATACAAACCAAGGTTAAAATATCAAAAGTAACTTTATCCTTGCTTACTTTTTCCGCGGCTGTTTTTTGTATGGGTGTTCTCTCACTGGTTTTGTGCGCCGGTCTGGGAATCAACCCTTTCAAAGAGTCTACAACATTATTTTTAGTATCGGCTTTCGTCGGGTTAATAGGTTTTTCAACGATTCTCGTACTTTTGAATGTCGCAACCAATATCAGTCTCATTGCGGATGCTAAAATTGCTGAACTTCATGTCAGTTCGCAGGAATTTTCTCTCAAAAAATGGACGATCACATTTTTGATGATTGTCACAATTATCGTGGGCTTTCTTTTTGGCGGAACATATTTTTCAAAAGAAAAATACATAGCATTAGTGCAATCGCAGGCAGAAAACATTCTGAAAGAAAATAGCGAACTATTGGAAAATATAGGTGATTTGTTAAGCAAGGCTAAACCGGAAGATTTTAAGAAAATTTATGAAATTAAGGATTTTCTTGAAAAACAGCGCAAAGATTTGCCAAGCCTTACCTTGATTTATGCCAGGCCATTTGAAGGAAAACAGGCACTTTACCAGACAGAATATTATTTTAGCGGCGATGTAGAAAAGAATAAATATAACCAAGTTTATTTTACATGCACCGAGGGTTTTGATTGTGAGTATCTTAAAGAATTCTTTTCCGGAGAAAAGAAGGACGCATTGCAGAAGTATAGTATGAGCGATAATGAGTTTTATTTATACGTTCCTTTTGTTGGGAAAACTTCACGCTTTGTATTGTTATTTGAACGCACACATCGCTATGGAAAGATAGGGTCGTAGTTTATTAGTTTGAATGCGGCATTTGTGATCGTTTTATGTGCGTTGGGCTATATCACTTCTTACTCCAGAGCGAGAGGATTTGTGCGCCCAAGGTGAGTGGCGAGAATGGTTTTTGGATATAGCCGATGACGGGGTGGAGATCGTCATCGGTTTTGATTTTATCGGTTTCTTGGCCGCTGATAAAAATCGTGGGGACCTGAGCCAGGTGAGGAAAATCCATGCGGATTTGGCGCAAAAGTTCTATGCCGTTTACAATGGGCATGGACACATCAAACAGGAATAGGTCCGGAGAATTTTGTTTTAGGTGGCTCAATGCTTCTTGGGCACTGGCGCAGCTTATGATCTCAAACCCTAGATCGTGGCGAGAGAGGGCTGTCCGGGTGATCATGCGCAAAATTTCATCATCATCCACATGAAGAATTTTTTGCGGTGAAGGGATGGTGGGGGACATAACTTATAACTCCCTTAAAAATCTTTGACGTGTTTGGCCCACCAAGGTTTCAAAGTCAATCAGCAAGAGGGGCATTTTGTCCCATTGCGGATCTTGGTCATTCAGGTGTTCCAGTTTTTTGGCAAAATCAGAGAGTCTTACGGCACCCAGGGCCGCCGCCGAGGATTTGATCGTGTGCGCATGTCGGGTTAAATCCGTGATCGATTTTTCCGTATAAGCGCGCCGCATATCGGCCATCATCTGTGGCAAATTTTCGATAAATTTACTGACTAAGCTATGAAATTCATCCCCCATCATCGCGCGCATTTCAGATAGGATGGATTCATCGCAGAGTGGGAGTGCGCCGGCCCCATCGCCAAACCCGTCACCGGAGATTGAGGATGGCGATTGGCTCCCGTCCGTGGGGGTGAGGATATGGCTGTGATGCCCCATCCATTCCGCAAGGATTTTGTAGAGGAGTTCTTTTTGGATTGGTTTGCTGAGATAATCATCCATGCCCGCGGCGCGGCATTTTTCTTCGTCCCCCTTGATGGCGTTGGCCGTGAGGGCGATAATCGGTAGGGGCGAGAGGCGATTGTCGCGTTCAAATTGGCGAATGGCTTTGGTGGCTTCGTACCCGTCCATTTCCGGCATACGGCAATCCATCAGAATTAGCTTATAGGCTTCATGATTTTGGGTGGTTTTTTCAAGTGCATCACGGCCATTGCGGGCGATGGTGGGCACACAGCCAACGTTTTTTAACAGCTTGGTGGCATAAATCTGGTTGACCAGATTATCTTCGACCAAGAGAACCGACTCACCCATAAAATTATGGGAGGATGAAGGAGATGAAGGTGAGGCATTAGCAGGAGTATTTTGAGCCGGAAGGCCGGAGAAAAATTTGGGAGGAGCATCAAGTTTTTCGAGTGGTAACCTGATCCAAAATGTGGTGCCGCCGAATTCATTGCTGAGAAAACCGATATCACCGCCCATCATATTGGCGAGTTCCTTACAGATTGCTAATCCCAAGCCGGTGCCACCATATTTGCGGTTAATTTCCACCGCGCCTTGGGAAAATTTTTTGAACAAATCGGCCTTTTTATTGTCGGGAATTCCTATCCCCGTATCTTCGATTTCGAATATAACATGGTGATCTTGGTTGGATTTAAGGGTAATTTTGACGTGACCTTGATCGGTGAATTTCACGGCGTTACCAATCAAATTGATCAGAATTTGCCGAATGCGTGTTGGGTCACCACGATAATACCGATGAAAGTTCGGTTCAATCATGGTTTCAATTTCAACGTTTTTCTCGCTGGCTTTGAGGGTCGCGCTGGGGAGCATTTGATTAAAGACATCAATCAAATCAAAGGGCAGAGACTCCACCACCATTTTGCCCGATTCGATTTTTGAAATGTCCAAAATATCATTAATCAGATCGGTGAGTCCCATTGCCGAAAATTTCAGGGCCTCAATATAGCCGATTTGCTCTGATGTCGGGTTGGTGTCGTTTAATAGGTCGCTCATGCCCACGATCCCGTTGAGCGGCGTACGGATTTCGTGGCTCATATTGGCCAGGAATTCCGACTTGGCCTCAGAATATTTAAAGGCCTCCCCACGCTGGGCGGCATATTTGCGGATGAAGAAAAAACTGATCAGTGAGACAATCATCACCAGCAACGCATAGGTTATGGTTTGATAAATTTCCGCCATTCGGATGTAGAGTATTTGCTGCGCACGCAAATCAAAATAAATGTTTTTTAGTTGTGGCAGGAGTAGAGCGGAAAAATCTGCCTCCCTCAATCCTTCGGAAAGACGGGTGAAATCCTGTTGATAGGACTCAATCCGCAGATTGATATCCATATGATGATTGGGGAAAAAAATACCCTCAATGGTTTCGGATAATTCATCTTCCTCGGTTGCCGTCCTTAAGGTTTTATAATCAGAGAGAAAATTATCATTGAAATTTTTGAGGTGAATAAATTTCAGTTCGCGCGCGGTGGGGGATGAGTCCTCCAAACGGTGGGCATAGTATAACTCGCTGAGTTGATAAATATCATCCAAAATCAGATTGAATTGCGAAGAATAAGTTTCAAAGGACTTCACAAAGCTGATCCCCGCCAGGACAAACAGCAAGGAGAGCAGGCACATTTCGCGCATGTTAAACGAGGGAATAAAAGAGGCAAGGGTGCGAAAATTTTGGATGATCCGGCTCATATGAAGATTGAACAGCAGGAAGGTAAATTTAAGTTTAAAAACTGTTGTGTATGCAAACTTTAAATTGTGATAACCGGGGTTATGCTTTTGAAGAAATTGACCTATATCAATTTCTTCAGAACCTGTTCATAATCTCGCTATGGCACAGGATTTTTACGGTTTTTCGAGAACCGCATCGGATCGTACATAGATGTACGTGAGAAGCGGAAGCGCAGAAATGCCGTGAAAAGCCAACGCCAGAGTAGAGATTATGAACAGGTTCTCAGAAAAGGAGCATGGACATGTTAATGAAACGCGACAGGGACGAACGCGGTCCCACCGATGCCGGATGGTTAAAAAGTTTTCATAGTTTTTCATTCGGTCATTATATGGACCCACAATATATGGGATTCGGCCCGCTACGGGTCATTAACGAGGATCGGGTGATTCCCGGTGCCGGATTTTCCACCCATGCGCACCATGACATGGAAATTATTTCCTATGTACTTGATGGTGAGCTGGCGCATAAGGATTCCATGGGCAACGGATCGGTGATCAGGCCGGGTGATGTCCAGCTTATGAGTGCCGGAAGCGGCGTGACCCACAGCGAGTTTAACCACTCGCAAGAGAATAAAGTGCATTTCCTGCAGATTTGGATTATCCCAAATGTTCAGGATAGTGAGCCGGGTTATCAGCAAAAATCTTTTGATTTGGCGGGGCATCGCAACCGGCTGAATTTGATCATCTCAGAAAACGGTGCCGGAGCCTCATTGGTTATTAAGCAAAATGCCAAGGTTTATGCGGGCAGGTTTGATGAGGGGGCGCAGATTACGCACGCATGCGTGCCCCAGCGCGGATATTGGGTCCAGATCGCCCGCGGAATGATGGAGGTCAATGGCCAGGCCGCCCACGAAGGCGATGGTTTTGCTGTGACTCATGAAGACTCTATCACCCTCAAGGCCTTGACGGAGTCTGAGGCGTTGGTGTTTGAGCTGTAGGGCGCATGATCGCTTTATGTCCTCTTACTAGAGCATATTCCAAGTATAGGGCACTTCTAAAAACTCCGTTCTGCGGCGATCTCTTGCGTCTGTGACAACTCGGATCCGCAATCTGGAGTTTAGCAATTGTATCCTGACCCCGCATCAAGTGCGGGGTTACGAAATTTGGGGGGTGGCACGATAAGTCCTGAGAAAAAATTTTTTAAAAAACTGTAACTTTTTTGAAACAATTCCGAATGCCGTATGTAGGGAGTTATGCAGTGCAAAAAATCCTTACGCGACTGATCGGTCGGTTTATCCGGCGTTATTGAGAAAGAAGGACTAAAAAGATGGCATATATAGATGATCAAGGCACGCAAAAATCAAATTTGGATTATATTCGCGCATCCATGAAGGAACCGATTTTGGAGCGGGAGTATGAAGCCGAGCTGGCCCGCAAATGGCGCGATCATCATGATGAAGCCGCCATGCATCAACTGATTAAATCCTATGCGCGGTTGGTGATTGCGGCGGCGTCCAAATTTAAAAATTACGGCTTGCCGTTGGGTGATTTGATTCAAGAGGGCAATATCGGCCTGATGCAGGCGGTGAATCGCTTTGAACCCGACCGCGATGTGCGGTTTTCCACCTATGCCGCCTGGTGGATCAGGGCGTCGATCCAGGATTATATTCTGCGCAATTGGTCGATTGTGCGCACGGGAACCACAGCCGCGCAAAAATCGTTGTTTTTCAATCTGCGGCGGTTACGCGCGCGGATCAGCGGTGCCGCAAGCGAAAACGGCCTGACATCACAGGGGCGTGAGGATATCGCCAAAGTGTTGGGCGTGCGCGTGAAGGATGTTGAGGATATGGAGGCACGCATGAGTGGCGGGGACCAATCGCTCAATGCGACCTTATCGGAGGATAGCGAGGATGAGTTTCAATCCCTGCTGCGTGACGGCGGCCCGACACCTGAAGAGATTGTGATTGCGCGCAAAGATTCGCGCACGCGGTCCTTGTGGCTTAATTCTGCGCTCAAGCAACTTAATGAACGTGAGCAACGCATCATCCGCGAACGTCATTTGCAATATGAAACAGTCACGCTTGAGGATCTGGGCAAAAAATTGGGCGTGAGTAAGGAACGTGTGCGGCAGTTAGAGGCCAGAGCAATGGAAAAACTCAAATCCAATCTGGTGCCGCGGATGAAGGATCGGTTGGATGATTTTTTAACCGCAGCTGCCTGAAATATTTTGATAAAGGACCGTTTGCGGAAGATTTGCGAAAGAGTCGAAATTGACTTGATTTTGTTCGGGACTGCCCTAGATCAACCTGACTTCTCTTTTTCGAAGTGATTATATTTTCTCCCCTGAAAACTAAGTCCAGGGCGTTTTAACTCCTCAAAGCAGTTGAAACGCCCTGATTTTTTGGTTCTTATGGGGGGCTTTCTTTGCCCGCGGCGATTTTTCCTTTTGTAATCCGTCATGATTGGGCGTAAAAATATGTCTATCAACCCAAAACTCAGGAGCAAATCATGAAAATCGGAATTGTCGGATGCGGACAGGTCGGCGCGGCCATTGCCTATGCCTGCGTGTTGCGCGGGGTGGGGACGGAATTGGTGATGATTGATAAAAATACGGCGTTGGCACAGGCACAGGCCGAAGATATTTTGCATGCCACGCCGTTTGCGTGCCCCATTCCGGTGATGAGCGGTGATTTTGCACAATTGGCGGGTGCGGGTTTGGTGGTGATTGCCGCCGGTGCCGCGCAAAAACCGGGGGAGACTCGGCTTGATCTGCTCAAACGCAATGCCGAAATTTTCCAAACCATGATCCCGCAAATTTTAAATGCAGCCCCCGATGCGATTTTATTAATCGCCAGCAACCCCGTGGATGTGATGACGCAAATGGTGGCATCGATTGCCCAGCAAACCCACGGAATTTCCAGTGACCGCGTGATCGGCAGTGGCACAATTCTGGATACTGCGCGCTTTCGGGCATTGTTGGCCGCGCATTTGGGCGTGTCATCCCATTCCGTTCATGCCTATGTGCTCGGTGAACACGGGGATTCTGAGGTGCTGCATTGGTCGGGCGCGTTGGTCGGCACCATTCCCGTGATGAATTTTGCCGCGCAAATCGGGGCCGCCGTAACCGCGCAGGTACGGGAGTCCATTGACGAAGGCGTGCGGCGTGCTGCCTATCGCATTATTCAGGGCAAGGGTGCCACATGGTATGGCATTGGCGCGGGCATGGCACGATTGGCCCAGGCCGTGATCAATGATGAAAATGCCCTGATCACCTGTTCCACACCCACAAGCGATGTGTTGGACGGGGAAGGGCCGATTAGCCTCTCCTTCCCCCGCATTATCAACGCAGGCGGGATCGCGCGCACGCTGCGCCCGATGCTGGATTTGCAAGAGATTGAAGCCCTGAACCGATCCGCCGCCATCCTCGCCGAAGCCGCCGCGCAAATCGGGGTTTCGGATGTTAAGGTAACCTCACGAGCGGCGTAAGTAGAAACATATATTTACATAGTTTGTAAATTGTGATAATGTTTCTAAATAACCTTGTTCAATTTAAAGGAGAGAAAATATGAGTGATTTTTGTAAACCAATACCACCAGATCTAGAGCGTTTTAGGGATGATATGGGGAAAGTTGCTAAAGACGGAGTTATTATTCGACGTGATGGCTATCAGATTCGGCAGGTTCCTCCTAATATTGAACCAGGTGCGGTTAATGTCGACAAAGTGGGGCCTAAAAGTGTTGATAATGTAGGTTGTTTCAAACCATAAGCATTTTTGGTTTTTTGATTTATCCCTATTTTCCTATCAAGTTATCAAAACCGCTGCCCAGTGGCGCACGCAGACACGAATGTATTTTTGTGATGAGTGCGCGGGCTTAGTTTTTTAAACCGCAGAGAAAAACAGAGAAAAAGCTCCGCGCCCGTAAATAGTCTCTCATTTCCGCATATTCCGTCATCCCCGCGAAGGCGGGGATCTGGTATCTTGTGCAGCCTATTATCCGGATCCCCGAACGGCGGTCGGTTATGCCTCCCCCCAGTTCACTTCTCTTCGGGGATGACGCTCGGGGATGACGCCTAAAAATAAAGTTTATCTGGAATATTGAATTTCTTAAATTCGAGTTTATTCATTTTTATTTGTGAGCATTCGTGGCTGAAAAACCCAAAAAATCCTTTGCGGTTCTTTTAAACGTAAGACCCCGCATCAAGTGCGGGGTTACGGGGGGAGGCGGGGTTACGGATGGGGCGGGGGTTGCAAGTGGGGTTGCAAGTGGGGCTGGGGTTACGGGTGGGGAGATTGTGAATGTGGAGTCGGGGTTACGCTATTGTCGGATCAGCCCGGATGTCGGATCCGCGCGGATAGAAAGATCATGAACAGGTTTTTAGAAGGACCTATTTGTAATTTTTATGATTTTCTGACATAAGTTTGAACATGATTTTTGAATGTGCGCCTTTTACGATGACTCAAGGTGGGATTGTCCTTAGTCTATTTCTCGGGGCTCTGGTCGGGAGCGTGAGCCATTGCAGCTTTATGTGCGGGCCGTTTGTGGTGATGATGCAAGGCGGCGCGGCGCGGTCGAGGATGGGGTCGCTGCTCATTCCCTATCATCTCGGGCGTATGACCACCTATTGTTTGCTCGGGGTTTTATCCAATTTATTTTTATCCTATGCGCTTATGGATTCGGCGTGGCGGCATGTGGTGACGTCACTTTTGTTATGTTGTGCTGCGTTGATGTTTTTGGTGCAATCTTTTCCGCTATTTTTAAAATATTTTCCGTTTTTGGCGCGCGTGAGTTTGCCGTTGCCGTGGAAATGGGTGAGCGGCGCATCCAATGCCCTGTTCCATCGTTATGACCGGTGGGGCGGGGTGGCGCTGTATTTGGGCGGTGTTGTGCTGGGGTTTATCCCGTGCGGGTTGGTGATGGCGGCATTGCTCGCGGTCTCTGCCCTCAACGGCGCGGGACAGGCGGCTTTGGGCATGGCGGCGTTTTGTGTGGGGACGATGCCTGCGCTGATAGTTATTGGAATCTTTGGACGTAAGGCTGCGTCATTATGGCCCACTCATTTTGCTCTTTTAAACAAGGGGTTAGGTGTGGTAAATAGCATAGTGCTGATTGTGATTTCGGCAAGACTCATTTGAGAAAGATTTTTTGAAAAGTAACCTTCGCCCGTACTATCCAACGTTTTGAAAGGGGTTCCCACATGACAAGTGCAACAACAAATATAGCTCCGCGCTATAATGACGATGTTGTCCGTCTTTTTACCATTGCAACGATTTTTTGGGGTGTCGTGGGCTTTGCGGCCGGTGTTTTTATCGCCCTGCAATTGGCATTTCCGTGGTTGAATTTTGAACCGTATCTTAACTTTGGGCGGTTGCGTCCGCTTCATACCTCTGCGGTGATTTTTGCCTTTGGCGGGAATGCGCTGTTTGCGACGAGCTATTATGTGGTGCAACGGACTTGCCGTGTGAGATTGTGGAGTGACGGGCTCGCGCTTTTCACCTTCTGGGGATATAATCTGTTTATTGTGATTGCCGCTTTGGGCTATGTGCTGGGCGTGACGCAGGGTAAGGAATATGCCGAACCGGAATGGTATGCCGATTTGTGGCTCACGGTGGTGTGGGTGGCGTATTTGATTGTGTATATGGCGACGATTATTAAACGGTCGGAACCGCATATTTATGTGGCCAACTGGTTTTATATGGCCTTTATCATTACGGTGGCGGTGCTGCATTTGGGGAATAACCTCTCTATTCCCGTGAGCTTACTGGGTGCCAAAAGCTATGCGGTGCCGTCCGGCGTGCAGTCGGCGATGATCCAGTGGTGGTATGGGCATAATGCGGTTGGGTTTTTCCTGACGGCCGGATTTTTGGGGATGATGTATTATTTCATTCCGAAACAGGCTAATCGTCCGGTTTATTCCTATCGTTTGTCGATTTTGCACTTTTGGTCCTTGATCTTTATTTATATCTGGGCCGGACCGCACCATTTGCATTATACCGCCCTACCCGATTGGGCGCAGACATTGGGGATGACATTTTCTATCATTCTGTGGATGCCGTCTTGGGGTGGGATGATCAATGGGATGATGACACTCTCGGGGGCTTGGGATAAACTCCGGACCGATCCGATTATTCGCTTTATGATTATCGCCGTGGCGTTTTATGGGATGAGCACGTTTGAAGGGCCGCTGATGTCGATCAAGGCCGTGAATTCCCTCTCTCACTATACCGATTGGACCATTGGTCACGTTCATGCCGGGGCATTGGGTTGGGTTGGGTTTATTACCTTTGGGGCGTTGTATTATCTCGTGCCGCGCCTGTGGGGTCGTGATCGGCTTTATTCCATCAAATTGGTCAATGTGCATTTGTGGATCGCGACCATTGGGATTGTGCTCTATATCTGCGCAATGTGGGTGTCGGGAATCATGCAGGGGCTGATGTGGAAATCCTATGATTCTATGGGATTTTTGGAATATTCCTTTGTGGAATCGGTTAAGGAAATGCATATTTTCTATGTCTTGCGGGCGATGGGCGGTTTGCTCTATCTCATCGGGGCATTGATCATGGTTTACAATTTCGTAAAAACGGTTAAGGGCGAAGTCAGGCGCGCTGAATATCCTGAAATCCCTGCTTATTCAAAATCGACGGAGGTCACAGTTTAACATGTTACATCATCATGCCATATTGGAGCGCAAGTCGATCCTGTTGCTGGTTCTTATCATTGTGGTGATCTTGATCGGCGGTATCGTTGAGATTATTCCGCTCTTCCGGATGCAGACTGTGATTGAACCGGTGAAAGGCGTGCGGCCCTATACGCCGCTCGAGCTCGCGGGGTATGACATCTATATTCGTGAAGGATGTTATAATTGCCATTCGCAACAAATTCGCCCGTTGAGGGATGAGGTGGCGCGTTACGGTCATTACTCATTGGCGGCGGAAAGTATGTATGACCATCCGTTCCAATGGGGGTCAAAGCGGACAGGGCCTGATCTGGCGCGCGTTGGCGGTAAATATTCCGATGATTGGCATGTGGCGCACTTGGCCAATCCGCGCTCGGTCGTGCCGGAATCGGTGATGCCGACTTATGGGTTCCTCAATCATAACCAGGCGGAGATTAACAAAATCGGCGATCATATGAAGACATTGCGTTTGGTCGGCGTGCCGTATACCGACGATCAAATTGCCAATGCTTATAATGATGCCGTGGCCCAAGCCCATACGGAAGATATGGATGATCATGTGGCCGGACTTAAATCCCGTTATGGGGATAAGGTCAATGCGCGGCTGTTTGACGGCAATCCCGATATGGTGACCGAGATGGATGCGCTTGTGGCCTATCTTCAGGTTTTGGGTACGATGGTGGAATTTCCGACCGCTGAGGCGGTGAAGCCGCAGTCGGCGGAGGCCCCTGCTGCCCCGGCTGCTGCTCATACACCGTCGGCTCCGGCTCCCGCTGCCGACAAACCACAGGAGCATTGATCGTGGATTGGGTTTCTCACCATGCGCCGGTCATCGGGTTATTATTCTTTGTGATTTTCTTCACGGGGATGGCGATTTGGGTTTATCGTCCGATGACCAAAAAAACCTATGGTGAGTATGCCCAAATCCCCTTAAATGATGATGAGTTTAATCAGGACAACACAATAAATATTGAGACCAAAAAAACGGAGACTCACCATGAGTGATCACAAAAAAGAAATTGACCAAGTCACGGGCGTTGAGACCACGGGCCATGAGTGGGACGGGCTGAAGGAGCTTAACAACCCTGCGCCGCGTTGGTGGATTATTGTGTGGGTGATCACCATTATCTGGGGGATTGGATATTGGATTGTTTATCCCGCCTGGCCAACCTTAAGCGGCGCCACCGAAGGGACTATGGGGTGGACCCAATTTAAGGAATTGGAAGAGTCTCAGGCCGAAATTATGGCACGGCAAAATCAATATTTGGGCGATTTCCAAAAAGCCACGGATGATCAGGTTTTAAATGATCCCAAGTTGTATGCGTTTGCTAAGGCCGGTGGGGCAGCTCTGTTTAAAACCAATTGCGTGATGTGTCACGGATCGGGGGCGCAGGGGTCAATCGGCTTTCCCAACCTAACCGATGATGATTGGTTGTGGGGCGGCACGATTGCGGATATTGAACAGACTTTGCATTACGGAATTCGTTCAGGCCATGAAAAAGCGCGGCAATCCCAAATGCCGTCCTTTGGTCGTGATGAATTGTTAAGCAAGCCAGAAATTGAAGAGGTTGTGGATTATGTGCTTTCTTTCTCTTCTGACAAGGGAGCGGACGCGAAATCCAAGGGTGCCGAGATTTTTGCCAATAATTGCGCCTCTTGCCACGGGGAAAAAGGGACCGGTGGGCGTGAATTTGGTGCGCCCAATTTGACCGATGCAGTCTGGCTTTATGGGGATACGCGCGAGGATGTTTATAAAACCGTGTTTTATGCCCATGCCGGGGTGATGCCGTTCTGGGACGGGAAATTGAGCGAGGATGCCATTCGCCAATTGGCCATCTATGTCCATAGTTTGGGCGGTGGTGAAGGCAAAGGCGCGATTAAAGTGGAGGCCGAGGAAAATGTGGTTCCGGCTGGGGCTCCTGAAGAAGCTGAGATGCCTGCGCAACCTGCTGCGGGTGCGCCAGGTTTTGAGCCTGCTGCGCCTGCTGTTGATCCATCTGCCGAAAATTTAGAAGGGGGCGAAGCGCACCCGGCCAGTGATAGTACTTTGGCACCTGAAACACCTGAGGTCAAAAAAGAGGCTGAAAAAACTGTGAATGAGTCAAAACGATAAATATCCGGAAGACGGAGCTGCGGACGAAAGCTCCGCCGGTTCCCCCATTCAATATTTTGCCGCCCAGGCCAAAGTCTATCCGCGGGCTGTTTCAGGGTTTTTGCGGCAATTTAAATGGGCGGTGCTCATCATCTGTTTGGGGATTTATTATTTATCGCCGTTTTTGCGGTGGGCGCGGCCCGGTGATTTGCCGGATCAGGCCATTTTGATTGATTTGCCGGGGCGGCGGGCCTATTTCTTTATGTTCGAAATCTGGCCGCAGGAAGTCTATATCATTGCCGGAATTTTGATTTTTGCGGCGGTGACGTTGTTTTTTGTCACCTCGCTGCTGGGGCGCGTGTGGTGCGGGTTTTTCTGTTTCCAAACTGTGTGGACCGACCTCTATATGTGGGTTGAGCGTGTGATTCAGGGGGATCGCAATGCGCGGATGAAACTAGATAAATCGCCGCTGGGGTGGGAGAAAATCTGGAAAAAATGCTTAACGCATCTGAGTTGGCTGTTCATTGGTGTGATCACGGCCGGGGCCTTTGTGCTGTATTTCAATGATGCGCCGAGCCTAATTCGCGATATTTTCCATGGCGAGGTTTCGCGCACCGTGTTGGCGTTTATCATCGGGTTGACGCTTTCGACCTATATTATGGCCGGGTTTGCGCGCGAACAGGTTTGCACCTATATGTGTCCCTATGCGCGGTTTCAATCGGCGATGTTTGATAAGCAAACATTGATCATCGGATATGATCAGGCGCGCGGGGAGCCGAGAGGGAAAAATAAAGGGTCGGAATTGCGGGAACATTTGGGGGATTGCATTGATTGCTCGCTGTGTGTTCAGGTGTGCCCGACGGGTATTGATATTCGCAACGGGTTGCAAATTCAATGTATTGCGTGCGGGTTATGTGTGGATGCGTGTAATTCCGTGATGGATAAAATTGGCAAGCCGCGCGATTTGGTGCGCTATGACACTGAGGAAAATATTGAGTTGCGGGCGCAGGGGCATAGGCCCGAACTCCATTTACTGCGGCCGCGGACAATTTATTATACGATTCTTTTGGCCACGATTTCGGCCCTTATGCTCGGGGCGTTGTTGATGCGGCCCGATTTGGGATTGAATGTAATTCACGATCGGAATCCGCTTTTTGTTAAGCTCTCCAACGGCGATATCCGCAATGGTTATGATATTAAAATCATCAATAAATCCTATGAGACAAAATCTTTCCGCCTGGTGTCCGAAGGGATTGAGGGGGCGAGTTTGGCCATTCAATCCGCCAATAATGACACGATTGATGATTTAAGTGTGCCGCCAGATAGTGTGGGGCATTTCCGCATTTTCCTGACGGTAGATAAAAAACATGCGCAGGATGCAAATTTCCAGTTTAAGATCATTGATAATAAGACGCTGGCTTCATCCGCCACACGGACTATATTCATTACAAAAATTGGGGACTAGACCCTGGGGAGTAGACCCTTTAGAGGATTGCAAGAGGGATAAGGTGACGAGTATGGAATTGCCAATGGAAAATTATAATAAAGTGGTGAAACCTTTTACCGGGGGTAAGTTTTTCCTGTGGATGTTGGGGTTTTTCGGCGTGATTTTTGCCGTGAATATTGTCTTTGTGAGTGTGGCCATTAAATCCAATCCTGGTGTGGTGGATGAACATTATTATGAGCGCGGTGTGAATTATAACGAAACACTCGCGCAATCTGACTATCAAAAGTCATTGGGATGGAGCGGGGTTTTGAACCGCACAGGGGATGTTATTCAATTTAAGTTGGTTGATCGTCACGGTTCCCCCGTTACGGGGAAGGAGTTGAGCCTGAATATGCGGCGCCCTGCACAGGCCGGACAGGATTTTGATGTGAAGATGGTTGAGCAATCTCCGGGAGTTTATGTCGGCAAGCTGGGCGACAGGCCATTAGGAATTTGGAACGGTTATTTTCATGCGGAGTGGTATGAGGGGAAAATCTTGCGCGAATATGATCAGTTGGAGCCAATCGAACTCACGAAATAAGGTTTATATATTTTGTGGAATGTGCGGGGTTCAAGGTTTCAAAACCGCCAAGGCGTGAAGATTTTTCAGAATGGGCTTTGTTCTTCACCACGAAGTCACGAAGCCCACGAAGAGGACACGAAGCTTTTTATTTTAAGCCGTGTGTGAAGAAAGCAAAGATTTTTTTATACGGAATTACGGGTTTTGTTGTCTGTGTTCGCTTTTTAATTTTTACCAACACCGCAACAATGAGGATGTGGTCATCGAAAGTTCGATCGGGTGAGAAAAGCGTCAAAACTACGGTCAAGCGCGGCCGCAAACCTGGGCAGGGCAAGCGTTTGAGCGCGCGGGACGAACGCCGCATCATTGCGATGATCCGCGACAAAAACCCCCATCAATTGCATCTGGAATTCTACCTGTGGAGCGTGGGTGCGGTGATGGCGTTGATTGAGCGCGAGTGCGGGATTGCGCTCTCAGACTCAAGCATTCGCAACTATCTCCGCCACTGGGGCTTCACCGTGCAACACCCTAAACCCCGCTATACGCGCCGCGATGACGTGATCGTGCAAAACTGGCTCGACCACGAATATCCAAAAAT
>JAEUKN010000029.1 GCA_016794305.1 Alphaproteobacteria bacterium | reverse complement strand
GCATTAACCGGACGCAATGCTTCTGTATCGCAACTGCTTTTTCTCTCTCCACTTGTAGCACTCGTCATAAAAAAGGCTGAAAGTGGACGTGTCTGTCCTATAGGCAGTTCTATATCCGCATGACCTTGAACGGCCAATGTAGCCGCCGCCAATACAGATTGAGCGCATATTGCTTTAGGAGATTGAATCCTCTCATGGATCGCCTCTGCCGCGCCTGCTAATATCTCGCCAAGCGCATGTATGGGGTAAGCCTCTGCGGCTCTTGCCTGCCGTCTTAAAGGACGTGGGGGCTCATCTTTGAAGGATTGGGCTTCATCAATGATATTGGCTATCTTTTGACTGTTACTCATGCTGATTACTCCTTTAGCAAATCATTGAAATCCAAGTTTTCGGGGGGAAATGCCAATCGGACGTTCCGCCCCTCATTTGTCCATTTTTCTGCTGCCTTGATTGCGGCTTTACGTCCAGCCGGATCGTTATCACAAGCAATGATGATTTCTGCCCCTAAAGGGAAATCAGGAAGGATAAGTCCTGTCATACCGGACGTTGACAGTCCCGCCCACACAGGAATGCCTGTGTTTTGATACACGCTTAAACCCGTTTCAATCCCCTCGGATACAATCATCTTTCGTGCTGGGGGAGCCAATTGAACACAACCGCCCAAACTTTTACCCAACATCATCTTTGCAGGCTCTATAGGGGCTTTTCCGCTCCCATCCGGTAAAATCCATGTTCTATGAACTGCTATAATTTCTCTGGACGGCCACTTCCTGATTGCAGACAACATCACAGGGTAAATTCGCCCAGAAGGGGCATGCTTATGGCCAGACAAAAACCGAATATCCTCTGGAATACTTATATTTATTCCCCGAGAAGAAAGATATTTTTCGACAACTGAATTTTTAACAGGGAAAGCGGAATTCCAGAGTTTTAAGGCAAAATCTCTGTTTTTCTTATCCTTGGTATTATCCCTTTCTTCTAATCCACTATGAGATGAGGACATATTAAAGAACCTCTTGCCTCCAAGTTCTTCTGCGAGTTGAAACCCCGCCTGTGCATACGGTAGATCAGTTAGGTAGGCATACAAACTCAATGGTGTTTTTCCAGCGTCCCCTGTTGCGAAATCAGCCCAATTGCCTGTTCTGCAATTCACCTTAAAAGACCCTGCGCTTCTGTCATGTCGTTTCGGGTTTATAGACACATACTCACCCCCCTCAAATTTTCCATGAGGAATCCACATTTGCAAAAAATGAGGATAGTCAGCCAAAACTGCCTTATTGATTTCTGCAAAATCTACCCTTTCACGATCAATGGACATTGCCGTGTTCCTTTCTTTGCCATTCATTGAGTATTTCAAAAAATCCAGTCAGGTTTTCCCTGATCTGCCTGCTATCTTCTTGCGATAGAATCTTCCCTGCTTTTGCACGCCAAAATTCTGCATCTGTGGCGGTCTTATTTATTTCTCCACTCATTGTTATTTTCCGTGACATTCGTCCCGCCAACCCAGCGGTAACAAATAATCCAGACGTTAATTTGACGCTTCCATCCCAGAAGTCGTTGCCCTAACTTTTTCATCCTTCGATATCCTCCGGAGAAATTGTAAATTTATGTTTTCTTCCTGCATGAAGAGTGACATGCCTCTTGCCATCCTTGACTTTTCCTTCAATGGAAAACTCGAAGAACCCATGCTTGAGGCCAGATTTTATTTCTTGCGCCACTCTCTCCCACAAGGCTTGCATATCTGTCTTTTTTTCCACTCTCACTCTCCGCCTATAATTGTAAATTAAACACTAAACATTGATTGCAAAAAATTTTAGAAGGCTAACATTCCCTGCTTTGCATCCGACAACAAACCAAGAGTCTTTAACCGATAAACCATAGCCTGCCGTGAGACCTTGAATCTTTTTGCCAAATCAGCAAAAGCATGAAGCAAAATATCTTCGTCGCTAGGGATATAAAAGGGTGATGGAAATTCTCTATCCATGAAATTTCTCTCTTGTCTCATTCCCCACACAAAGGCATTTATATCCAAACCATTGGGACGACCTGTCTCTTCAACAAACTGATCAAAAACCTTTCTGGCAGGCATAAGCAAAAAAGACGCAAACATATCCGCCTGAACTTCAACACGGGCTTTTTGTTCTTGCTGCCTACACAAAATAATTTTCTCTTTCTTTTCCTCAAAGAGACTTTCGGTAATTTCCTTTTCAACATATGACCTGTGAAGAACCCAATGCCCTGCCTCATGCCCAAGGGTATAATTAAAACGGCCTTCCTTATTCGGGTATGCGGACGTATCAAGATTTTCGTTGATCCGAATAATCTTATCTTCAATGTCAATCTGCCCTAATATCGCCTCATGCCCCAAATCAGCCATTTCACAGGTCAAACCAAGGTGAAACTCAACAATTTCATCAAGGGGTGTTTCCAAGGAAAGAATTTTTCCATGCTTTGCTTCAAATGAAGCCAAAAGAGCATTTGCCTCACTCTCAATTGCCTGTGGGCTTAAATAATCAACATCAATCGTCATGTTTACCTTTACCTGTTTGCTTTTCTATATCTTTTGTTAGCTTCTTCCATTGCTCTGGGCTCAAATTACTGGCCGTTCGCAAAAAAGTTGCAACCTCTTTAGGGTGTTTCTGAATGATTGCAGGCAAATCAGAAGAAACTTTATTTGCCAAGGATAGCAACTCATCCTCATTCTCTCCCAAAATTTGAGCCATCAATCTAATTTTTTCTTCTTTCGGTGGACTAAACTCACCCCTCTCAATTTGAGAGATATAAGTCGGGCTAACGTCCACCATTTCGGCAAATTTCCGCAACGAAATCTTCTTTTCTTCTCTTCTTTGCCGGACACGTTCACCAAAAGTCTCGTTCCCTTTAGTCATCATTAAATCTCCTTTCACTATATATCCTATTCACCCCCCATTGTGTCAAGTGTTTATTAAACATTTATTACACATTAGGCACTTTAGGTAGATTAGGTGACAAACAGTTCAAATCCGAAATGCGATTCAAACTGGCAACACAAATTTACTGAATGCAAAATTGGGCAGATTGCCCAGAGAATGATTGAAAAACACCCTGCATTTCCTTATCCGGTAAAATACAAAGTGTTCGATAGCTATCCACAAAGGGGAGCCATTTATCTTGTTTTTTCGTTCACTAACACTCATCCGTAACGTTACACCGCTTATCAATCAAGGGGTTTTTTGTTATTGATGCCCTATGACGTTCAAATATGATTGTTGACACTCTCAGTTTTCCGGGGGCGTAATTTGGGGCGTAAGCAAAATACCCTCAAATGAGATGCCCCCAGATTATGCCCTTAGCCCAAACTAATTTGTTGCAATTTCATATGAGTATGGTAAAAAGCTTCAGAAATTTTTAGTTTTGATGGTTTCAAATCTATATTAGGAAGGGGTGATTTGAATTGGTAACTGTATCTGTTCGTGACAATAACGTTGAGCAAGCCTTGCGTGTATTGAAGAAAAAAATGCAACGCGAAGGCATCTTCCGTGAAATGAAAATGCGTCGTGATTTCGAAAAACCTTCCGAAAAGAAAAAACGTGAAAAAGCGGAATCTGTTCGTCGTTGGCGTAAACTGGACCGTAAACGCAAGGAGCGCACCGGTTTTTAATCGGATGATTTTCCATTAAATATAGTATTCTGTAGCCTGATTCACTTTGAGTCAGGCTATTTGCTTGGGTATAACGCTGATCAATAAAATGATCATTTTATGGCGTCTTATGGCGGTTTGGCTTTATTTTCTCAAACTTAATAATTCACCTTATAGGACAGGCTGACGCGGCCCTGCATATCGTCGGGATTCCCCCAAAAAGGAGTTTCCACCGGAC
Source organism: Alphaproteobacteria bacterium (assembly GCA_016794305.1). Taxonomy (GTDB): domain Bacteria; phylum Pseudomonadota; class Alphaproteobacteria; order Micavibrionales; family Micavibrionaceae; genus UBA1573. The sequence goes on along the minus strand of JAEUKN010000029.1, from coordinate 18,764 downwards.
GTGTGAGCGGCTTGGCGAGTGTGAAATCCGCACTCACCCCCATTGTGAGGTTTAACCGCGTGCCAAGCCCGGCAGAGGCCGCGGAGGATGCGATGGGATCAGCCCGATCATTGTTCCAGGTTTTGCCGATATCATAGTAAATATAGGGTTGGACCACCGCCCAGGACGCGGGATGAGTGTAATTCAGTTCGATTTGCGCCGCCGCCCCTTTGTCCCCGGTAACTTCCGAAGCGTTATAGGCCTTTCCCATTTCACTGCCGCCATAGCCGAATTCTTCGCCCGAAAGCAGCGGCATAGCGGCATATTGCCCCGAAAACGTCGCCCGCAGGGCAAAATTATTCGGCAGAGCATGTTGATGACTGTATTTAAATTTATAGGATGTAAAATCGCTCCGCCCCTCCGCCCGGGAAAGATCGGCCGAACCACTTGGCCGCGTGTCAAACAAATCGAGCCCCTGACGCACAATCAAACTCAATTGATGGACACCGTGATGACGGTCGGCGGCATCGAAATTGAGGGTTGAACTCAACACATAATATAAATCTTCATAAAGCCGCGCACCAAGCAACTTGGTATAGGTGTTGAGGCGTTCAAATTGCAGTTTCAAGTTTAAGGATTGACTGCGGGAGCTGATCACGGGTTGGGACAAAGCCAATGAAAATTGGCGCGAAAACGCATTGATATCATTGGGCAAAAGCGTGTATCCGGGTCGAACGCGGCTGAAATTCGCGGATAAATCCAATGTGGTGCCATCACCGTTTAAAGGAATTTCGTGATCAAGGCTAAAATATTTTAATTCCTTGATTTGCGTGGTTTCAAAGAATCGTATATCGGTCGTGGACATATACCCGAAAATGTTATAAAAGCTCCCGCTTTGGCCCATCTGATAAGGGCCAATAAATTTTGATCCGTAATTGTCAAAACTCAAGGTCAGCGGCGACTTTTGGCTTTCAAAAGCGACTTTGATCTTGAGCCCGCCTAAGGCTCCCCCGCTGCGTGGGTCCGCTTGTTCAATCACACTTTTGGCGCTCAAGCCGGGAAGGCTGTTGAGCAAGAGCATTTGCCGCTCCAGCTCTTCAATATTCAGCACCCCCAGCTCACTTAAATTTTTGAGCGCCATGCGCATCGGGTAAAAGTCGGGTTTCAGGCCCTGTACCTCAATTTGCGCCACATAGCCCTCAATCACCTGGATATGCACCACGCCCTGATCTATTGATTGCGGCGGCAAAAAAGCCCGCGAAAAAATATAGCCGTCATCAAAATATAACTGATTGATTTTCGCAATCATTTCATAGAGTTGCGCCACGGATATGGTTTTATGAAGATAGGGGGCGGTGAGGGTTTGAAGCCGCTCAGCCGGGTATAATGTGGCACCGTGAATGATGACCGATTCCAGCGGAAAGGTGATTTTCTCTGCCCCCGCTATGGGGGATGGGGCTGCATTTTGGTGTTGCCGTGGGGGAAGAAGCGCAGGTTTGGGTTTTTGCGGAACCGGAAGCTGTTCCCCCACACGCGCCGGATCAACGGGGGAGTCAATGGAAAGCGCATACGCGCTCACGCCCCCCTGCATCAGTGATCCGCAGCACAGGAAGCTGGCCAACAATATTCGCAAAGGTAATTTTTTATTCATCCATTCGCGTGCGCATTGTACCTGGTCATATCTACTCTGTATTAATGCTATGCTTCGCATAGAAAACCACCGGAGAATCGTCGCTATTCTCCGTGAACTTTTTTTATAGGTGAAAACAAGAAAGCGGACAATGGCATATCAAGCAATTACAAGAAGTTATTCATGGTATAATGACTCGCTTTCTTGACGTGCCGGTTTGAATTGATATACTTGGAAGACTGAATTGCTGGTGACGGTCCAAACGACGCCGCGTAGGGAGACTACGCTAGGCTCGAAGTGACAACGTCCAGAAATTCAGTATTCTGAGTATAGTAATTTTTTAACCATTGTGTTTATAATATACTCCTATAGAGTATGGGCGAAGTGATTCATTTATGGACTCTTTGGCTCCGTTGTCGCAATCCAATTGTTCAAACTGCTTTTTATTAGAAAGCATAACTGCGTTTTTCCGTTCACAGAGGGCATACATATGGCAGGGCTCATTTTACCCGGACAGGAAGTCAGTTTTTCTCCTGATGATATTATCGTCAGTAAAACTGATCCCAAGGGAATCATTACCTATACGAACTCGACTTTTTGTGAGGTCTCAGGGTATAAAGAGCGGGAATTGCTTGGCAAACCGCACAGTATTATTCGTCATGATTCCATGCCGCGCTGTGTGTTTAAGCTCATTTGGGATTATATCGAAACCGGCCGTGAAATCTTTGGCTATGTGGTGAACAGAACCAAAAATAATGATTATTACTGGGTTCTGGCCCATGTGACACCATCCCTTGATGCTCAGGGGCAAATTGTCGGCTATCACTCAAATCGTCGCGTACCGGACAAAGTTATTGTAGAGAGTATCATTTCGCCCTTATACGCTGACCTTCTGGCGATGGAAAATAGTTTCAGCAGTCGCAAGGAAGGAATGATGGCGGCCTATAAACATCTTTTGGGAATACTGCAAAGCAAAGGAATCGAGTATGACGAATTTATCCTCACTCTCTAAGGCTCGGCTTTACCTCTTGCTGGCGCTGATCTCAACGATCACCAATATCGCTTTGCAGTATCTGGATTATTCCAAAGAAATGATGATCGTGATTGGAACAATTACGATGCTTTGCCTTTTGGGCGGGCATGTCTTGATCGGTATCGCGGATAAGAATTTGCGTAAAATTGCAGCGTTTTGTGAGAAACTATCCGAAGGAAAAACAGAAGAGAGATTGAGCATCCCCTTAGAACAAGCAGGGGTTATTGAGAATTTAAGAATCTCCATCAATCATTTTACCGACCAGACAGATGCCTTCGTACGCGAGGCTAAATATTCAATGGATAGCGTCTGCCGCAATCAATTTTATCGATTTATCTTGCACAAAGGGATGCATGGCACGTTCCTTCAAACTGCGGAAATCATGAATCAGGCAACCAAATCGGGGCATGCAAAAAACCTGGCTATTTTAGAGCTGATTAAGGTTATTCGGGGCATTGTCGGCGATGACTCGCTTCAGAATGAGCATAAAGACTCGGCCGCAGCCAGCGGAATTGAGTCGATTGCGGCCGCCACTGAAGAAAGTTCAACCTCTATTGTTGAAATCAACAGACAAATTACACAAACCGCGAGTAGTGCTCAACAAGCTGAACGCAGTGCCGGGGATATGCAACAATCCGTTAAGTCGCTTGAAGCCTCCACCAACGAAATTGCGGATATCATCACCATTATTAACGGCATTGCAGAGCAAACAAATCTTTTGGCACTCAACGCCACAATTGAAGCGGCTCGCGCCGGCGAATCAGGACGCGGCTTTGCGGTTGTGGCTGGGGAGGTTAAAAAACTTGCGGGGGAAACATCCATCGCCACTCAAAAAATCACGGCCCTTATGTCCAACATTCAAAACTCGGTTGATCACACAACAGGTTTCGTCGATGATTTGAAAAATATTATCTCGCAAATCAGTGACTCTGCATCAATGATTTCCAGCGCGATTGAAGAGCAAAGCTACGCCAGTAAAGAGATCGCCAGATCCGCCACCGTTGTTAACGGCGGATTGCGTGAAATTGGCTCGCGTATATCAAAAATTCAGGAAGTCACGCGCAAATTACCACAGAAAATTGTGGCTCGCGCAAAGCCTATAACGGAATCGGACGCCTGACTTCCAGAGGAGAAGGACCACCCAGGGCTTTTTGCGGTTAAGGGGGAAACCGGTTAATCACAAAAGGCTCTAAGAACCTGTTCATAATTTCTACTCTGGCTTTGGCTTTTTACGGTATTTCTGCGCTTCCTTGTCCACGTACATCTAGGTACGATCCGATGCGGTTTTTGAGCAACCGCAAAAATCCTGTGCCATAGCGAGATTCTGAACAGGCTCTAATGATTCTAAGTCGCATAGGGGTTTTTGCTTTTCCGCAGCAAAAGCCGTATCGGCACCGATTGTAATCCGTAATCTTCCCGCAGGGCATTGATCAAATAACGTTTATAGGTGGCGGGCAAATCATCCGGCTTGGAAACCCACACGGCAAAGGTCGGCGGGCGCGTGTTAATTTGTGACATATACCGCAATCGGTTGGGGCGCCCCCCGACCAAAGGCGGCGGATATTGTGAGGTTTTCATGTCAAGCCAGCGATTAATTTTCCAGGTTGACACACGTTTATTCCAGATTTTATAGGCATCAATTCCAGCCTGCATCAACGCATCCAGATTTTGTTCCCGAAGGGCCGAACAGGTGACAAAAGGAATATCCGGGATCTGCGCGAGCGACTCCGCCAAAATATGCTTGATTTCGGTCATTTTGGCGACCTTATCAGTCACCGTATCCCATTTATTGATGGCAATAATTAAAATGCGCCCTTCACGAATCACCAGATCGGCAATTTGCAAATCTTGTTTTTCCAATGGAGATTGAGCATCAATCAACAAAAAAACAATTTGCGAAAGCCGTATGGCACGCAGCGTATCATCCGTGGCCATTTTTTCCAGTTTGTGCGTGATTTTTGATTTCCGCCGCAATCCGGCCGTGTCCACCAAGCGAAATTTTTGATCTTTCCACATCCAATCCACCGCGATGGAATCGCGCGTGAGCCCCGCTTCGGGCCCGGTGATCACCCGGTCCTCCTGAAGCAAGGCATTCATCAATGTCGATTTGCCGGCATTGGGCCGCCCCACAAGCGCAATCCGAATAGGCTTATCAGCGGCCGGTTGATCGGGCGTGTGCGCCCTTGCACCTTTGGCGGCTGCACCGCCCTCAGTTTCTGCGGTTCCGTCACCCTCGGCCCCCTCCCCTGTCGTCTCCTCTGCCGCAAAATCAAATTCGGCACTCCCCTCTAATTGATCTAATTCCTCATCACTCCAAAATTTTTGCCCGTCCTCCTCGGCGGCGATATCTGCCTCAATTTCCTTGAAATAAGGCATTAAACGTTCATATAATTCATCCACACCGTGACCGTGTGCCGCAGACATGGCAATCGGATCACCGAGCCCCAGCCCATAGGCTTCCGCGCGCGCCTGATCCAGAATTTTTTCCTGTTCACATTTATTGACCACTAGCAAAACCGGCTTTTTTTGCTTGCGGAGCCATTTGGCAAAATGCTCATCAAGCGGTGTTAAACCCGCGCGGCCATCCACCACAAACAACACCACATCGGCATACCCGAGGGCCAGTTCGGTTTGTCGCCGCATCCTGGCTTCCATGCTTTCATCAAATCTTTCCTCTAACCCGGCCGTATCAATAAGCCGCAGTTTTTGATCCAAAATGCGCCCTTCGGCTTCGCGCCAATCACGCGTAACACCCGGCGTATCATCCACCAAGGCCAGTTGCTTACCCGTCAGGCGGTTAAATAAAGTGGATTTGCCGACATTCGGACGACCGACAATTGCAAGTGAAAGCATGATAAACCTATGTCTTAAAACGGCATCTTTCCGCTTTGGCAACCTCAGAGTCAAGAGATTTTTAGAAGTCATCAACTAAACTATAGCAATCTGTAATAAAATATTATAGACTCACTTCTGAGTTTCATGACTCAGTTCTTTGACGCCTCTTTATTCCTATTTTATTCCTACTCAAAATCCATGCCCGCGAGTAAGACATGACCAATTTCAGATCCCCTTTTAAAAATACCATTGCCACCTTATTAGCATTCAGCGCATTGGTTCCAATGTCGGCGTGCGATTTGGCAAATAATCACACAAAAATTGATCGCACCACCAATAGCGAAGTTCAGGATTACCGCGACGCGCTGGCACCTCGGGAACCAATGGCGGATAATAAATCGGCATCGGATATTCCTGATCTTGAACCCTATGTGGCTGACGATCAAAAATCCATGCGCCCTATGCCCTTAGTATCAATCGCGATTAATCAAAGCATTCCTATTCGTGAGGCGCTTTTTGAACTCTCCAAACAGGCTGACTATGACATTGAGCTTGATCCACGAATCAAAGGCTCCATTATTTTTACCGCGCGGGATAAACCGCTCGATGTGGTGATTGACAGGATCTGCGAAATTGCCGGGCTGCGTTATAAATTTGATGATAATACGATCCGGATTGAGCTTGATACACCCTACAGCAAAAATTATAAGGTCGATTATCTAAGTTTTGTCCGCAAAAATTCTAGTTCGATGAAAACCGATGTAACGGTTGCGAGTGGAAGTGACACCAGCAGCACGGGCGGCGGATCAAACTTCTCGGTTGCGACCGATTCGACCTCGGATTTCTGGGCGGAATTGGATACGAACCTAAAACAAATCTTACAATCGAATTCGAGCGCATCCTACCTCAAAACCGATGAGGACCCTGCGGTTACTTTGACCAACAAGCCTCTGCCTGCACCGGCCGGAACGACCGTCCCCCCCCTTGATGCCTCCGCACTCAACGAAGGGCCGGCTCAGGCCGGGACAGCAAATGGCGCAAACGCTGTTTCACCACAGGCCGGAGAGGAAGTCTTCATCTCAACTCCTGTATCAGTTCCCTCAAGCACCACGCCTGCTGCGTCAACCACAACGACGACGACGACCACTACACCAGCCGGAACAACGAACGACACTGCCGCCAGCACGGGGGGATTGGCTCCGACCCTGCCCATTACATCCCCGTCAACAGCACAACCGCTCAGCCCTTCCTCATCCGTGGCCGCGCCACCTGTGTCATCAGCCCCCGCAACGGCACCCACACTCACAATCGAATCACTGCCCACCGGGTTGGCTTCAGGGAGTGGAGGAACGGGGCCCAATCAGGTAGCCTTCACCCCCAGCTATTCGATCAATAAACAAGCCGGCATTATTTCGGTTTACGCCAATGAACGCCAGCATAAACAAGTGCAAGACTATTTATCCGAACTGAAAAAAGCATCGACCTCCCAGGTTTTGATCGAAGCAAAAGTTCTGGAGGTTTCCCTTTCGGATGAGTTTTCAGCCGGGATTGATTGGACCATGATGGATCGTATCGGCGAATTTGATATTGGCCAAAATTTTCGCAAACCTTCCCTTGGAACAACTTCAGACAACAGTATTACCTTTGGATTTCTAGGAAATAACGTACAGAACTTCGTGAGTGCGCTTTCACGCTTTGGTACGATTCATGCACTGGCCAGCCCACGTATTACCGTGCTCAATAATCAATCTGCTGTTTTAAATGTTGCGAAAAACAGAGTGTTTTTTAAAATTGATTTGACCCGGACTGAAGCCACAGACACAACCGCCGCAACAACAGATATTGAAAGTGAAGCCAAGACCGTCCCTGAAGGGGTTTTAATCAATGTGATGCCGTCCATTGATTTGGATAAGAAAACCATTTCCATGCAGGTGCGCCCAACCGTCACTAGAATTGTGGATAGTGTGCCGGACCCGGCTATTGCCTATGTTGCCGCCCAAACGAGTATCGAAATTGATTCGAAAATCCCTATCGTGAATGTTCAAGAAGTTGACTCGGTTTTGAATATGAAATCCGGCGAAATGATGGTGATGGGGGGATTGTTGCAAGATACGTCAACCTCTACACAAGAAGGCGCCCCGATTATCAGTGAGATCCCCGTGGTTGGAACATTGTTCCGTAATCAGGGTGACCGCATTCAGAAAACTGAACTGGTAATCTTTATTAAAGCCACGATATTGGACGGCGCAGAAAGTTCCATCCACCAAACAGACCGTGATTTATACCGCACATTTGGTCAGGATCGGCGTCCATATAAATTATAATCATAAATTATAATCGTCATTTCAGAAAGCTTCCCATGTCGGCACACTTAATAAAATATGTTTTAATGGCGGCGATGCGTGATCGTATGATGTGGGGCATTGCCGTTATTTCTATTTTGGGCGCGTGCCTCTCTATTTTCTCCGGCTCGGCCGCGATTATCGAACAGGGGCAATTTGTGATGACCTATGCCGCGGGTGGCATTCGCATTCTCACCCTGGTTGGCCTTGTGCTGTTTGTGGTGTTTTATGTGCGGAGATCCTTTGATGCGCGGGATGTTGAGTTTTTGCTCACTCGCCCCATCTCCCGCCTGCAATTTATTCTTTCGCACGCTGCCGCTTTTTCCTTGTTGGCGGTTTTGAGCGGTGCATTCTTGACCTTGATTATCTTTGCGCTCAATCGCGGGCAGTTTTCCGAAGGGCTGGCCCTGTGGTCTTGCGGCGTGGCGGCGGAATATATATTGGTGGCCAATACGGCGTTCTTTTTTGCGCTGGTATTAAACAGCCCCGTGAGTTCAGGGCTCTCCACCCTTGGGTTTTACGTTTTGGCGCGGATGATTGGGAATCTTATGGCCATTGCGCATGCCAATTTGTCCTCAACAACCCTGTTTAAGGGCTTGGCCTATGTTATGGATACGATTGCCATGGTTATACCGCGGCTTGACCTTATGGCGCAGACATCTTGGTTGATTTATGGCAATCATGATTGGCAAAGTTGGGCGTTTATCTGCGGGCAAGCCATTTTGTTTTTAGCATTGATTTTAACCGCGGCGCTGATTGATCTCAAACGGCGACAATTCTAAATTTGGGACCGATCATGTCAACTGATTCATCCCTTCTATCCAAAAATCACTCCGAACCATTGGGATTTGCACTTGTTTTTTTCTTTCTGGCGGTGCTGACGGCCAATATCGGATTGTGGATTTATTCGCACACAAAATTACCGCAATGGGCCAATGTGCCGCCCGCGCCATCGTCTCTATCCGTTCAATCCGCATTTTTGGGTGACCGTGAATTGGCCTATCGGGCGAGCGTTATCACGCTCCAGAATTTCGGTAATTTGACGGGCGAGGTCAAAGCCCTTAAGGATTACAATTACGACCATTTGGGGCAGTGGTTTAACCTCTCTGACCAGCTCAATAAAATCTCTGATTATACGCCGTTTTTGGCGGGGTATTATTTCGGGGCGTCCCAAAATGTTGAGCAGTTATATCCGGTGATTGAATATTTGCGCAAGGTTGGCAAATATCCCGAAGCCGACAAATGGCGTTGGCTGGGTCAGGCAGTTTTCCTCGCTAAGCACCGACTCAAAAACGACAAATTGGCATTGGAATTGGCCGATGAGCTGGCCGCGACCTACAAACCCGGCATGCCGGCCTGGCCACTACAGATGCGCGCCATATTGGCCTCCCAAATGGGCGACAAAGACATGGCCCACGGCATGATGCTTGAAATCCTCAAATCCAGTGCCGATAAAATGGACCCGGTTGAGGTGAATTTTATGATTGATTATATTTGCAACACCATCAACACCCCGGCGGAAAAAGCCAAAGACCCGCTCTGTGAAGGAAAATAGTTTTTCACAGCCTGCTCAATATCTTTTTGATCTTTTTGCCGCGAATATCCGCGAATATCCACCAATTCCGTAACCCCGCACTTGATGCGGGGTCAAGGTGCAACCGCCGCCGGACCTTGGGCATGTAAAAAAACCTCACAAGTCCGTCTTTTTCTGTCCCGGGGATTGGGGCTGATCTGAAATTTGAGGAACGGAGAATCAGGCGACTATAAATTAAGCCGCCTTGCCAATCTTCGTAATTTTCTCAACAATTTTATTCCAAAATGGTTGTGCGGCGGGTTCAGATGCAGCAGCGCTTTTGGCCGGCCGTGCGCCGTTAGACTGCCCACCGGAATGGCCTTGCGCAGTCCCTGCTCCGTGATTTTGGTTTTGCGCCTGTTTGCGCATACGTTCTTCCATTTGGCGTTGACGCATCGCACGCTCACGGGCTTCGCGCTCACGGATTTCCTGTTTCAAATCCTCGGCCTGCTTTTGCGAAGTTTGATTGGTGATCATCAATTGCTGGGCTTGCTTTTGCCATTGATCGCGTTGGTCGCGCATATCGAGCAATTGACGCTCCGTCATATGCAGTTGATCTTCGAGCGAACGGCAACGCATTTTCACGCGCTCCATCTCCAGCATGTCTTGCGCGCGTTGCAATTCGGCCTGGATAACGGCTTGCGGATCTACTTTGGTCTTAGGGGTTTTGGGTTTTTCTTTGCCGTACACGCGCTCCAGCTCTGACGTATCAATTTCGCGTTCCCCCGCATCATCAATCGTATAGGACAAGCGGCCTGATTTTAAGGCGCGTTGGATGGTGGATTTTGACTTCCCTGTCATATCTGCCGCTTGGGCTATGGTCACTTTAGCCATAAATTTCCTCTTGATTATCGGTTGTGTAACGGGTCAAAATGACCTTATTTTTACTGAATTAGCATATTTAGGCATAAAATTTCAACAAATCCGTAATTTATCCACAAAATAGCTGTGAATTCTTTTTTGGGCACACGCCCCCGCTTATCTCGCTGCCTTCCCCTCAGACCACTTATTTCAACGGCATCACATCAATATAGACACGGTGACCATAGCCACCCGACGGGCTCAATCGCGCCGTAGCCGTCACTTTCGATGCGTCCTTGAGTTTTAAAATCAAATGCGCCCCGTTCTCATCTTCGCTCGCGTGATAAGATGACACCAGCAATGTGTCCCCTGCCCCACCTTTGATCATTTTATCCGCGTCTGATTTCCAATTGTTTTTGGGAAGGTCAATGACCAAAATTTTCTCGCCATTATCCAAATCATAATGAATGGCGGAAGGTTGCGTTGTATCCAGCACGATGCGCGTTGCGCCATTTTTCTGCGGGCCGATTCGCACGCCTGTTACCGCTGATTCCGCTTTCTTTGCGTTATCCGGTGGGTTTTTAGCCGCAGAATCTCGATCAGCAGGTTTCACTTTTCCGTCTTGTTTAACCAACTCTTTTTTAACTGGCCCTTTTTTGGCTGGCTCTTTTTTGGCTGCGTCAAGTTTTGGAGATGTTTTTTTCGTTTCCTTCACTTTACCGCTTCCGGCCTCAACCCAAGTCCCCTTGGTTAAATAAGGTTTGACGGGGACGACACCGCCACCGCGAATCGTCTGGAGATCGCTTGAAAGCTGTTGAAAATGCTGGTCCATAGCCTCTACCTTATTCAAGGTCGGCTGCGCAGCATTCATTTGCGATTCAAGGAAATGGACCCTGTTTTCCAACGCCCGTAATTTTTGATCAACAGAGACATTGGCCGATGAATCCTTGTTCTCCCCTTCTCGGTCTAGGCCTTCACGGTCTAGGGATGTCAAAGGATGTGCCGTGACTTCGTCCACAGCGGCTAAGCTGGTCGGCGGGGCCATTTGTGACGAGCCGGACTGCGATGCAGGCGTACAGGCCGCGAGCACCAGAACCGACGCGGAGCACACATAAAAATTAAAACGTCCCAAGATTTTTTTCATGCCCTATCATTATAACCGGTGCATCAATCGTCAAGATTGGAAAGATCAAGCAACGATTTTATCCACATTTAATATACTTGGAAGACTGAATTGCTGGTGACGGTCCAAGCGACGCAGCGTAGGGATTCTACGTCAGGAGCGAAGTGACAACGTCCAGGAGTTCAGTATTCCGAGTATAGGTGCGTGCAAAGATAAACTTTTGTTTAAGGCGATGTTTTTTGGAAAAAATAATCCACTGAACGCATAATATTGGCGGCAATTAATTGCCGATGACGCGGCGAGGACAGTTTTTGCACTTCGTTCATGTTGGTCAAATAGCCCATTTCGATGAGGACAGACGGGATATCCATCGCCTTCAGCACCGCAAATCCGGCTGATTTTTGCGATTTATCAATGACTTTGACCCCATTGGCATCAAATGTGTTGAGCACCGTGCGCGCCAAAAACCGCGATTGATTCATCGTATCGCGCGCAGCCAGATCAATGAGGATACCGGCCACATCCTCCTCCTGATTGCTTAAATCCACCCCGGCGATCAGGTCGGATTTGTTTTCCCGCTCCGCCAGTTTGGCTGTTTCCTTGTCCGACGCGGTATCAGAGAGCGTATAAACCGAAGCCCCGGTGACGCTGGCATTGCGAATCGAGTCGGCATGAAGCGAGATAAACAAATCACCCTTTTGTCGCCGCGCATATTTAACCCGCCCGCCCAGGGGGATAAACACATCGCTATCCCTGGTCATTTTCACGCGATAACGACCGGAGGCCTCCAGCTGGCGTTTGAGCTCCAACCCCACCGCTAAGACGATGGTCTTTTCATACATGCCGTTGGCGCCAATGGCCCCCGGATCTTGGCCGCCATGGCCGGGATCAATGATAATAAGGGGTTTTTCAAGCCTGATTTTGGCTTCTTGTTCCGGAGCATCTGACTGGGGAACATTTAACTTAGGGGCGCCCCTCAAACTCTGAGTGGAACCAGAGGCATTCCCCGGAACGGGCAAATCAAGAAAGCCGGGCTTACGACCGGGGATCGTGATCGTCCCCAAATTCTGGGGCGGACTTCCTAAAGTTTGCGGGGCAAGAGTTTGCGGGGCGAGAGTTTGAGGGGCAAGAGTTTGATGCGGGGGCGCAGCAGAATTTTTGACCATATTTTGTTGTTTCGCACCGCTGGCCACACGAAAATCAATGACAATTTTAAACGGGTCGGCCGCCTTGGCAGGAATGGAGAAACTAGAGAGAATCTCGACATCCTGCGCCGTTTCAATCACAATGCGACTTTTGTCTTTCGCAATTTCCCCAAGTCGCACATCGCGGATGAGCGCAGTCTTGTCCGTACCGATCGCAACATGCCCCCATGAAAATTTGGCGGTATCAATCACAATCCGGGGCGGTGAACCCATAACAAAACTTTGGAACGCAATGGGGCTTGAGAGCTCAATCACCGCCCTGCGTTTATCCTCATGCACACCAAAACGTATCGCTTGGACTTCAAGCGATTTGACAGTTTTGGCCACATTGGACTTGGCGGCCACTGCTGTTTGGGGCAAACTCAACCCGACCCACCATAGCAGGGTAAAAACCATGAAAAGACTGTATTTTTTGAGCATGGAGGAAAGTGATGACGAAATGAATGATTAAAGTAACAAGAATTTTTGAATCCAGAGGAAAATTTTGTGTCAGGAGCCCCAGCCCACCACGAAACCCACCGCAAAGCCCGGCACGAAGTCTATCACGACTTCACGCCCCGACAAATGGAAAGTTGCATGTTTTTCTCACCATGCGTCAAATTTTACAACTTCGCAACTGAGATGCTGCAAATAAGTTCTTACTGCACATCAGGATAGAGTGCCGGAAACAGACGCTCTACGACCGCAAAGGGGAATGCCAAGCGCACGGAGCCTTTCGGTGTGTCCGATACGAGCAATCCTTTTTTGAGCAGCTCAGACAATACGCTGCGCGCCATGCGGTCTTTATATCCCGTGAGCTCAGGTGCTCTGCCGCGCTCGAACTCACCGAACAAGAGAGCTTCGCGCAGCAAAACAAAGCTGCCTTGTGGCAAGCGTCCCGCAGACATTTCATCATCAACATAGAGTTTGATACGGCGTGTCAGCTCGGTCGGCTGAATAAGCCCTGCCATATAGTCCACTTGGTCAATACAGGCCTTGAGGAAGAATTCACAAAACTCGGTCAAGGCTTGTTCAGAGAGTGTCCCTCTGCCGTCCAAATCACCACGACGTGGCTCATCCGCTGCTTGGAGCAAACTCTTGTATGTTTGAACGTTTCTGGCAAGACCGCGTGCAACAGACCAAAGACTTGATCCAACCCCAAACCGAAGCAGCATGGAATGGGACATGAGCCGCGTCACACGACCATTCCCATCCAAAAACGGATGTATCCACAAAAGCCGGTGATGGGCGGCGGCGGCCGAGATGATCTGCTGTGATTTGCTTAATCGTCGCGCGTCATAGGCTTCATCAAACCGTTTCATAAAAAATGGCAAGCTATCCGGCCGCGGCGGGATATGACGACCGACCGCAACATCATGCTCTCGCAATTCACCGGGAATGACCTTGACCACTTCTTTTGTGTCGGGGTTTTCATTCTGGAGCAGCTCATCCGGAAGTCGCGAACAAAATTCTTTATGGAGCCACAAAATAAATTCAGAGGACGCAGGATAACAGTCGGGAATGTTTCCGCTGTCAATCATCGCTTGAACTTCGATATGGGCAACGGCTTCTTTTTGAAGATTTCTTTTTCTGGGTTCTTGCGAATAATCATGAGCAAGGGCACGATCAATATCGCGCGGATGGGTGTTATGCCCCTCGATTAAATTAGAGTAATAGCAATTCATTGAGCGCACCAGATGCCCGATGCTATCTCTGACAATCGGGTGCATTTGTCCGGCCAGCGCATTTGATTTTGCGACAAGATCCACGACAAGATCATTGAGGTTACGCGAGCTTCCTTCTGCAGGAATCATGGGTTCCATCAGACCAATTGGTTCGAGTAGTTTTTGCCGATCTTTTTGCCGCATAATATTCATTATATATCAAATAGATATAAACATGCAACACAATCTATTTTGCCGATCTTTTTGCCGATCATTCCGCCCTATAGCGCGGATCAAATAAAACGATCATTTTATTCCGTCTTCGCTATATTTTGTGCAACAGAGAGCAACACATCCCGCACCAATAATTTTGTTACCTCGCCCCGCTGCTTGGCCGTGGCATAGAGGCGGATGGCATCCATGAGTTGATTAAGTGCCTCCCAAGACCGTTCCATCCGCGTTAAAATATAGTCAATCGTGGCGGCATCAATTTTTAAATTTTGATCGCTCAATCGTTTTACAATCACTTGGGCGAGTAATTCATCATCGGGCGGATTGATTTCGGCTGATCTCACCGATCTTAAACGACTTTGGAGGTCGCACAGTTCAAACTCCAATTGCATGGGCGAACAATGGGAGAGTGCCAGAATAAAAAACGGCTGCGTGAGGTAAAAATTATAAAGGTGAAATATTTTTTCCTCGCACTCTTTATCGCCGATCAACAACTCTAATTGATCAATAATCACATTTTGCTTTAGGTCCAGTAAGTGTTCGGGCGTCATGCTGGCGAATTCCCCGGCTGTGATCAGGCGCGCCTGCGCAGCGATTTGCCACATATGCGCCAAATGGGATTTGCCACATCCGTGCGGGCCGTAAATAATGGCACACGGATAGGGATCCCACCCGTTGGGCCAGGATTCAAGCACATGAACAGCTGCCTGATTACACGCACCCACCATGAAATCATCCCGCCCCAAGGCGGGTAAAAATTCCAGATCCAGTGGTAATTGCGTAAATGGTTTAAGACCCATGGGATAAAATTCAAAGCGTTAAACGATTAATCATGATCATGATGCGGGGGCATGATGATGAGGGAGGGTTGTGGCTCTTCCTCTTCCAATTCCGGTTTGTAATACGGGCTTTTTTTATACTGTTCGATTAGGAATCCGAGCAAGACACCAATCGCCGCCGCGACGGGAATAGAGAGCATCATACCCAAAACGCCCAGCAATGACCCGCCCGCCATCAGGGCAAATAATATCCACAGCGGATGAAGTCCGACACTATTTCCCATTAATCGCGGCGTGATGAAATTGCCTTCTAAAAATTGTCCCGTGGCAAAGATCGCCGCGATGATGCCGACATATCCCCAATCGCCGTCAGATTGTAAAAACGCAACGCCTAAGCTGGTGATCAAACCAATGGTTGATCCAACATAAGGTATAATCGATAAAACCCCCGTACCAAGCCCAATTAAAAAGCCGTAATTCAACCCGGCGATGGAGAGTGCAATCGCATACATCATCCCCAAAATGGCGCAAACCGTGATTTGGCCGCGAATAAAACCGGCGATTTTTTGGTCGATTTGATTGGTCAGAGTTTTGATGGTGGATTTATAATGAACGGGCAAAAGGCTCGTAATCTGCCCGATAAAACGCGGCCAATCCTTGAGCAGGAAATAAGCCACAATCGGTGTTACCAAAATCGTGACAATGGCATCAATAATGGCAATTCCGCCGGATGTGAGGCTGGACACAAGCCCTTTACTCACTTGCAAGGCCTTACCGACATTTTCCTTTACGGCATCTTGCACTTCGTCCACTGAAATTTCATAGCCGAATTTCGATTGAATCCAGTGTATATGCGGTTTGGCCATGGCCCATAATTTTTGAAAAATTTCTGGCGCATGCTCGACAAAATTCATCATCTCTTTAAAGAGTATGGGGGAGATGATCGCAATCACCAGCGTAAAAATCACAATGAAGCTGCATAATATTCCCAACACAACGCGGCGGCGTTTCATGCCGTGGCTGGTTAGTTTATTCACCATCGGGTTGAGCATATAGGCAATGAATGCGCCGAGCACAAAGGGCAGCAAGATTGATTTGAACAATACGATAATCCCCGCCAGCACCACCGCAGCCAATGCCCAGAATAGAATTTGTTGCCAGGTGGTCATGATTATCCTCAATTCAAATTAAATCTTGTGTGCTTCATTCATACGATTCAATAAATTTCATATCCGCCGCTATTTGACCCTTGATATGAAGATTGGGACACCGCGCGAATATGATAGCCGCGCCCACTGCATTCGCGCATAAAATCCTGCCAATTACGATAGGAAATATCGACACTCGCGCCGTTGGTTTTAAGGCTTTTAATCGAATAAGAGGCGACCGCAGGACTCGATTTCAAAAATTGTTGCAACCTTGTCCATTCTGCAAAGCTGCGATAATTGTAGGTAAAGCGCGCACTGCCTGCCGCCGCTCCCCCTCCCGTCATACCTCCCGCTGATAAGCCCGCCGCAACAGGAGATGGTTGAATGGCGGGCCTTAGCGAGATAATTTTTTGATGATCCTGCTGAGTATTCTGCTCACCCACATCCGCACCCATATCCGCCCCCATATGCACATCTTCAGTTTGAGGGGCACGCTCCTCTACTCTCGCCGACTGCACAGAACTTATCTGCCAATCTTGTTTGGCGAGGGTGATGATTTGCTCGGCTGCTTTTTGATAGCCGCTTTGGTCACGGTCCAAAACCGACACGCGGATCGGCACTTGGCCTATCAACTCCACCCGACCATTCACAGTGCGGTAAAGATCAACAACCAACCCGTTATTGGCCGCACGCGCCGCGGCAATCATGACCTCATCCACACCATATCGTGCCTGAATGCGTTTGATGGAAACGGAGGTTAAAACAGTGGGGGATTTTTCCCAAATATCAGTAGAATCTGAAATGGTTCCTTGCGGTAGGATAAAGGAGTCATCCCCTGACTCCCTTGCCAATCGATCTTTTAACTGCATCCAAAATTGATTATTTTTTGTATCCCACAATGCCCAGTCTTTTCCGATTTGCGTATATGGGATCAAGAGTATTTTATGCTCTTCAATCCGCACCCCGTCATAAGGGCCGGGTGATCGGTCAGGGCCGTGCGCAGGTCCTCCATTTATTTGGCCATTTATTTGATTGGACTGATCGGGCGGATATGCCCCATCCACGTTAGAATAGGCCCCATTTAAACTCCCCCCAAAATATCCGATAACGGATGACGGGCGAAAACGAAACGTATAAACCCCGCGATAGCGTTTGCGGGAACTTTGCTCACTTTCAATCTCAAAATTTTCAATCATGGTTGAGAGTGTCTGGGGAGATGGCGGTTTTGAAGCATCCCCGCGCCCATAACGCTGTGCCAGAACCTGAAAGGCCTTTTCCTGCGCCTTGGCAAAGGCAATATCGCGTGCCTTGACCGAACTTTGATCAACCACATCCACACTGATATTGCGCACAACATAATCTTCAGTTGGCGCCTGAGTTGCTGCCTGAGCCGCTTGGATCAAATTCATGCCCCCCGCCCCGACAGCCCCCCAGATAAGCCCAAAAAACGCACAGATTACAAATGTGTAAAAAAAATTCTTCATCATCCACTCAAAAAAGAACTGTACGGATTACGCCAAAATGTTTATTAAGTCAGATATGTTATAAATGAAAATAAACTAAAATTATACGATTTTTGTTCAAATTTTACGCCATTTTTTATGCCTTGAGTCCTTTAAAATGAAAAATAGTGCCTATAAAGATGCCGGAGTTGACATTGAAGCCGGAGATGCCCTGGTGGAAGCCATTAAGCCTCTGGCCAAATCCACTCACCGCAGCGGCACCATGGGCGGCATTGGCGGGTTTGGGGCTTTGTTTGATATCAAGGCCGCCGGCTATACCGACCCGGTGATTGTCTCGTCAACGGACGGTGTGGGGACCAAACTCCGCGTTGCCATTGACCATCATGCGCATGATACGGTGGGGATTGATCTGGTGGCCATGTGCGTCAATGATTTGATTGTACAAGGGGCGGAACCGTTGTTCTTTCTGGATTATTTTGCCTCCTCTCGCCTCAATTTATCCACGGCGCAAGCGGTCATGGCGGGAATTGCCGAAGGATGCCGCCAGGCCGGATGTGCCCTCATTGGTGGTGAAACCGCCGAAATGCCGAGCATGTATGAAATCGGAGATTATGACCTCGCGGGGTTTTCGGTGGGCGCGGTGGAACGGTCCAAACTCCTAACGGGAGAGCATATCACCGCAGGGGATCAGGTCATCGGGATTGCGTCTTCGGGGCTCCATTCCAACGGTTTTTCGCTGGTGCGCAAAATTATCGCCGATCATAAACTATCCTATGCGGATCGCTGCCCATATGATCAGGATAAAATTTTGGGGGATGACCTCCTGACCCCGACAAAAATTTATATTCGCTCTATTCTGCCGATTTTGAAAACAACAAGCCTGATCAAGGGGCTGGCCAATATCACCGGCGGTGGATTGTTGGAAAATATTCCAAGGGTGATCCCAAATGGATTTGATGTTGAACTCGATGCGCGCCTG
>JAEUKN010000028.1 GCA_016794305.1 Alphaproteobacteria bacterium | reverse complement strand
TGGCAGTTCTCAAACAAACAGGCCCGCACCAAACTCAAGCGCCTCTACCCGGCAATTTAGATGAATCAAGGTACTAGGCTGATAACGTTCTGTACTCATATATCTCCCATAATGGTTTTTATGTAACCTAAGATCCTGTCAGTTTCTAACTGTTTTGCAGTGATCTTCAGCGTCTTTCGATAAATGTTACTATATTATGTATCCTTATGCAATCTATAATCAAAAATATTTCACTTTTTACTGAGCATAATATCATTAATGTATAAATTATATTGATTAAATGACATTTTTATGATACTTATATATAAAATTATAGGAGGATATATATCATGAATATTTGTAGAAATAGACGATGTTCCGACCGAAAGAAGAAAATTGAAAAGATTATGGTTTCTGTAATCTTTAACAGCCGTTGGTTGCAGGCTCCGCTGTATCTGGGATTAATTATTGCGCAGTGTGTGTATGTCTATCATTTTATAGTTGAGTTGTTACACCTGTTGGGTGATCTGACGCATGTATCGGAAAACCAGATTATGCTTATTGTGCTGGGGTTGATTGATGTCGTGATGATTTCCAATCTCCTGGTCATGGTGATTGTGGGCGGATATGAAACTTTTGTTTCTCGATTAGAGATTCGTGGTCATCCGGATGCTCCGGATTGGTTGTCGCACGTGAATGTCAACACGATGAAAATCAAGCTGGGGCTTGCTTTGATTGGGATATCCTCCATTCACCTGCTGAAAACTTTTATCGACATTGATCAATATGCAAATAATCCAGACCATGGGCAGTTTGTCGTGATTAGCCAATTGGCGCTCCACGCTATGTTTTTGATTTCAGCCATGGCAGTTGCCTTTACGGCCAAGATCAGCGAATCAATCGCCGGTCATGATATTGATGAACATCATGAGGAACATAAAAAACCCGCGCATACGATTATCGCGTGATGTTAGATAGGAAAGGACTTGTCCGGGGTCAATATGACTGATTTTGTATAAATTAGAGCATCTTGCGATTAAGTGGAAGCTGGTTAATCGTCACAAAATGCGACTGAACAAATACCTAGACCATTTTCTTGAGTCTACCTAAACCAAAAATGGTCTAGAGGCAAGGGGCTAATACGGAAATGGTATTAGGCCCTTCAACAAGGACAACACCTTTGTCAAGGGTATAATGATCAGCATTTTTGATAATTTTGCTTAGAATGCCTTTAATAAGTCCCAAAGCGGCCTGTTTATCTTTATAAAACATCTCTACAGGTAATCGCATGAGTATCCTGTCATTATTGGAGCCGCTTGAGATTAAACATTTTCGTATCAGTAGAGATTGAAATATACTAGATCCGTTGAGCATGGGGGTTTCCGTTTCCAGATTCATTACGTAATGGCTATGACCATCACATTCAACAAAAAGAACGTTTTCCCTGCCTCCGTAGGTATTAAATATAAAGCTTAGGTCCACAGTATGCCCCCCAAGCTTTGGTATTTCCACGGGGTCTATGGCCTGAAGTGTATATTCAGATCCAATTGCGCGTATAAATAAACGTTTAAGCTTGCCCTCTGCATAAGAGCTGTCCCTATCAACACTAGGGTTGCAATTATGAGAAATGTCAAACCACGTACAGGCGTCTGAAAGAATTTTCTCCTCAGAATCTTTTCTGGGCGCAATCTCAACATTGTATAAAACATTGACGCACTCACGAATTTTTTGGCTAATTTCTGATTGCTTCGTACTTTGCGCTTGAGCGTCGAGAATCGCCAAGGAGTGTAGCAGTGAGAAATAATGATCAGTCTTAACGTTAGACTTTTTGCGGACGGCAGGAATAATCTTTCTTTGTAATGTTTGGAGTAACTGCGTTGATGGTAGAATTCTGAGATTTGCACACGCTTTTATGAAAGCTACAAATTCATCAGTATTCAGAATATTAGCAACAGTCTGTCCCACATCTTGTTTATTAATGAGCTGGACGATCCTCTGAGTAGGAGCAGCCTTTAAAGTTGAAAATATTGTCAGGATTTTTAGTAATTCGCTGGTATGCTCAGTTTTGTCCAATGATGCTGCGTACATATCGCACCATCTTTTTAGATGTTTTTGTATAATTCCAAGCGCGACTTGCCTTACATCTCGTTTTCCTACGTAACTATCTTGGTAAAAAAGCCCTCTCTGAAATTTATAAAAAAATGATTCCAGAATCTCGACAAGCTTTTCGTTTTCTATATTATTGCCATGGCTGCTACCAAAAAAGGATTTCAGCTCATTTTCGACCTTCGATAATCTAACGATTTGAGCCCTATAAGCCCATTCAAGTACATTTCCTTTAGTTATAGACATAATTTGTATCTTGTTAATTTTTCGCTTGCTGTGGTTATTCTCATTAAAAAATAGTCTAATCATTTGTTTTGTTGCATTTTGTGACGATTAACCGGCCTCCACTTAATCGCAAAATGCTCTAAATATGAGGTTCAGCCTGCTCTCGCCTAAAACCTGATTTCCTTTAGAACCTGTTCATAATCTCTACTGCGGCGTTGGCTTTTTAGCGATTTTCTGCGCTTCCGCTTCTCACGTACATCTATGTACGATCCGATGCGGTTCTCGAAAAACCGCAAAATCCTGTACCGCAGCGAGATTCTGAACAGGTTCTTACAAAAATTGCCCATTAGGTCTGGCGGTTATGTCAGTAGCAATAAATGATTATGCCATGTATTATACATAATTTTAATTTAAAAGTAAATAGACATAAAAGCCGCAGAGAATCTGGCACGGATATTGCACTGTTAAAACCATAATCTTTTAGCCCATAGGATTTGAAGATGGCCGTTTTAACACACATATCATCCGGAACTGATTTGGCCGCGCTGGCGGGGACCAAAATTTCATCCTCTGGCGGGACGTCCGGCAGCGGGTCTTCTAGCGGCACCGGCAGTAACAGTGCTGCTGATCAGGCGGAAAAGCTTAAGAACCAATTCTTGAATATCTTGCTCACACAGATGCAGCATCAAAATCCGCTTGATCCGATGGATACCAAAGAATTTACCGGGCAATTGGCACAATTTTCCTCACTGGAGCAGCAAATCAGCACCAACACCAAATTGGACACGCTGGCCAGTTCGCTCAAACAAACCGCGATTGCCAATAGTTTTAGCTATATTGGCCAGAGTGTTGAGCTCGCCAGTGATACCACCAGCCTTCAGAGCGGGTCGGCAGATTGGACCTATGCGTTGCCGAAGGAAGCGGCCTCCGTCGATATTAAAATCACCGATACCAAAGGCGTGACGGTGTATTCCGGGTCAATGAAAAATAGCGCGGGGTCGGGTGATATGGCGGCGGGCACCTATCAATTCAGCTTGGCCGGTGCCGATTTGCCGAGTTCGTTACCCGACGGGTCCGTCCTGAAAATGAGCATGACCGCCAAGGACAGCACTGGCGCTGCGATTACGCCGCAGATTCACACGACCGTGAAAGTTGACAGTCTTCAATCCGATAGCAGCGGCACCTATCTTCAGGCCGGCGGCGTGCTGTTTGAAATTGCGGATGTGATCAAGATTGTGAACGCCCCGACCACGAATTCCGCTTCTAATAGTTCAGCAACCTAAGTTTTGACAATGACTTAATTTTGACAGTGACTTAAATTTAACATCAGGAGAGTGTAGAATGAGTTTAAACAGCGCCCTTAATGCCTCAGTTTCCGGTCTTCGCGCCCAATCGGCCGCCACCGCCGCCGTGGCGGAAAACATTGCCAATGCGAGCACCACCGCCTATAAAACCCGCGAAGTATCCTTCCAATCGCTTGTGACCGGTAACCAGTCAAAATCGGGATTGAGTTCGGGCGGCGTGGTCTTTACCACCTCACAAAACATGGATAGTCAGGGACAGATTCAGGCCTATGATAAATCCACCTATGTTGCGATTAACGGCAACGGATTTTTTGTGGTCACGGATAATATCCTCAACAAACCCTCCGCCTTTACCTATAGCCGCAACGGCAGTTTCTCAACCGATGCATCGGGATTTTTGGTCAATTCCGAAGGGTATTATTTGCTGGGTCAACGGACGGATGATCTGGGGAATGTTCTTTCTACCAGTGCGAACGACTTGAACTCGTTAGAGCCGATTGACGTCAACCAGATTTCGGGAACCGCCCAGCCAACCACCAATATCCGATTCGATATGAACTTACCGGCAGATGCCGCGGTGGGGGATACGTTCAACAATTCCATTGAAATGTTTGATGCGCTCGGGGTTTCACACACGGTGGCGATTACCTGGCTCAAAAACGCGGCCAATGATTGGACGGCAACCTTTACCGATCCGGTTTTGACCAATGGCGGGACGACATCGGGAACTCTGGATACTGATTCCGGTACAGCCGGTGTGCAAAAAACCGTTGATGTGACGTTTAACGGGGATGGGTCAATCGCCAGCTTTACCCCCGCGGTGCCCGGCTTTAGTATTACCGCCTTCACGACAGGGGCCAATAACAGTACGCTCACGCTGGATTGGGGAACAGTGGGCCAGACGAACGGGCTCACTCAATTTTCCTCCAACACCACGACACCGGGGTTAGAGATTTACCTGATTGACCAAGACGGGGTGCGGTTTGGACAATTGAGTGATATCACCATTGATGAAACCGGTCTTGTGACCGCTTCGTTTGAAAACGGGGTGCGGATGCCGGTTTACCAAATCCCGATTGCAACCTTCCCCAATCCCGGCGGATTGACGCACATCGAAGGAACGGTTTATGATGAAAACGAAAATGCAGGGAATTACAATTTGCGCCTTCCCGGTCAGGGAAATGCGGGAACGGTCGTCCCCAGTGCACTTGAGCAATCCATCACCGATACATCGGAAGAATTCAATAAGATGATCGTGGCGCAACAGGCCTATTCCTCAGCGGCGCAAGTCGTGAGCACAGTGGACCAAATGTTCCAGGATCTAATCAGTGCGGTCCGATAATTGGTGGCGCGATAATCGGATAAACTTTTAAAACGGTCAAGGCCCCATGAATAAGTTGCAAAAAGTTTTAACAGAGTATGAAGCGAGTGGAAATGTTGAGGATTTCCTAGCGCATAACCTCTCGCTCACTCCTGAAACTTTGCAGCAAGATTTGTGGTCCTTGACCGCGTTAGAACAAGAAAAATTTCTGCGGATTTTGACAAAGCTGCAATCCGACCTGACCGATTATATTGCGCAAACTGAACGCGCCCGCGATGAGGTCAAACGCCAATTGTCGGCCAACGCCAAATCCCTCTCCGCCTGCTTAAAATATGGCGGTGCGCAAGATTTACAGCTCCCCCAAAGATCACGGGATGATGAGTGAATTTTTGGGTTTTGTTAGCTTTGAGTACTCACGAATAGCCACTAATAAACGCGAATTCCACCACCCCTCAAATTTCGTAACCCCGCACTTGATGCGGGGTCTGAATCTACTCCCCAGACCCCGTATATGCGAAAAAGTCTCATTCATTCGACTTTTTCTTTTACGGGGGTACGGGTTGATTTGAAAATTGAAGGGTGGCGAGATCATAAATAAACGTGAGTCATTTTATCTTTTTTACGCGGAATTACGGAGTTTTGTTGTCTGTGTTCGCTTTTTAATTTTTAAACGCAGAGCCGCAGAGGGCACAGAGGATTTAGCAGCTTTTTAACCACTAATTTTCACGAATAAAAATGAATAATCACGAATTTTAAAATAGCTTAATGGGGGTAATTTTCCAACCCAAGATTCTCCACCCCCACCCTGCCTCCCCCTGAAGGGGGAGGAGATAAAAGGCTCCTCTGAAAGGGAGAAGATAAAAGGGGGGGCTATACTCAAAAAATTTATAAAAAAGAATGCGCAGCATTCGGAAAAAACAACATCACAACAGGATAAATGATTGTTTTTAAATCAAAATCATCTCTCACCTCTGCGTTCTCTGCGCCCTCTTCTGTAGTTAAAAATTAAAAGCGGAAACAGCCCAAAAGCCCGCCCTCCTTGTTCCGATGATCAAAATCATGCAATTTTTGTAATAAAAACCCTTTGTCACCGGAAACTGGCAAGGATATTGCAATGAATAGAGGAAGAGATCAGGGAGAGTAAAACTTCATGGAAAAAAGATTTTTGGAGAGGTGCGGAAATGGTTGAATTGCGGGTTAGTCATGAATGGTTAGATGATAAAGGGGCGGATGACAGACATGTCGATCAAGACAGCGCGCATAAAACTCATGGCCAAGATGCCGATCAAAGAGTGCAGGGAATGAACGGAATGCGGGATGATATTATCCTTAAACTGGAAATTTTGCTGCACGATTTTTTAAATTCCGCCGATAATCTTTTGAATGGTTCCGCACATAAGGATTCTGTGACATGGCATTAACCAGCGCACTCAACATGACCCTCAGCGGGATGATGACGACAGAGCTCAAGACCAATCTGTCATCGCAAAATATCACCAATGCGGATAAAGAGGGTTATACGCGCAAATCGCTTGATACGCGCTATATCACCACGACATCCGGGTCGGTGCCGATTTCCGGGCTTGTGGTGGGCGCGGGAAATGCGTTTTTGACCAAGGCGCTTTCGGATGACACGAGTACCTATAGCAAAGCCAATACTGTCAATCTTTCGCTGGATTACTACAATACCCAGCTCGGCAGCACAGACGGTAATAATAGCCTGAGCACCTATACGGACAATTTATATTCATCGCTCAAGGCACTTGCGACCACGCCGGAAATTTCATCAAACAAAGCCGATGCGGTGAGTACGGCCAATTATCTGGCCGGGTCATTGCGCAGCATGTCCGCCACCATTCAAACCCAGCGTGCGGAAGCGGAGAAAAAAATTGCGACTTCGGTTGATAATGTGAATGCGATTTTGGACCGTATTGATATGCTCAATGATAAAATTGCCGAAACACATGCGCAAGATGCCAGCATGGCGGAATATGAGGATCAGCGCAATGTTGAGATTCAAAGACTTTCCGCCGAAATGAATATTCAATATTTTTACAACAGTAATAATTTGATGCAGATTTATACCTCATCGGGGCAGGCTTTATTGCTCTCTGATGCCCACCATCTCAGTTATAACGTCACCAATATTGTGAATGGGTCCGTGACCTATCCCACCGGATTTTCTTCGATTGATCTTGATGGGGTGGATATCACCAATGCGATTGTGGATGGAAATATGGGCGCGAATATTCAGTTGCGCGACCAGACTTATATCGGTGAGCAAGCCAAGCTTGATGAATTAGCGAGTGTGCTGAAAACCCAGGTCAATACGCTCCTCAATACCGGGGCGTCGAACCCGCCGCGCAATGTGATGACCGGCTCGCTCGCGGGGTTGACGGGGGCCACCGCCTTTACCGCCAGCGGCACAATCCGTGTGGCGATTACCGATGGGAACGGCACCATCCAGAATTATTCCGACATTAATCTGGGGGCGATGACCACGATCAATAACGTGTTGACGGCCCTGAACGCTGTGCCCGGCTTAACCGCGACATTAAACTCCGGCGGTCAGTTGAATCTCTCGGTTTCCCCTGCCTCTAACGGGGTTGTGATTAATCCGTTGGCCAGTCAGGTAACGAGTTCTTCGAATGAGAGTTTTTCGCAATATTTTGGGTTGAATGATTTATTTGTCGGCACCAATGCCGAAGATATTCAGGTATCGAGCTATTTGCTCTCTAATCCCGATTATTTAAGCACAGGGGTGTTGAGTTCAAGCGCAACTCTGGCGGTGGGGGATCGCGGCGTGGCCAAGGGTGACGGGTCGGTGGCGGATGCGTTGGCGAATATGTTGCTCTCTGCTCAGAGTTTTTCTGCTGCGGGGAATTTTTCGGCGCAATCCAGTACATTATTGGGCTATGCGCAGGCCTATATTGCCAATGCTGCTAACCAGTCGCGTATCGCGCAAAATGAGAGCGACACGGCACTCACCGTATATAAAGCCAGCAGCGATATGCTCACCAGTACGTCAGGGGTGAATATTGATGAAGAAACGGCAAAAATGTTGGTATATCAAAATCAATATGCGGCGTCGGCGCAGGTTGTATCAACCATTCAGAAGATGCTGGATGATTTGATCAATGCGATGAGGTAAACTAATTAGGAGAATATCATGGTTAATCGTGTGGCTACATATCCGTTCACCAATCAAATGATTGCCGATAATATGCGGCTTCAAACCAAATATGGGGATGTGAATACGCAAATCAGTTCGGGCTTGAAATCTCCTGATTACAAGGGCATTTCAACCGATTCGCAAAATTTGCTGTCGTTAGAGAGTATCACGCGGCGGCTCACCACCTATAACACCAATTCCAATACTGTGCTTGCGCATGTGAACACCATGTATGACGCGGTGGGACAGGTGATTGATCTGGCCAATAGCATGATTACAGCGATTACCGCCGCTTTGGGTGGAGACATTGTGGACCCGACTGTGACAAGAAATCAGGCAGATAATGCGCTCCAGGAAACGCAATCTTTGCTCAACCTTAAAATTGGCAATCGTTATTTGTTCGCGGGCAGCGACATTGAAACCCAACCGGTGGATTTGACTGATCCGGCCTGGGTGGCCCAGACCACGCCATCAACCGCCAATACAACATATTATCACGGTAATTCGACCATCAATGCGGTGCAATCGTCCGAGAGCATGACTGTGACCTACGGCGTTTTGGCCAGCAATCCGGCGTTTGAGCAATTGCTGCGGGCTTATAATCTGGCCTATAACAACTCGACCAATAAAACTGCGTTGCAAGAGGCTTCATCCCTGGTGCGTCAGGCCATTGACGATCTGGCAACCATTCAGGGGGGATTGTCGCTCAATGCTCACACATTACAAAATCAGGTTGATCAAAATGATAAGGATAAAGTCAATTTAACCGAATTGATTTCGAGTATTAAGGACACGGATATCCCCTCGGCCTCCGTACTTCTCACCGAAGTGCAAACGCAAATCGAGGCCTCCTATTCGGCTTCTGTCCGCGTCCTTAACCTCAATCTTCATGACTATTTGAATTAAGGGCACTTCTAAAAACCCTTGGATTGCGGCGATCTCCTGCGTCTGTGACAACTCGGATCCGCATGTACATCAATGTACACTTTAAAGTACATCGGCGGTCCTGCGTTTCTCGCTCCCAGTATCTTATCTAGTATATCATCCGCAATCCAAGGGTTTTTAGAAGTGCCCTTAAGGTTTTTCGCCTTCAAATATTTGCAAATGCGTTTTATGCCTATACCCGCTTAACATTTTGCAAGAATTCTTCAATACAATCCTTGATTCTTTGCGTCCAATTTAAAATTTCTGAGGACGCGTCGAGAACCTCTTGGGAAGAGTTTTTGGTGTTTTCGGCTGAATCCGCTACCACATTAATGCTCTGATTAATGCTGTCCACTGACGTTTCGGTTGTGGATGTGATATTTTGGATGACGTTGATTTGCTGGGTGATTTCTTCTGTTGCTTCTGCTGTTTGATGCGCCAATACTTTGACTTCGTTGGCGACCACGCTAAAGCCTTTTCCGGCATCTCCGGCACGGGATGCTTCAATTGTGGCGTTTAATGCCAATAAGTTTGTTTTGGAGGTAATGGAGTTAATCAGCTTGGTAATTTCGCCAATTTTTTGCGCGGATATCACCAATTGTGAAACCGTTTCCATGGTTCCGTCCACCCGTCTGGCTGCCTCGTCAATTGCCTCTTGAGTTTTGAGTACATATTGATTGACCTGAGTGATCGATTCATTCAATTGTCCCGAGGATATGTCGTTGCTGTCACTTTTTTCAGCGGAAAATTCATTCAATATGGTATGAATCGTGTGGTTAAAACGGGCCACCAGATCATTTAACCGGCGCGAGCGTTCATGTTTTTCAACATCTGCAACTTTTTCACGCTCTGCCAGTTCTTTCTGGCGTATTAATACATGGCGAAACGCATCGAGCGCGCGCGACATGGTCCCGATTTCATCCGCGCGTTGGGTTCCCGTCACCATCACCGAAGTTTCTCCGTTTGAGAGTGAGGTCATGGCATTTGTCAATTCCATGACCGGTTCTTGGATATCTTGCGCGATTTTAAGATTCATCAGCACCATCAAAAACAATACAAACAAAATTCCAGGGATCGCTTCTAAAAATGCATCCAGAAGTTTTTGATTTACGTCGTGAATATAGATACCGCTTCCGACGATCCATCCCCACGGTTCAAATAATTTAACATAGGAAATTTTTTTCAGCGGTTCTGAATCCTTATCTGCACCCGGGGCCGTCCACATATAGGACACGAAGCCCTGATGATCTTTTTGAGTTTGAACGGTTTTCACGAATTCTTTAAACAGAACAACCCCGCGCGGATCTTTGATCTCAGATAAATCCTTGCCATCCAACTCCGGCCTGTAAGGATGCATGATCATGGTAGGGTGCAAATCATTGATCCAAAAATATTCTTTTTCGTCGTAGCGTAATTTTTTAATCGCCGCTTTTGCTTGTTCTTGAGCTTGCTCCCTGGTTAATTGTCCGCCATTATCAACCGACAATCCATAGAAATAATCCATGATTCCATAGGCAACCTGAACAAGATTTTGGGTTTTCAGCTCACGATCTTCTAGCATTTGGGATTTCAGGGTGAAAAATTGAATGGCCGGCAACGCCAGCATCAATAAAACTGAAATCAACAATAGCGCATGTAATTTTGAAGATATTTTCAAGTCGGAAATTTTGATCATTTTCTATCCGTCACTACACTGTAAAAATCAAACGCAACGACTGGGTAACATGGTTCGTTAAGATTGTGGCCCGTTAAAGCTGAATTTTAATTGGCACTACCTATCTATATAAGGGTGTAATCATTAAGAAATTCTTAGTCTGAATAAATTCAATATGTTGCAGCGCATCACTACAGCCTAAGGTTAAGTTATTACTTTGATCATGCATATC
The DNA here is from genome assembly GCA_016794305.1 of Alphaproteobacteria bacterium. Taxonomy (GTDB): domain Bacteria; phylum Pseudomonadota; class Alphaproteobacteria; order Micavibrionales; family Micavibrionaceae; genus UBA1573. The sequence goes on along the minus strand of JAEUKN010000028.1, from coordinate 12,188 downwards.
AAAGTTTAAAAATTTTTTAAACCCTGTACCCCTGCACTATCTTGGTTTAGATTTTTGGAGAAAATTTCTCAAACAGGGTAAAAGCCCCCAGAATAATGAATTTTTTATCCAGATTGCCGACCTGACAGCGCAGGAAATGATCTTGCAACTCATCATATAAATTGAGGAGTTGGTCGAGCGGCAGGGATTGAGCCAGTCGCCATGTGAAATCGGAGTCGTTTTGGTGTGCGGTTTGAGCGATTTGCCCGCTGTGATTAAATACCGCCGGGTCTTCAGGTTTTTTTAGTGCGCTGTGGCGACTGGCGGCGCGCACAAAATAGAGGATAATATCTTTGAAAAGTTGCAAGGATTCATGATGGGATTTACTGCCCCACAGCTCCGCCATATTCAAAATATCCGACCATTTCCAGCGGGGGAAAAGCGCAAAAATATTCAGGATGGTTTGTAAAATTTCTATCTTTTCAGCATCGGCAAATTGAAGCGCGCGGCCCAATGATCCTTCGGCGATATTTAAAATATTGGGTAACAGGGTAGAGTTAATTTTGTGGCGCAAAGCGGATTTGATGTCGTCGTCCCCGAGCGGTGAAAAAACCATGTGATGGACGCGCGAATAAATCGTGGGGAGAAGGGCGCCGGCGCGGTGGGTGATGAGGATGATGAGCGATTTTTCCGGCGGTTCCTCTAAAATTTTTAACAATGAATTTTGCGATGATCGCGTCATGGTATCGGCATCATCAATGATGACAATGCGCCATCCGCCTTCATTCGCGGCGGTGCGGCGGAAAAACGGGGCGATTTTTCTGATTTCGTCCACTTGAAGGCTGGCTTTGAGTCCGCCTGTGGCCTCATCTTTTAACCGTGCGATGGTAAGCAAATCAGGGTGGCCGCCGCTTGCAACCTGTGCGAAAACAGCGTGGCTTTGTGCGATCTCCAGAGTTTTTGGGCGGGGGGCTGCGGGCAATAAATCCCCGAACATGTTTGGCTCCGCCGATGAAGCATCCCCCAATCCCGCGAGCAAAAATCGCGCAAGTCGATAGGCCATCACGCTTTTTCCTACGCCGGTCGGTCCTGAAAAAATCAACCCGTGGGGAAGTCGGCCAATTTCAATCATTTGCAGCAATTGCTGTTCCAGTTCCTTGTGTCCGATCAGGTGAAGGTTGGCGCGCGATTCGCAGAGTTCATGAGCATCTGAATCATCTTGGTAAAATGACAGTGCGTGAGATCCGGGCGCGGCAAAATCACCGCCGAATAAATCTTCACCGCTTTCGGATTCGTCTTCGCTTTCATCATCGTCAAACAGCATGGAATGCCTCAACAATCTTGGTGATGGCGAAATAAATTTGGTCAGCGCTTTGGGTGGCATCAATCACATGAATACGCCCAGGGTTTTGCTGCGCAATGTCCAAAAATCCTGCGCGTAATTTTTCATGAAATTCGAGCTTGAGATGCTCAAACCGATCTTCGGTGCTTTGGCTGCCTGTGGTGCTTTGGTTGTGGGCCAAAGAACGTTTCAGACCTTGATCGGGTGCGATATCAAGCAAAAATGTCAGATGCGGGGTAAAATGTTGCAACGTCACGCGGTCAAGCGTGCGAATCGTGTCATGGTCAAAGCCGTGGCCATAACCCTGATAAGCCAAGGTTGAGTCGCTAAAGCGGTCGCAAATCACGATTTTTCCCGCTGCCAAAGCCGGTTTGATCAATTTTTCCACATGCATCTGACGCGCGGCAAAAAATAATAAACATTCGGCCATCGGGGTCCATTGGCCGCCATCACGTTGCACCAGTAAATTGCGGATTTTCTCGCCTTCAGGCGTGCCGCCGGGTTCGCGCGTTAAGACCACATCGCGCCCGCGGCCCTTAAAATAATCATGCAGCAAACGGCATTGCGTGGTTTTGCCTGCGCCTTCGCCGCCTTCAAATGTGATGAAGAGTCCGCTCATAAAGTTAACTTACCTCTTTGCAATCATCGGCACCAGGTGGGATAGCGCAGCGATGACTTCACGGTACACTTCACGCTTAAACGGCACGATTAAATCCACTGTATGGCTCAAATCCACCCATTGCCATTGCGAAAATTCATGCGGTTCATGATGTTTTAAATCAATCAAACGATCATCACCCAGAAATTTAAGCGCGACCCAATGTTGTTCCTGGCCGCGGAAACGCCCGCCCCAATGCTTCACCGACAATTCACGCGGCACATCATAACATATGGTTTTGGGGACGATATGGAGCAATTCGGCTTCGGTAATGCCTGTTTCCTCTTTCAATTCGCGAAAGGCTGCCTCAATCAAATCTTCGCCGTCATCAATGCCCCCTTGCGGCATTTGCCAGGCTTGGGGCGTGTCGATTCGCTCCCCCACAAACACGTGGCCCTGCGGGTTAAACAGCGCAATCCCGACACAGGGACGATAGGGCAGAGAGTCAAAATCATTTGAAGTCTCGGGTAAATCTGAAGATATTTGGGTCATAGATGTTAGGTAGCAAGATATCAAAACCCTGTCAAACCTTCCGTCAAAAAGAGTTTGCCACCTCTGATATTTCGCAACCACATGTTTGACACGGGGGGCAGAAGGGCCTGTTTGGAATCAGTTTATAAACAAAAATCCCCACAGAATTGAAACAAAAAAAGGTCCGGAGACCTTACGGTGCTCCGGACAAACGGCGGTAATAGAGGGTGTGTAAGTTATTTATACGCGAAGTAAATTTTATATGCAAGAGAAAAATGAAATTTTTTTTCCAAAAGCGAAACTATTAAAAATAATAACTATTACTTACTAGTAATATTTTTAAATAAATATTCAGTATATATTCACTATTAAAGTAAATATTTTATATTTACTAGTAAATATAGCCAAATATGATGAAACTGTAAAAACAAATAATTGCAATTACTTAATAATTGCAAAATAGTTTCGAAAATGGATATTTATGAATTTTAAAAATCGAGCATTATATAACGATATTATTACATAATATAATAACTATATTGCCCTGCACTCCATCAATAACTTTGAAAATATTCTGGCTCTTGTGATTTTTGTGTTCGATGAAGCCTTGATCCATTTTGCGGAGGCCAAAAATTAACTCAGTATCTACCGAATCTCTGAACATCGGCATCAATAAACTTTATTGCTAATATTATATAATTATATTACAGTAGGATTATATTTTACCTAAAGTGAATATGAGGTGGATAGGTTATGAAATTACGAAATATATTTATGGCGGTTATGTTAAGCTTTCAAAGCTTAGCCCCTGTGGGAAGTGCCTTGGCCGATAATGCGTCGAAAGTACTCATGGACGATGAAGTGGGCGAATGCACTATAAAAACTAGCGTTGATGGCAAGAAGTTTGAGAGTACAACGCAAGGAAATATAACTCATCGTGAGTGTGTAAATGGATTCCAGAGTAAGGTAACTGAGATGGAGCAAAAATCGCAGTTTGACAACCTCTCCGAAAGTGAAAGACTGGAAAGATTCAGAACGCTCCTTTCGGGGGATTCTTCGGGGGATTCTAAGGATAGAGGCATTGTGGTGATGATCTTTGCCAGCTCTGCGACCAATGTATCAATCGGAAATGGTCTAGAGATAAAAGATCAGGCTTTCCGAGCCTGCAGACTCAGCAAGATCAACATAAGTTTGTCCGAGCAACAAGAACGTGGTCTATTAGGAGGGTGTCCACATCTGCAATGATTGATTAGAAGCGGACCGATTATATGTGCCGACTCGTTTTTGCAGATGGCAGTCATGGTGCTGCCATTAAAGATTGGCTTAATAAACGCAGGCTAAATCTTGATCTACGCTATAAAGAGATTATAAATAGGTTCAAGGGAAATTCCGACGGGTAAGCAAAAAAATTTGCTTTTGACTTTTTCGGAAGATGGACCATACTCTTGTTTAAGGCTCGCGCATCTCATTCTTTTACACGCGTTATTTGATGCCTCTAACTAATGCCCTGTATTTTAGGAATTTCACATGACTGACCACCTTCGCGACTCACGCCCACCTTCTCTCTCTTCCGCTTCGACAGACAGTTTAAATTCTGTGGATCCGTTTGGCGATGATCGGGCGGAGAAAAAGCACATTCCCAAATGGGCCAAATATTTGGGCGGGACGGCGCTCGGCCTTGTGCTGGTGGTTGCCGGTGCGGGGGTGGTGGCCACGAAATTTATGGATCAGTCCAAATATAAACATATTATCGTTGAGAAATTGGCGCAGAGCACCGGGTATCAAGTGGATTGGCGCGGGGATATTGCGATCTCGCTTCTTCCTCTTCCGCACGCTACGGTGCATGACCTCAAACTCTCCAATCAAGGGGAAAATTTTATCACGGTTAAGGATGCGGATATTGAACTTGAATTGTGGCCCTTGCTTTCTAAAAAGATCAATATTGAGAATGTGACCTTGAGCGAGCCGCAAATCACCCTGACAACCCATAAGGATGGCCGCCAGGGTTGGATGAGCGCGACTTTATCCAAAAAACAATCGCCTGAGAATGTGAATGCCGCCGATTCAAAAGCGGCTGCCGATTCTGCATCTGCTCCCGGTTATGATTTTTCTTTAAATATGCTACAAATTATCAACGGCGTATTGATCTGGGATGATCAATCAAGCTCAAGCCTGCAAAAGTTTGAGGATGTGGATATCACGGCCAAAGCCGATAGTTTGCACGGGCCCTTTGACGTGAATGGCGGTTTGGTGTGGAATGGTCGTAAGATTGAATCGAAAATCACCACATCGACATTGGATTTTAAAAACTCTCTTTATCCCGTTAAAATTCAAATGGCCTTGCCCGAAAGCAATGTGATTGCCAGCTATGGCGGCACGATTCGGATGCAACAGGACAAGATTGCGGCGGATGGCGACATTAATCTGACCATTGATAATTTGGGTAAGGCCGTGTCTGGCCTGAGCCCTGATCAGAGCTCGTCCATTCCTGAGGAGTTAAGCGGCAAAACCACGCTTGATGGTAAGCTCTCTTATGATTCGGAGAAAATCCTCCTGAGCAATTTGCGGCTTGAAAACGGCAATTTGTCTTATCTGGGGAATTTTTCTCTCGCGCCGTTATCGGGGACAGGAGCGGGGGAAGTGGTAGGGGCGGGGCAAGCCGCGCCTGAGATTTCCTTTTCCTTAAACTCTGCCGATAAGGTGCCTAATGATTCGTCTGTATTGGAAAAATTCCTTGATGATTTGAGCATTGAAGCGCGCGGCTCACTACAGAATGGCACAATCCAACTGCGTGAGAGTCGAGTTTTGCTGGATAATAATGACCTCTCCCTCACGGGGAGCATCGGATTGTCGCAAAAAGATATGCAGCTTTCACTGCAATCTCACCAGTTGGATATAGACCAAATATTGGCAAAATTGGGCAACAAGGGTGATTCCGCGAGCAATGGCGCTTTAGGCCCGTCCCAGTCCTCTGATGCCCCACAGTCCATGGGCTTTGCTCTGCCGTTCAACGGCCAAATTCAGGCCGATTTGGCCCAGGTGAAATATCAGGGCTTGAGCTATCAAAACATTCAATCCACCCTGATTTTAAACGGCCAGAGCCTTAAGATTGATAAGTTTGCGGCGCAATTACCCCAGTCCGCGAAAATCTCGGCTCAGGGTTCTATCGGCAAAACTGATGACTTATCAGACCTCAACCTGACCTTTTCGTTATCCGCACCCGACACCGAATCATTGGCTCAGGCTTATCACCTCACCTTGCCGCAATTATCGCGCAAGATTGGGCCGTCTAGTATCAAGGGGACGGTTTCGGGAAGTCTTAAGCAACTTTCTTTTGACCTGACCACCACCCTGTGGGGCTTGTCGGTTTCGGGAATAGGATCGGTTGCAAATCTGCTCGAAACGCCGATCATCAATCAAATCAAATTTGCGTTATCTTCACCGAACTTCGTGCAATCGGTGCGATTGGTGCAACCTGAATTTACGGCCACGAGTGGGTTTGAGGGGCCGTTTAAACTCTCCGGCAACGCCGTATGGGAAAATAATGAATATCACCTGAGTGATGTGCAGGGGCTTTTGGGTAAAACCACGTTGAACGGGCATCTTGACGTCACGACGGCTCCTAAGCTGGCGGTTAAGGGGGCTGTCAATTTGGGCCGGGTAGTTCTGTCGCAAAACTCTGGCTCGTCCGCGAATTCAGCTTCAGGCACAAAATCAGCCGCCAAAGCTGCCTCCGCTCAAAATACAGGCAGCTCTAAATGGTCGCGTGAAGCCATCAATGTGGATTGGATGCGGAATTTCGATGCGCAGTTAAAAATTAAGGCAGAAACTATTATCTATGATTTATGGACGCTCAATCAGGCTAATCTCGATTTCGCCCTGACAAACGGGACATTGACCATCGCCGATGCCGGTGCAGGAATTTTTGGCGGTCGGGTTCTGCTAACCGGAGAGGTTAAATCGGGTGCCGGTGCGCATGATCCGCTGAGTGTCAAGGCTGATTTTAAGGGTGAAAATATCGCTGCCGGTCCTTTGCTCTCCGCTGCTTTGGGTAAAACCAAAGATATTGTTTCCGGAAATTTCCGCAAGGCAGATATCAATCTCTCGGCCACGGGAATTTCGCCGGCGGCCTTGGTGCAAACCCTCAACGGTGCAGGTTCCATTACAGGCGAGAATATTATTGTGAAGGGCGTTGATGCGGCAGGGCTCGCCACGGCGGCGCGGGGAAGTTTCAAACCGTTGGAACGGGCGGGAAGTTTATTCGGGTCCTTCGCCAATGGACAAACTCAATTCGCCACCTTTGAATCGCTCTTTACCGCCCAAAACGGAGTGGTGAATCTTTCCAAAATCTTGTTTGACGGTGATCAAGCATCCCTCAACAGCACAGGAACCGTGAATTTGCCGCAATGGTGGATTGAGCTGAATAATAGTATGACTGTCAAAAACACTGATATTCCGCCATTTGATTTCACGATCAAGGGACCGTTGGATAGTCCGACTCAGGCTGGCGGCGCAGCGATTGAAAATTACCTGCGCGGAAAATTACAAAATAAATTGGATAAGGTCATTGATAAACAAATTAATAAGCTTTTAAAACTCCCGGCCGAAAGCTCAAGTGATGGCGCAAATGCTGGCACTGCGGGGGCGACAAGTGGGGGGGCTACCGATGGAACGGTTCAACCTGCATTGCCGGAAGAACCCAAACCAAAAGATATCCTCAAAAACGAAGCCGCCAAGGCCCTAGGCAATTTATTGGGGCAGTAGTACGTACGGCCCTAGACCATTTTTCGGTCATGTAGGCTCGAAAAATGCTCTAAACTCCCTGCGTTTTTGGGCATTTTGAATGGCCCAATTGTGGTGCGGGATATTATCTTATTCTGTCTGGAGTGTAGGTGATGGTGCCCTGAAGAGGATTCGAGAAAATTTTTATTAAAGTAAGAATCTATAAAAATCAACTAGTTATTGATTTTTGGGATTTTAAAATGCCTAAAATATGCCTGTTTAATCTTTATAAAAGGGCTGTTTTTTCGGGAGGGGTGAAACTGGGATTGCCGCGCTTTCCTGCGTCAGAAAAGCACAATTGACTTGTTGAAAATATCAGTCAAAATTGCTTTACTCAATTTCAGGATGTGAGAGTGCCCGGGATGATTCAAACTGTAAAAAAATGTTTTGTACTTTTGCCCGTGCTGTTCTTGCCCGTGCTGTTCTTGATTGGCTGCGCGCCTGCCATGAATAGTGCCGAGATGATGCCCAAGACAAAATTGTATGATCAGTTGGGAGAGAGCAAGTTTACCGGGGCATTGGTCGTGCGTAAAGCTGATGTCCAAAAAGGTCTAGGCGGTGCAACGGGGAATGTTACGCCCGAAGCCTATAAAGAAGCTTTGATTTCATCAGTGCGTCAAGCCGGACTCTATGCAAAGAACGGGAAGGAAAAATATGCCGTCGATGCATATTTAAAACAGTTGGACCAGCCGATATTCGGGTTTAATTTTACCGTTAAGGCCACCGCCGACTATACCATCACCAATTTAAAAAATGATAAGATCGTTTATCAACAAACGCTCACCCTTCCATGCACCGTGTTATTTGCCGAAGAGTTTGTGGCCGATATCAGGCTGCGCAGGGCCACCGGATGCGCGATCGGTGAAAATATCACGCACTTTTTAAAAACCATTTCGGAATAAACGGGAGATTATCATGAAAAAAATTTTGCTTATGCCCTTATTGTCAGTTTCGCTTTTGCTGTCGGCCTGTGAAACGCCAAGCCAAGACGTTTACGATTACCGCGAGGCCGGACAATCCGTCATCGTTGAATTTGGAACGGTTGTGGATGTGCGCCCGATTAAAATCAAGGGGCCGAATTCCGGGGTTGGGGCCGTTGCGGGCGGTGCCGCCGGTGCCGGAATCGGTGCCAATATAGGCGGAGGCGACGGGCGCGGCATGGCCACCGTCGCGGGGGCCGTTGTCGGGTTGGCCGCCGGGGCATTGGCGGAACAGGCCATGCAGGATAAGGTCGGCAAAGAATTCACCATCGTATTACAAAACGGCAAAACCATTACCGTGGCGCAATATTTCAAAAAGGATGAGCCGATCATTCAAAACGGTGAGCGCGTGATGGTGCAAACCAGCGGAAGTTACCAGCGCGTGCTTCCGGCCGCGCATTTACCCGAAACCATCAAGCGCCCCAAAGGCATTAAAGTGGTGGATTGATTCGGAGCGAGAACCTATTCATGATCTCAACTTTGGCGTTGGCTATTCACGATATTTCTGCGCTTCCTTGTCCAAGCACCTCCTTGTACAATCTGCTGCGGTTCTCGAAAAGCCGCAGAAATCTTGTGCTGCAGCGATATTGTTAACAAGCAGTAATATGACATCAAAAAAACCAAGGATTTTTGTAAAGATTTTTTTAAACGGATAATAAGAAGAATTATTGTATTGCAAAGCTTGGGCGAGTCAACATCTCAGAATGTTACGTCAAGTGGAAATTCTATATGTGTCATCTCAGTAATTTTGGCCATTGCAAAATGGGAAGAATAAAGACACAATGTCAAAAATATTCCCCATAAAGGTCCCCCATGCAATCTATCCAACATACAGAATTTTCTAAACTCAGAAGACAGTCAGGACTGCCACTTGAGAAATTAGAGGGAATCCTTGGATATTCGCTCAGAACCCTAACGCGCTATGAAAAAGGAGAGACATTACCTAAACCTCCTATTCTTGATGCATTGCGTCGCATAGTTGAAATAAACCCTAAATCAAAATCTGGCCATTCGTTTAAATTCATTGATTTGTTTGCTGGAATTGGCGGGCTTCGTCGTGGGTTTGACGAACTTGGTGGTAAATGTGTTTTTACATCCGAATGGAATTCATATGCACAACAAACCTACTTAGCTAATTACAGAGATGCCGAAGGTCACGTTATGGCCGGAGACATCACGCAGATTAATGCTGAGGATATTCCAGAGCACGACCTTTTGCTTGCCGGCTTTCCCTGTCAACCCTTTTCAATTGCCGGAGTGTCAAAGAAAAATGCACTAGGTAGGAAGCACGGTTTTGCATGTGAGGCTCAAGGAACTTTATTTTTTGATGTTGCAAGAATTATTGAACATCATAGGCCAAAAGCTTTTCTTCTAGAAAACGTAAAAAACCTTGTTAATCATGATAAAGGAAATACTTTTATGGTAATTCATAATACATTAAAAAACGAACTTGGATACCATGTACACTTTAAAGTGATAGATGCTAAATCGTTCGTGCCACAACACAGGGAAAGGATTTTTATTGTAGGTTTCAGAGATAGTAATGATTTTTCCTTTAATAATTTGGTATTGCCTGACACCCTGTCAGGGCCAAGGATTGGAAGCATTCTGCATTCACAGGATGGGGGTGAAAAGCCCGAGGGGCATTATACAATAGGAAAAAAAGCCATTGTTTCAGATAAATATACCCTAACCGACCATCTATGGGGATATCTTCAAGGTTATGCTGAGAAACACAGAGCTGCAGGAAATGGTTTCGGATTTGGTTTGTGTGGGCCCGATGACGTCGCGCGAACACTCTCTGCTAGATACTACAAAGATGGTTCTGAAATTTTGATTCGTCAACGTGATAAGAATCCTCGCCGTTTAACCCCGCGTGAATGTGCCCGCTTAATGGGTTTTGATAAGCCCGGCCGTTCCAAATTTAAAATTCCTGTTTCGGATACCCAAGCATACAAACAGTTTGGAAATGCTGTCGTTGTTCCAGTAGTTGAAGTGGTGGCGAAACATATGGCCCCGTGGCTTTTGGAAGAACAGGAAATAAACTCTAAAAATGTTAGCCGCGCTTCTTGATGTTGGAGTTCTTGTAAATGGCAGCAATTGCTGATTTAAACGACTGGTTAGATGAACAAAGCAGAACAGATATTATATGGTATATAAAAAGACTTTCTGCAAATGATACTTTGGCAACGGGTGGTCATCAAGCTGGCCCTTATATACCAAAAGATTTTTTATTTAGTGTTTTTCCTGAGCTAAAAAAACCTGATGCAAAAAACCCAGATATTAGATTTGAATTAAGAATTGACAGCCATAGCGATGCCAGATTGGTTAGGGCTGTGTGGTATAATAATAAACTTAGAGGTGGAACAAGAAATGAAACACGTCTAACTGGTTTTGGAGGTTCACAGTCAGCTCTACTTGACCCTGACAGCACCGGGGCACTTGTTGTTTTTGCATTTCAAACAAGAAAACTAATAAATCAGCCCTATATCTGTCGAGCTTGGGTTTGTGATGACGCGGCCGGTGTAGAGGCAGATTTTGTTGAAGAAAGAGTTGGTGTTATTGAACCCGGAAAATGGAAAATATGGAATGTGGTCGAACATAGAGAAGGCCTATTTCCGGAAACAATAACTCATTCCTCTTGTTGGTTGCCAAAAGAAAATATCCCTATGTCTTGGTTGCAACGGTTCCCAAGCGCAGCAGAGATAATTCAAAAGACTATTGAAATGAGGGCAGATAATGAAAAGCCTGTAGACGTTCGCTTGATGCGCCGCCGTGAGTGTGAATTTGAAATATTTCGCAGTGTTGAAGAAGCAATTGAACTTCCTCTTGTTACTGAAGGTTTTTCATCAGTTGATGACTTTATCTCACGTGCTCAAACTATCCTACAAAGACGCAAAGCAAGGTCAGGCCGGTCATTAGAGCTTCATACCAGAGCTATTTTTATTGAGGAGAACCTAAAAGAAGGAAGTGATTTTTCTCATCAGCCCGAATCTGACCCGGGGAAGCGTCCCGACTTTCTTTTTCCATCAGAGGCTTCTTACAAAGATGCAAGTTTTCCAAAAGAAAAATTGAGAATGCTGGCCGTAAAAACAACATGCAAAGATAGATGGCGACAAGTCATCAATGAAGCAGACCGTATCCCGAATAAACATTTACTTACCTTACAAGAAGGCGTGTCAGAAGGGCAATTTCGCGAAATGACTGGAGCGGGTATTAGTCTCGTGGTCCCGGCGCAACTAAAATCCGCATATCCGGGAGCCATTCAGAACTATTTGCAGACACTAGAATCCTTTATTGGAGATATTCGTCTTCTAAAGATTAGTTGATACAGCTGATTTTCGCCTTTTTTCAATTTCGCGGTTGATGTACCAAGCGGCCTTTTTTAAATCCTCTATGGCATCGTTTTTGAGGGCGGCCCGCCAAATATATTTCACGGCATTGCCCAGATTAAACCCCATATGCTCGGTGATGGTGATGCACTCAATCCCGCTCGGATGGCCGTTATAATGTTTCGGGTGGTTTACGGTATCGGTCATTATCATTTCTCCGCTTGGTTAATTTCAATTTTCCTGATTGCTTCAACCAATCTATGAAGGTTAAGAGCAAAAGCAGCTCCGTGTCCGTACATGACGTGAAGGTATCTAAGGCTTCTTCTTTGAGTGCCTCAAGGGCTTTTTCTGCGGCGGCTGCGCTCATTCTTGGCCCTCGCCTTTTGGAAAGATTTTTGCGGCGGTTTCGAGTTTTGAAAGCAAGGTGATATCCGGCATGGTCGCCCGGAATTCCTCAAGAAAATGAATGCGCGATTTTTTGGCTACGCGCAGGGCTTGATCCGCGGCGTTAAAATACCAATAGGCGGCCGCCAAGGCATCATGGGCGCGTAAAATATCTTGTCTGGTAACGGTGAGGGTCATTTTTTATCCTTTGGCCGGTATTAAAAAAACACGCAGTGACGCAGTCACTCAAAAAAATTGGA
>JAEUKN010000027.1 GCA_016794305.1 Alphaproteobacteria bacterium | reverse complement strand
AAACAGCAGCCTGGAGCACCGACTACCTCAAATACGCCCTCAAAAATATCCCATAATCCCTTCAAGCGATTCCCGTGCTCAAAAGTGCGGTCAGGATTTGCTAAAAAGCCAATGCGGGGGGGCTAGGGATAGGTTTCCAGTGCCTCAATCATCCCCTTGGCGTTCGGGGTGTGCGCCACGCGGATGTCCCGCCAAGCATAGTGAGTGAGGGGGGCGGCCGCACCCGTTGAAATCGCCAGCAAGGTCATGGATTGAATTGCTTGGCTGAGGCGATATTTTTCCAAAACTTCGCGTAAAATCAAGGCGCTGCGCCGTGAAAAAACCGCGATCACGTTGAGGGCGGGGAATATGTCCAGCACCGATTTTTCCAAATCGGGCTGGGCGATCATCGCATAAAGGATTATTTCATGGACATGATAGTCGGGCAAAAGTGCGGGGAGGTTATGGCTCACCTCCGCTCCGCGCAGATATAAAATATCTGTGCCGGGTGGAAGCGTTGTACGAAGGGATTGGATCGCATCATTCATGGTCGCATGATGCAGGGGTGCATGATTTGGGGGTTCCTGATTTAGGGGGGAGAGTTTCAGGCTTGCTTGCCTTATTAGGGGGGAGGCGTGAATGGGCGTAAGACCGTTGATAGCTGCCAAATTGGCGGTATCCGCCCCCACGCAAAAAAACGGTTGCGCACGTAAATCATCACAATTTTTTGCAAAAAATTCAGTTTTAAAAATTTGCGCACTGCTGATGATGGTGGCAAAATTTTTATCACATAAAGATGGTGGAAATTCACAAAGATAAGACCGTGGCCCGAAATCGACACCATCATATTTCGCCATCAAGAGCGGGGCAATGACGCAATCCCATGGCTCATTTTCTTGATCGTTGCGGTGATAATGTTCCGCAATTTGCCCGGAAAATTTTACGGCACTTTCATAAGGGCGGGTGATGAGGATTTTCCGGCTCATGAAATTGTGATTATAGAATTCCTGCGGGAAGGCGCGGTTTAAGCCGTAAGCCGATGATTTTACCCATTAAATGTGCGTCTTCAAAACTGCTTACCGGGCCTTCGATGCTGTCTGCGAAAAAGGCGGAGCCATCCTCTTCGGCAACCGCCACGCGCAAGGTCATGCGCCCGTTTTCAATCTGGGCAAAGGCCCCAATGGGCGTATGGCACGACCCGTCCAGCACCTGGAGACTCGTGCGCTCAGCTATTGAGATCAAAAAAGTTTCGGGGCAATTAATATGATCAAAAATGGCGGCCACATCGGGACGCGAGGTAGGAATTTCAATCCCGATCGTCCCCTGACCACAGGCAGGCAGGAAAAAATCAGGCTCCAGAATATAATTGATGCGATGCTGCAGCCCCACGCGGTAAAGCCCGGCGACGCCCAAAAAAGTGGCATCAACCTGACCCTGATCCATTTTTTCGATTCGGGTGGGGGTGTTGCCGCGTAAGGCCGCCACCTTCAGATGCGGAAATTTCGCCAGTAAAAAGGCTTTGCGCCGCAGGCTGGAGGTCCCCAAAACCGCACCGGGGGGCATGTCCTCAAGCCGCGCATATTTCTTGGACACAAAGGCATCGCGTGCGTCACCGCGGGCAATAAAGTGCTTAATCTCCAGCCCTTCGGGAAGTTTTGAGGGCATGTCTTTGAGTGAATGCACGCCGCAATCAACTTCGCCCGCCAAAATACGCTCTTCAATTTCATGCGCGAACAAGCCCTTGCCGCCCTTTGATTCCATCAGCCGTGTTTCACCGTGCGAGGGTTTCCAATCGCCCGAGGTCAGGATTACCACAATCTCTGTCTTCAGATGGGGCAGTTTCTTTTTGAGCTCCTCCACCACCAAATTCGTTTGCGCCAAGGCCATTTGTGATCCGCGCGTGCCAATCCTCAGCACACGGCCGCTCAGATAGTCATGATCCGGTTTTTCTAAATTGTCGGGGGGAAGGGGTGTATTATTCATATGATCTCAGGTTTCCAATCGACTTCACGGCTACTTTATGCCGCAATTTCACATGGATAAAGCATGATCATAAAATTATCAACTGAATGTTCCAAATAAATTGTGGAATATTTTCACAGAGTCCCAAAATCGTGCTTTACAAATTACCTTAATTCCTTATAAACCTATTTGTGTAGAATCATTTGTGGCCGACATTTTTATCGGCGTAACGACTGTATAATACTGAAAACCGCTAACAAAACTGTTAGATCTGAATGAATTTATTTTGAGGAGCCATCAATGAAAAGCATCCGCGGCGTGTCCTGTTTAGCCCTGATCACTGCAACATCCCTGATTTTATCAGGTTGTTCCGGGTTTAAAAGTAAGTCGGAGGTTGAGGCGTTGAACGAAGCCCAAGCTGTCGGAAGCCCGTTCACCCAGACTCTCGCATCTGAATATCGCAACATGGCAAATACCGAACAAAACCGCATGTTTGATTATCCTGATGCGTTGCATTTTGCGCGCAAGGGATTGGCGGCGTCATCGGGTGAAGTGGTCCTTCCTGAACCTGTGTCGGATTGGAATTTGAAACCTGAACATATTGAGGAATTGTCCTCTGCCCGCGCGCGCTTGATTACCGCGCTTGATCGCGGGGCGCGTGAAGCCAACCCGAAATTAGCGGCGGTGGCCCAGGCTCGTTTTGATTGCTGGATTGAACAACAAGAGGAAAATTGGCAAAAGGGTGATATTATTGCTTGTAAAAACCAGTTTTTTGAAGCTTTGAACGGTTTGGGTGATATTCAACCTCCTGCGCCGATTCCTGAGCCTCCGGTGGCTGTCGTAGCACCACCTGTTGCGCCAATGGTTCCTGAAGATGCAAAATATTTGGTTTTCTTTGATTTTGACTCATCGAAAGTGGATGCCGGCGGCGCCAATGTGCTTGACTCTCTCGCCCAGGAAATCCGCAGACAAAATATTTCCGCCGTTAATGTGATGGGATATACGGATACTTCGGGATCGAAACAATATAATAAACGCCTGTCGATTAAACGTGCCAATGCGGTGCGTGACGGTTTGATTGCCCGCGGTATTCCTGCTTCGCTGCTGCGTGTCAGCAGTTGGGGTGAGGATAATCTGATGGTCCCAACCGCGGACGGTGTGCGTGAACCCGCCAACCGCCGTACCGAGATTACCTTTGTGAGATAAGGCGCGGGGTGCCTATAACTTTTTGAGTTTAGGCCGCACTTCTTTGAATTTAGAGTTTTTCCCGAGTCATTTCCCAGAGTGTTTCGGGAACTTAAAAGCCGATTTCTTTTTGAGATCGGCTTTTTTATGAGCCGAAAGAGTTTGCGGTTACATCCAGACCCCGCATCAAGTGCGGGGTTACGAAATATGAGAGATGGCAAGTTTAATCGCAAAAGGCTCTGGAAAAATCTTTTGAATTCTGCCATTGTGATCGAAAATTTACTAGGTAAACCCCTGAGTCGTTTGCCGTTCTTCAACTTAATAATGAATGATGGATCGTAATAATCATGACTGGAGCTTCCCCTTTTTCTTCAACTTCTCCGGTGTCTGCGAAGGCGGAACCGGATGTTACATTATTGCTTGAACTGTTGGCATCGCGGATTTGCCACGATTTGGTGTCCCCCGTGGGAGCGATTAATAATGGGCTCGAATTTATTGAGGATATGGGATCCGACCCTGAGACGCTAAAACAAGCAATTGATTTGATTGGCCAAAGCACGCAGACGGCGGCGGCGCGGCTTCAGGTTTTTCGCATTATTTACGGGGCAGGGGGGCGCGAGGCCAACCTGAAGCCTGAAGATATCCAGAAAGCCTTTGGAACCTTGCTGCGGATGGAGGGGAAGATTCGCCAAAGCTGGGATCCCTACGCACCGCTGGGGATTGATATTAAAGCCAAGGGAGCGTGTAAAATCTTGCTGGGGACGTTGGTGTTGGCGCAAGAATGTTTG
Source organism: Alphaproteobacteria bacterium (assembly GCA_016794305.1). Taxonomy (GTDB): domain Bacteria; phylum Pseudomonadota; class Alphaproteobacteria; order Micavibrionales; family Micavibrionaceae; genus UBA1573. Next base: position 19,507 of record JAEUKN010000027.1, on the reverse strand, counting down.
CCGAAAGGCGGCACGATTTATGCGGATGCAGGCAAAAATAATGATTTGATCATTACCGCCGAAGGTGTGGGCGCAGTGGTGCGTGAGGGGACACTCGCTGCATTGGCGGGGGCCATAGATGCGCAAGAGCTTGATCCGCGGCTCATTCACCCCTATGTGCTGGGGGTGAGTGCGCGCGGGTACGGGTTTGACATTACGCCGTTTGACGCTGAAAATACCGAAAACTCTGGGCGCAAAGCGTGGAGAATTCGGCAAACGGTTTAGTCGGTTTAGTCGGTTTAGTCAGTTTAGTCGGTTTAGTCGGTTTAGTCAGTTTAGTGCAGTCCGTTTAATAATGTAAAATCAATGTAAACAAACGCAAAAAAGTTAAGAGAGGGCGATCAAATGGCCGGATATCAATATGTATATGTCATGAATGGATTGAGCAAAACCTATGCCGGTGGCAAAACGGTTTTGAGCAATGTCACGCTGAGTTTTTATCCCGGCGCCAAGATTGGCGTGTTGGGTCCCAACGGTGCGGGGAAATCCACTTTGCTTAAAATTATGGCGGGGTTGGATAAAGAGTATGTAGGTGAGGCATGGTCCGATAAATCGGCGCGTGTGGGTTATTTGGCGCAGGAACCGCAATTGGATGCGACCAAAAACGTGCTCGAAAATGTGATGGAGGCGTGCCGGCCGATGCTCGATAAAATCGCGCGATTCAATGCGATTGGCGTTGAAATGTGTGAGGAGGGGGCCGATTTTGATAAGCTCACCGAGGAAATGGGCACACTTCAAGAAGAGATTGAGCATGCGAACGGGTGGGAGTTGGAGCGGCAGGTGGAAATCGCGCTCGATGCCCTGCGGTGTCCGCCGGGGGATGCGGATGTGACCAAATTATCGGGTGGGGAGCGGCGGCGTGTGGCCCTGTGCAAATTGTTGCTGGAGGCACCTGATCTGCTGCTGCTCGATGAGCCGACCAACCATTTGGACGCCGAAAGTGTGGCGTGGTTACAAAGATTTTTGAGCGATTATAAGGGGACGGTCGTGATGATTACCCATGATCGTTATTTTCTTGATAACGTCACGGGATGGATTTTGGAGTTGGACCGCGGGCAAGCCATCCCCTATGAAGGGAACTATTCCGCCTATATTGACCAAAAACGCAAACGGTTGGAGCAAGAGGCGAAAACCGAAGCCACACGCCAGAAAACCCTGGCGCGGGAGTTGGAATGGATCAATCAAACGCCCGAAGCCCGGCGCAAAAAATCCAAGGCGCGGATTGCCGCCTATGAGGATATGCTGCGTGACAATGAGCGCGAAACCTATGCCCGCACGCAAATTGTTATTCCTGTGCCGCCGCGGCTCGGCAATTTGGTGGTGGAGGCGACCAACATCACCAAGGGATTTGGCGATCGGTTGTTGATTGATAATCTCTCTTTCAAGCTGCCCCCCGGTGGAATTGTGGGGGTGATTGGCCCGAATGGTGCGGGGAAAACCACACTTTTTAAAATGATTACCGGCGTTGAAAAACCCGACTCGGGGGATTTCCGCGTGGGCGATACGGTTAAGCTCGGCTATGTTGACCAAAGCCGCGATGCGCTTGATCCCAACAAAAATATCTGGGAGGAAATTTCAGGCGGCAATGATATTTTGCAAATGGGCAAGATTGAAATGCCTTCACGCGCCTATGTCGGGTCGTTTAATTTTAAGGGAACGGACCAGCAGAAAAAAGTCGGGCAATTATCGGGCGGGGAGCGTAACCGCGTGCATCTCGCTAAGATGCTCAAAACCGAGGCGAATGTTTTATTGCTTGATGAGCCGACCAATGATCTTGATACCGAAACCTTGGCCGCACTTGAAGAAGCGCTTGAAAACTATCCGGGATGCGCTGTGGTGATTTCACACGATCGGTGGTTTTTGGACCGTTTGGCCACGCATATTTTGGCGTTTGAGGGAGAGTCTCAGGTAGTATGGTTCGAAGGCAATTATGAAGATTATGAGGCCGACCGCAAACGCAGATTGGGCATTGATGCCGATACCCCGCACCGAATTAAATATAAGCCGCTTAAACGTGTGGCCTAGGGGCGCGTGGGGTAATTGATGATGTCTCAACGCCCCTCAAATTTTTTAACCCCGCACTTGATGCGGGGTCTAGAAGTCATCACTGGACCCCGGATGGACGAAAAAGTCTCATAGCTTCAACTTTTTCTGCTCCGGGGTTACGAACTTATTTGAATTATGAAGAGTGGTAAGTGATGTGGTAAGTGATTATGTTGCAGAATCAGCGAAGTTGTTTAATATAGCGATGTGAAACAGGACATGATTAAGTTTGAGCAAGTTGGGTTGCGATACGGCATTGGACCGGAGGTTTTGAGTGATGTGAATTTTTCGCTCTCTCCCGGGTCGTTTCATTTCCTGTGCGGGCCGAGCGGTGCGGGGAAATCCTCGCTCATGTCCTTGCTGTTTCTGGGGCGGCGGCCCACGCGCGGCTGTATTCATGCTTTTGGGAAGAATACGAGTTTGCTGGACCGGGTTGAATTGTCCAAATTGCGCCAAAATATCGGGGTGATTTTTCAGGATTTCAGGCTTTTGCCGCATTTATCGGTGTTTGATAATGTGGCACTTCCACTGAGGATTAAGGGCTCGCCAGAGAAAAAAATTCGGGAGCATGTCGAGGAGTTATTGCATTGGGTCGGATTGGGAGATTACCTGAACCGGCTGCCGCAAACTCTTTCAGGGGGACAGCAACAACGCATTGCGATTGCACGCGCCGTAATTTCCAACCCCAAATTATTGCTGGCCGATGAGCCGACAGGCAATTTGGATGATGAGATAGGCATGAAATTGATGGGGTTGTTTGAACAGCTCAACAAACTCGGCACCACCATCGTAATTGCCACCCATAGTTTGAAAATTCTGGATAGTTTGCCGCATCCGCGATTAATCCTTGAAAACGGGCATTTGAGCGTTTTTGATCCGGTGACAGGGCAGCTTGCGCAAGCAAGAGAGGATGAAAATTTCCGTTATGACGCAGATGCGCAGCCAAGCATTGAAGCACACGGCATGCTAGGGCCGCAGGGAGATCAAGGGCCGAACGCGCCCGATAGCGTGCGCGCACCACGCGATCTGTTGGAGGCAATCTGACATCATGGCAAATTATGACCCCACACGCAGCAAATCGGCATCTTTTTTACGGTTTTTTGGCATTGATCAAAATGCGGCTTCATCGGTCTTTTCACTCAATCCCCCCGGGGGCGGTTTTGATATTCCGCTTCATTTAAAATTGGGGACGGAATTTTTGGTATTGCTGACCACATTAATGACTTTTCTCTCCCTGCTGGCTGTGAGTTTTATTGTCGGGCTCAATCATTTCAGTCATCAATGGGTTGCGGGTCTTGAAAATAATTTGACGATTGAAATTCCGGCGGCAAACATCTCTGCGCCGCTGATTGCGCGGCTTACCACTGAGCTGAAAAAACTCCCGCAGGTGGCAGATGCGCGTCAGGTGCAAAAGCAGGAGATGAGCGAGATGCTCTCCCCTTGGCTCGGCGGTATGGACGAGATTTGGAATGATTTGCCGATCCCCGCGCTGGTTGATGTCGAGTTGAAAGGGCGTGATCACGGGGTGGTTGAAAAAATCACCGCACTCACCCACGCAATGATGCCCGATGCGCGGGTGGATGCTCATGAATCGTGGCTGGCGGATTTGTTGAAAATTGCCAAGGCGATGAAGCTTGTCTCCCTGCTGGTCTTTGCCCTGATTTTAATTGTCACCAGTGCGGTGATGAGTGGCGCAGTACGCACCAGAATGGCAATTCATACGAGAGAGCTGGAATTGCTCCATATCATGGGCGCGTCGGATTCGTATATCAGCGGACAATTTACGCGCTATATTCTGGCGCAATCCTTACGCGGGCTGGGGTGGGGGATTATATTGGGCGGATTGACCTTGGGCGGGTTTGCCGCCTTAACGCTGCACGATAATCCGGGGACATTGCCAAAATTGATCTTAAATGCTCAGGATTATGCGCTGTTTGTGGCGATACCGATGTTATTATTTGCCATTGCGGGGGTCACGGCCCATATAACGGCGCGCCGCGTTTTGGATGAAATGCCGTAGAGCCTGAAACAAAAGCGAGGGATGATGAGAGTTTTAGAAGGGCTGATCATTGCGATCAAATGGGTGTTTTTTCTCCCGTTTGGTGTTTGGCTCGGCGGATTTTTGATTTTTATTGCCTCGGTTTATTTTATGGCTCCGCCAACGCCGTTGCCGCAATTGGACGCGGCGATTATCCTGACCGGCGGGACCAATCGCGTGGATCAGGGATTAAACTTACTCGCGCAAAAAAATGTCCACCTTATCCTGATTACCGGCGTTCATCGCGGCGTTAAAAAATCTGATTTGATCAGGATTTGGCCCGGTGACCCCTCCGCGATCCATGAAGAGGATATCACATTGGGGTATGAGGCCGGAAACACGATCGGTAATGCGTTAGAGGCGATGGAATGGATTAAAAATCGCCAAATTGGATCGGCCTATATCATCACGGCCAATTATCATACGCCGCGCGCCATGTTGGAATTGCGCCATGCCGTGCCGTCCGTACGCTTGGTTGCCTATCCTGTTAATCCCAATGGGTTCGATTGGCGGGAAAAACTATTCTGGAAGACCAATATCATTGAATATCATAAAGTTTTGATCAGCCTGTACCGCGTCATCATTCACCCCGGTGAAACGCAGCCTGTGCCGTCGTCTTTGGTGGATCCTTCCTCTGCGCTCCAAAATCCTGCTGACAATAAAAATGCTGTTCAAAAATCGGAGACGCATTGAGCCATGCTATTCATTCGCCAGATTTTATTTAATATTTTGTTTTACAGCCTCACAGCGGTGCTATGCGTTGTGTTGCTGCCCTTTACGCTGTTGCCGCGCCGCCGATATATTTTTTTCCTCACGCTCTATTTCAAATTTGTGCATGTGTTGGAAAAATATGTGTTGGGGCTGGATTTTGTGGTGAGGGGCGCGGAAAATATTCCCGCAAGCGGAGCCTTCATCGTGGCCGCCAAACATTATTCGGCGTATGAGACGATGAAACCCCATGTTTTGTTCCATGATCCGGCCATTATCATGAAAAATGAATTGAAATATATCCCGATTTGGGGGTGGTTGGCGGTGAAGGCCCGAATGATTTTTATCAATCGCCGCGCGGGGGATACTGCGCTCAAGTCCATTATAGAGGGGGCCAAGCGCATTCGGCGCGAAGGGCGGCCATTGGTTATTTTTCCACAAGGCACGCGCGTGAGCATTGAGGATACGCCCCTCACAAAGCCCTATAAAGGCGGGGTGATCCGCGTATATGAAGCGGCGGAGCTGCCGATATTGCCCTTAGCGATGAATAGTGCGCTGTTTTGGAAAAAAAAGGCGTTTTTTAAATATCCGGGCAAGGTGATTTTTGAATTTTTACCGATGATTCCCGCAGGATTAAAGGGCAGTGAAGCGATGGAGCGATTGAAAGACGCGCTTGAGACAAATTCCAATCGTTTGATCGCCGAAGAACTCGAAAACCGTAGAAAGGCAAAAATCAACGCATGAAAACTCCCTCGCGGTTCAAACGGATTTTGATGGTGTTGGGCTTGGTTGGTCTCGCGCTCGCGGTGATTTTGTGCGGAATTTACAGCTTTGCCTATTATAAATTTACCCACATCATGGCGGCGCAAATCCGCACGACATGGGCGGAAATTGGTGCCATGCCGCATGTGAGGATTGAGGGCGACGCGCCCGACATCTCCGGGTTCCCGAAACCGCCGGAGATAAAATTTTCCGGCCGCATTTACCTGGAACAATCTTTTTCGCCCTATTTGGATAGTGATTTGGAAATTGAGATTCCGCAGCTTGAAATCAGCGGCTTTCCGCTCCCCGGTTTCCAACTTTATTTGAATGCGCCGCAGGGGTTGGTCATTTCCCAACCTTTGCTCAACCAATCTTTGCGGCTGGACGGCGCAACGGCGCTCCTGACCTTGCCCCATCATTTGCCGCGCAGTGTGGAATATTCTGCCCTCAAAGACTGGCAATCGCTCAATGATCCGATCATCGTCAATGCGTTTCAGGCGAAGGCGCAGGAAATTATTGTGGGAAGCGAGGGGACATTGGGGCTCGATCCCGACCTACAGCTCGATTTGAAACTGGATGCGCGCATCATGGGTGTGCAGGAATTTTTAAATCGGTTGAAGGAAAATCCGCGCCTAAGAAGAAATAACGCGGGCAAAAATAATTTGGCGGCGGCTGAGTCATTTTTAAAACTCATTTCAAAAACGGATGACAAAACCGGGCAATCCTATTTTGATATCGGCATTTTTATCCAAAACCAATCGGTGCTGATGGGGCCGATGCGGCTTTACAAACTCCCGCCGCTGATCTGGCCGGGCAGCCCGGTGACGGTTGGACGTGATCCGGAGGAATTGCAAAAATCCCTTTCCCGTCATTCTTTGCGGCCCGAATGAGACCGGAAGCAGGGGGGAGAAGCCTTTGAAGGGCTGGAGTCATTCCGTTAAAAAGGAATTGAACGCGCTGATTTGGAGCAAAAGCGCGGTGAGCTCGCGCTCCGGCAGGGCTTTGGTGAAATAGTACCCCTGACCGTAACGGCAGCCCATTTGGCGCAGTTTAAGGGCTTCTTCCTTATGTTCGATCCCTTCGGCAATGATGTCGATTGAGCGAGTCTTGGCCTCAGAAATAATTTTTTCGACCATGGCAAGAATTTTAGGGTTGGTGAGAAGTTCACGAATCACCAGATGATCGATTTTGAGCGTGCTGATTGGGAAATCATCCATATATTTCAAAAATACGTCCGGGTCGCCCAGACCATAATCATCAATGGCGATTTTCAGGCCGGTTTTGCGGCAGAGTCCCAAAATATTTTTTGAATTCTCCCGCTGGTTTTTCAGCAGCTCGCCCGTGATTTCCAATTGAATTTGCGCGGGGCGCACATCGCTTGCGCTGATCACATGATACATTTCATCCAAAAAACTTTCATCCGCCAGATCCTTGGGGCTGAAATTCACGCTCATGTAAATATGCTCGTTATGTCCGACATGGCTCTCAAGCCGTTTGAGTGCGCGAATGGCTTCTTTCAACGCCCATTTGCTGGCCTCTATAATCAACCCCGATTGTTCGGCCACGGGGATAAAAACCGCCGGCGAGATCAAGCCTTTTTCAGGGTGACGCCAGCGCATCAAGGTTTCAAAACCAGCCACCAGCCCGGTTTTTAAATGCACGATGGGTTGATAGTTGAGCGAGAGTTGATGATGATGAAGCGCATAGTCAAATTCTTGCGCCAGAGCATCAAAATCGCTATGTGCAGCCTGGTGATCTGTCGGAGGATGGTTGGTTGGTGGAAACATGCTATGCTAGTTTTGATTTATAGGCCATTGGCATCATTGGGCGGGAAAGGTTTCTTTTGTCCTTGAAACTGCGCCGGTTCATTCAAGGTTTGAATGATGCGAATATTGCGTTCAATATCCGTTTGATTGGGTGCGATTTTGCGGGCTTCATAGAGCATATCAAGTGCCTCTTTATTCTTCCCCTGGGCCGCGAGGTTAAGTGCCAGATTATTCATCGGTGCAATTTTATCATCATCGCCCCATAGGGCCAGCGATTTGCGAAAGGCACTCTCACCTTCAGGATATTTTTCCTGAGCATCGAGCGCATTTCCCAAATTCCGCCAGGCGCGATAATTGCCGTTATCGGCCTTGATCGCCGCGCGTGCGGCCTGTTCGGACGAGCCGTAACTTCCTTCCTTAAGATAGATAATCGCCAGTTCATTTTGCGCCAGGGTTGCTATTTTAGGGTTGTTGGCCAGCGGCATTAAGATGGTTTTGGCTTTCTTAATCTGGCCGTCTTCGCGCAGGGCCTTGGCGTAACGTGCGGCAATCAGCGGGTCGGACGGGTTTGCGGCGTAATTTGATTCGATAGAGTCAAGATTATCTTTGATACTTCCGTACAACACATCCCGTGATGAGGTCGGGCCGGTTGAGTGGGTTTGTGCAGGGGGAAGCGAGGTGTTGAGCTCATCATCTTCGTTTTGTGCGCCGCACGCGGTGAGCAGAAGCGCGCAAAATCCCAATAGCATAAAGGAGAGAAAAGAGGAGGAAAATTTAAGTGTCATTGTCTTCTAAGTACCTGAAAGATAAGGATGAGTTCCTGTCGCATGGATTTTAGCAGGGTTGTTGAGGGTTTTTTGAGTCGCTTCGACCGACATTCATAACATATGTGCATAAAATATGAAATTAAATAGTTTTACTTGATTAGTGCGCACACAGGCGATAATTTCGGGCATGATTTTGGATTTATGATTTGAGGAGTCTATGCCCCATATGTCCCGTTTATTTACCCGTGTACTGACGTCACATTTCAATTTTTCTCCACTAAATGCGGGCATGAATGCGCGCAATTTGCTCATGGCTGCGGTTTTTGCGGCTCTCGCGATTTTTGCCACTCTGCCCGCCTTAGCAGCCAATATTCGCGATATTCAAATTGTGGGCGCACAGCGGGTTGAACCGGCCACAATTCTGACCTATGTGGGGCTGAATAAGGGGGATGATGTTACGCAGGAAACATTGGATAATGCGCTGAAAAACCTCTTTAACACCGGGCTTTTTGCCGATGTGCATGTCTCAGAAGCCCAAGGAATTGTAACGATTCAGGTGGAGGAAAACCCGATCATCAACCAGATTGCCTTTGAAGGCAATGACGAGATCAAAGATGATGACCTGCAGGCCGAAATTACCGCCCGTCCGCGCCAGGTTTATACCCGCATGGGGGTGCAGAATGACCTCTCTCGGCTTTATGATATTTACCACCGTAACGGGCGGTTTTCCGCCAATATTGAGCCAAAAATTATCAAGCTTGATCAAAATCGTGTCAATTTGGTGTTCGAGATTAAAGAAGGCCCCTTAACTCAAATTTCCAACATCCGATTCGTGGGCAATGAGCGTTTCAGTGACGATGAATTGCGATCTGTTTTGGCATCGAAAGAGGCGCATTGGTACAATATCCTCTCGACCTCCGACCGTTATGATCAGGACAGGCTTGCCTATGATCAGGAATTATTGCGCCAGTTTTATTTGAAGGAAGGTTATGCGGATTTCCGTGTGGCATCGGCGATTTCCGAACTTTCCCCCGATCGCACCAGTTTCTACATTACGATTACGGTGGAGGAAGGCGCGCGTTACCGCGTGGGTGATGTGCGGGTGAATTCGCAAATTCGCAATTTGGATCCGGGTCTTTTGACACAGGATATCAGCCTCAAAGCCAATAAATGGTATAATGCCGAAGATGTCAAAAATTCGGTTGAAAAAATGACTGCCCATTTGGGGGATTTGCAATATGCGTTCGCCGAAGTGACCCCCGATGTGGCCAGAAATCGCGAAAATCGGACCGTGGATTTGGTGTTTAACGTGAGCGAATCGCCGCGCGTGTTTGTGGAACGGATTAACATTAACGGCAATGTGCGTACGCTTGATAAGGTCATCAGACGTCAGGTGGAATTGGTGGAGGGTGATGCGTTTAATCGCTCACTCTTAAGCAAGACTGAAAAAAACATTCGCAATCTTGGCTATTTTTCCAAGGTGGATGTAAAAAATCTTCCCGGCAGCGCACCCGATAAAACCGTGATTGATATTACGGTAGAGGAGCAATCAACCGGTGAGGTCTCAGTCGGGGCCGGATTTTCAACGGCGGATGGACCCTTGGCGGACTTCCATATTCGTGAGCGGAATTTGTTGGGCACAGGAAAAGATTTGGGACTTTCGGCGACGGTGGCCGGGGCACGGACGGAGTTTGATCTTTCCCTGACGGAGCCGTATTTTCTTGATCGCGATCTCTCGCTCGGTGGGGATATTTTCCACTCCACTCGTGATCAGCAGGATCAAAGCTCGTTTGACCAAAAACGCACCGGGGCGGGGGTACGGCTTGGTTATCCGCTTTCGGAAAATTGGCGGCAAAATTTGCGTTATCGCATTGAGCAAAATGAGATCACCAATGTGGATAGTGATGCCTCGCGTTTTGTGAGAGATCAAGAGGGCGAGCGGATCACATCCGCAATTTCCCAGCGCATTACCTATGAAAATTTGGATAGCCGGCTTTTCCCCACCGATGGATTCACCGGATGGTTTGATGCGGAATTCGCAGGGTTGGGCGGAGATGCGCAATATGTATCTGGCAAACTGGGCGGATCCTATTACGTGCCGATTGCCAAAAATTGGGTGTTTAACCTGCTTGGCGAAACCGGGGCGATTAGCGGTTATGGGGATAGCGAGGTTAAAATTAACGAACGTTACTTCCTCGGTGGCAACACTTTCCGCGGGTTTGAGAAATACGGAATCGGGCCGCGCGATTTATCGACCGATGACTCGCTTGGGGGTAATCAATTTTATCGCGGTACGGCGGAGTTGACTTTTCCGCTCGGACTTCCAGATGATCTGGGTGTTGCCGGCCATGCCTTTACTGATTTTGGGTCGCTATGGGGCATTGATGATACGGGATCAGAGATTGTGGACGATAAATCCTTGCGCGCTTCGGCGGGGGTTGGACTCACCTGGCGTTCCCCCATGGGGCCCGTTCGGATTGATCTCTCGAAGCCTTATCTGAAGGAAGATTATGATGTGGATCAGATTTTCCGCTTTAGCTTTGGCACGCAATTTTAGTTTTTGGGATTAAATATTTTAAGGAGTTTTCAATGATAAAAAAATATGTCTTATCCGTTTTGGCTGTGGGTGCCGTCTTTATGGGTACAGTTTCTATGGGTGTGGCTTTTGTCGGGATGAGTGCCGCTCTTGCGCCCGCCTACGCTGCTGAGCCTGCGACAACAACCGCTACCGCAGTTCCTGCCTCCACCCCCGCGGGATCAAATAATTTTGTCAGCAATATTGCCGTGCTGGACCTGGAGGCCGTGGTACAAAATTCCGAAGCCGGCAAGGGCGTTAGTGCCGCAATCGCGCAGCGTGAAAAAGCCCTGCAGGCCCAAGCCAATGACATGAAAAAAAACCTGAAAGCCAAGGAGCAAAAATTAATCGCAGATCGTAAGGCCAATATTGATCAAAAAACTTTTGAGGATGAAAAGAAAAAATTTGAAGATGAGCTCAAATCCTCGCAACAATCGCTTTTGAGCAAAAGCAATGAGCTGGAGAAAAGCAAGCTCGCGGCTCTAAAAACCATTCAGCAACATATTGCCAAAATTACGGCGGATGTCGCCGATGAACGCAAAATCCAGATTGTTGTGGACCGTAAATTTGTGGTGATTGCCGAGCAAAACATGGATATTACCAATGAAGTGCTCAAACGGCTCAATCAGGATGTCAAATCCATTCCGTTTAATTAATATTCTTAAGGATTCCATTTCCTATGGCTGATCCGCGTTTTTTTGACCCGCCGCATCCTTTGAGTCTCGCGCAAATTATTGCAAAAATTGGCGCGGGGGTTGAATTGGCGAATGCGCAGGATATGGATTACATCATCCGCGATGTCGGAGCGTTGGATGGAGCCGGGGAGGGAACTTTAAGCTTTCTGGATAACCCCAAATACCGTGATCAATTTCGTGCAACTCAGGCAGGGGCGTGTATCATTCATCCGGATATGGTGCCAATTGCACCGCCCGGTGTGCGCTTAATCCTCTCAAAAACGCCGTATAAAACCTATGCGTTGGCGGCGCAAATCTTCTATCCTGAGCCGCACTCCGTGAGTGAGGGGGGAGCCCCCCAACCGCAATTTTGCGTCATTCACCCCGGCGCCAAAATTGGTCAAAATGTGGTGATGGGGGAGTTTGTAACAATCGCGGAGGGGGCGGAGATTGGCGATGATAGCCGGATTGAAAGCCATACATCCATTGGCCGCGGGGTGGTGATCGGGCGCGGGGTGAGAATTGGGAACAACGTCACCATATCCCATGCGGTGATTGGTGATCATACGCGGCTTTACCCCGGTGTGCGCGTGGGGCAGGATGGTTTTGGGTTTGCCATTGACCCGGCAGGATATGTTAAGGTGCCGCAATTGGGGCGGGTGATCATTGAAGATCATGTGGAAATCGGCGCAAATACCACCATTGATCGCGGCGCCACGGGCGATACGGTGATCGGCCGCGGAACATGGATCGATAATTTGGTCCAAATCGGGCATAATGTGAAAATTGGTCGCGGCTGTATTTTGGTCTCTCAGGTCGGTATCGCGGGGAGTTCGGTGTTGGAGGATTATGTTGTCCTCGGCGGTCAGGTCGGCGTGGCGGGGCATCTGAAAATTGGCAAAATGGCGCGGGTGGCCGCGCAATCTGGTGTGACCAAAGATATTCCAGCAGGTCAGGAGTGGATGGGATATCCGGCAATGCCGATGAAGCGATATTTGCGTCAATCGGTTTATTTGGCTAAGATGACGTCTCCGCGGTCCGATTCGGGCCAAAATTAAGCCATTTTTTAGACTAGACTAGTTAGAGGATTCGCCGCATGAGTGATCAAGTCATTGAAAATACCAAATCTGAAAACGGGAAAACTAATGGGGAAACTATAGATATTCGCGGGATTATGGCCTTGATCCCCCATCGTTATCCGCTCTTGCTCGTGGATCGTATGGTGAAAATTGAGAAAAACATATCGGCGACGGGATTGAAAAATGTCACATTTAATGAGCCGTTTTTTCAGGGCCATTTTCCCGGCGTGCCGATTATGCCCGGAGTTTTGATCGTGGAATCCATGGCGCAAACCGCCGGCGTGCTGGTTGTGCATTCGATGGGCGATGCCGGGCGCAATAAATTGGTTTATTTCATGACGATTGATAACGCCAAATTCCGCAGGCCCGTGACCCCCGGAGATTCACTCTATGTCAGTGTCACGGTGATCAAATCGCGTGGCCCCGTATGGAAATTTAAGGGGGAAGCACATGTTGACGGGCAGTTATGTGCCGAGGCTGAATTTTCCGCGATGATTGTGGATCCCGAACAGGTTTAGGCCATTTGGGACGTTATCGTCCCCGACCCTATAAAAAATTCTAACCCGTGTAAAAAATCTAACCCCTGTAAATTCTAACTCTTGTAACAATTGTAAAAATTCCGTGACTTGTGTTTTAAACTGCGTTCCGCCATAAATTTTTCATGACAAATTTCATTCATCCGACTTCGATTATTGACCCCCAATCCCAACTGGGTGAAAACATCCGCATTGGGCCGTTTTGCGTGGTGGGGGCGCATGTGCAATTGGGCGATGGGTGCGAATTGAAATCGCATGTGGTGATTGACGGTCGCACCAAAATTGGTGAAGGATGCGTGATTTATCCCTTTGCCTCGCTCGGGGCTGCGCCGCAGGATTTGAAATATCACGGTGAACCGTCTGAACTGATCATCGGGCATCATAACACTATCCGTGAATATTGCACGATGAATCCGGGCACCGAAACCGGAGCCATGAAAACCATGGTCGGTAGTCACGGGTTGTTTATGATGAGCACGCATGTGGCGCATGATTGCGTGATCGGTGATCATGTGATCATGGCGAATAATGCCACATTGGGCGGGCATGTGGAATTGGGGGATCACGCGATTATTGGCGGGTTGGCGGCTGTCCATCAATTTGTGCGCATTGGCCACCACGCGATTATTGGTGGCATGTCGGGGGTGGAGAGTGATGTGATCCCCTATGGCCGCGTGAAGGGGGATCGGGCCTTCCTTGCGGGGTTAAACCTCATTGGGCTTGAGCGAAGCGGGTTTGACAAAACCCAGATTAAAACTTTGCAAAAAGCCTTTGAAAAATTATTTGATGAAAGCGGCACATTGGATGAACGCATTGAGTGCGTGGCCGATGAATTTGCAGCCGAAACATCAGTGGCAGAAATTATTCAATTCGCACGCAGCAAAAAACGTTTCCCCCTATGCAGCCCCCCCAGAAAATAGGCATTATCGCCGGATCAGGAAAGCTTCCCGCCATTGCGGAACGGGAACTGACCGCCATGGGCATGAGTGTGGTGACATGCCATTTGAATCAGGATTTTTCTATCGGTGAAGCCGGCCGAATCATGCAATATTTTAAAACCCGGCATATTAAGACTCTGATCTTGATCGGGGGGGTTGCTCGGCCAAACTGGCTGAGGGTTAAGACAGATGGGCGCGGCTTTGGCATTATGTGGCGGATTTTGTTTCGTCGGTATGGGGATAATCGGTTGCTCTCCGTCATTCGGCAAGAGCTGGAAAAAGAGGGATTTCAAGTCAAAGCCATTCAGGAATTTTTACCCGCATTGCTGTGCCCCGCGGGGGTTTTAACGAATCTGCAGCCTTCTCCGGCGGATCAAACGGCCATTGATAAGGGGGTACGGGAAGCCCGTGCGCATGGCCTGGCTGATCAGGGGCAAAGCATTGTCATGGCTGCAAATTTTGTGGTGGGACGTGAAGATCGTAGCGGCACAGCTGCGTTGATTGAACGAATGGCCAAGCTCAAGGGTGATAAAATTTTGGTGAAGATGGTCAAACCGCAACAGGACCGCGCGCTCGATTTGCCCGCCATCGGCCCGGATACAGTTGATCAAGCGCACCGCTCAGGGTTTAAGGGCATCGCGGTTAATGCCGGGGCGTGCCTGTTGATTGATCGGGATGAATTGGTCGCGCGGGCCAACAAATGCGGGTTGTTCGTGGTGGGCGTGACGTGATCAAAAGATTTAATCCGATTTTTTGGTTTTTAATTTTAAACTGCGGGGACGCAGAGGATTTTGCAGCTTTTTAGCCACGAATGATCACGAATGATCACGAATTTCACAACCCGTCAAATTTCGTAACCCCGCACTTGATGCGGGGTCAGGCATTAAAAAAACCGCAAAGACGCAAAGACGCAAAGGTAAACGAAGAGAATGTCCATCAAAGTTAGCTGTTGCAAGGGTTGAGAGTGCATGATTTTCTGAACGCTGCGCGTTCTATTTTTGTAAATTTTTTGGGTATCCCCCCCTCTCAAGGAAAGTACCCCTCTTTCTCCTCCCCCTTGCAGGGGGAGGCAGGGTGGGGGTGGAGAATTTCGGGTTGGAGAATCCCCCCCCCTAAGCTCTTTTAAAATTCGTGCGCATTCATTTTTATTCGTGATCATTCGTGGCAAAAAACTTACCGCGCGAAAAATCCTTTGCGTCTTGGCGTCTTTGCGGTTAAAAAATCATACAGGCGCAACCAAAAGACGTGAATAAAATATGACGCGGAAATTTTTTGTGATAGCGGGGGAGGAATCGGGCGATGTCGTGGGGGCCGACCTGATCCGCGCGATGAAATCACGATTTCCTGATTGCCGCATCAATGGGATTGGCGGGAATGCCATGCTGGCTGCGGGGCTTGAGGACTCGCTTTTTCCGATGTCCACACTTTCCGTCATGGGGATTGTTGAAATTTTACCGCGTATTCCTGAATTTTTAAAATTGATCAATCAGACTGTCGCGGCCATAGAGGGCTTTGCGCCCGATGCGGTGATCACGATTGATAGTCCCGATTTTTGTTTGCGGGTGCAAAAATCCCTTAAAAACCGCGAAAACCAAGCCAAACGCATTCACTATGTCGCCCCCACCGTGTGGGCGTGGCGCGCGGGGCGAGCCAAAAAAATTGCGCAATTTCTGGATGGGTTGATGTGCCTGTATCCGTTTGAACCGCCTTTTTTTACGCGGGAAGGGCTGCGCGCGGCATTCACCGGCCACCCTGTTCTGTCCTCCGGTATTCTTGAGGCGCGGGCAGCGGATTTTTTAAAACATCATGGCATAAACCCGGTTGAAAAGCCGCCGATCATCGGTTTTTTATGCGGATCGCGTAGTCGGGAGCTGGATTTTAGTATTCCGCTCTATCAGAAGATTCTAACGCAGCTGAGGCAGAATTTTCCCGGGATTATTGCGGTTTTTCCAACCCTGCCGCGATTTGGCGAACGATTGAGGCGCGAATTTGACGGTGGAAATGTGATTGTGACCCATGAGACAGGGGGCGCAAAATTTGCGGCGTTTAAGGCCTGTGACGCGGCCATTGCCGTCTCCGGCACCGTGGCGTTAGAGCTGGCCGTGGCTGGCGTTCCCCATGTCTTGACGTATAAAATGAACGGGATTAGTTGGAGCATTGCCAAGCTGATCATTCACACCAAATTTGCCCATCTGGGCAATATTTTGTTGAATAATATTGGGGAAAATGGTGCGGTTTATCAGGAGTTTTTGCAGGGCCAAGCAAGGGCGGATCTAATCCTTCCCGCACTCACGCAGATGTTGGGTAACCCACAATCACAGAAAGAATTCGCAGATTTGTCGCGCCAACTCATCCATCTTCTTCGGCCGCCATCGCCCCATCCGATGATTGATTTTATAGAGTCTGTGATTTTACCACCTGAATAATCGTTTGGCCAAAAATCCCATCACAATCCCCAAAATAATATAGGGTAAAAAATTGAGGAAATACGCCTCGCCGACAGTGTCTTGGGGACAGACCAAGCGCATGCCGATCCATCCAAACTCACTCACTGCTAAGACCCCCATACAGGCCATTAAACATGGCCGCACAGATGCGCCTTTTTTGATCAATAAAATCACCGCCAAAGCCGGTAGTGTTGTGTGAATGGCGGTGTTGATCCAACAATAGCTAAACCAGTTTTCGCGAATATCTCCCATGCCTTCGAAAAACAGACGGTCAAACATCCACAGCAACTGCACGCATAAAAGGGTAATCGGGACGGCGTAATATTTCTTATAATCTTCGGAATTGGGCGTAGAAAGCCAGAAGGTGGCAAGCGCCGATGAAATTCCCGTGGCAAACGCCAATAATAATTCAAAAACATAGTCACTGCGATTCATGGATTGTTGGATGTTTTCGCGTAATCCAATCGTCATCGCAATTGCCGTGGTATAGGTGATCAACAGTAGGATCCACAACAATGCGCGGCGTGTCGTATGAAACCCGCAACAAGGCTTGAGCCCCTGACAAAGTCCGTTGATCATGCCTTCTAGCTGTGGCGGTAAGTCCTCGCTTTGTTTTTGGCCCGAAGGAGGAGGGCTAGAGCCAGAGGGAGGAATGGGGGGGGAATCAGTCATGTTACGCCAGCTTCTCTTTTAATTTTTTCTTTTAATTTTTGCAGGGCCCGATGCATAGTGACCTTAATCGCCGATTCGCTCATTCCGGTTTTATCAGCAACCTCACGCGTGCTTAGCCCCTCAAGTTTCAGCATTTCAACTACATTTTTTTGCTTTTCCGGCAAACTATTAAGAGCATCCTTCAAATGGGCTTCTTGCTCTTCTTGCGCGCCCTTGTCATCTTGATTCAGATAGTCCGGAATCTCAACGGAATCAAGGGGTACTTGCTTGTTTTCATGTGCGGCATAATAGCCGCGCAGGAAGTCCGTACGGCGGAAATTGACAATCGCCATCAACCACGGCGTAAAGGGGCGATCTATCTCATAGGTATGAAGGGCTTTATGAACGGAAATCAGAACTTCTTGCACGATATCATCGGCAATATCAGGGGACGGCAAGGATTTGCTCAGGCTACGCTTGATCACCGGAACCAGTTCAGTCAGCAATGTGCGATAGGAGGCCGCATCGCCCTTTTGCGCCGCCGCCGCCAACCTACGCCAATTTTGATCAATTTCGTCATTTCGCAAGGGCATAGCGATAATAGACGCCGAAATGAAACAAGTTTCAAGCTGTTTTGTAAAGGTTTGTGTGAAAACTTTAGCGGAAAATGATGGAGGCACGAGCCGGATTTGAACCGGCGTACAAGCTTTTGCAGAGCTCTGCCTAACCACTCGGCCATCGCGCCATCATCGTGTGGGGATTTAGCATTTTTCACCATAGAAATCCAGTATAAAATCATGTATCTATTTTATAACCGATCTAAAAATCGAGTGTCACGGCTTTTAAAGCCCCAAATTACGGATCAATAAAGGATAAAAATTAATGACAATGCAAAATTTTTCTCTGGCGCGTACGGCCATGGTGGTTTCCCAGCTGGAGCCATCCGGCATTCAGGCGGGACCGGTCAGGGCGGCCTTTGCCGATATCCCGCGTGAGATGTTCGTGCCCGATTCGCTGCGCGGTGTGTGTTACCTCGATAATGATGTCGCCTTAGGGCAGGGGAGATTTATGTTAGAGCCGCTCGTGCTCGCGCGGATGATCACGGCACTTGATATTGGCGCGGGGGCGCGCGTTTTGGATGTTGGCTGTGGTTTTGGGTATTCATCGGCTGTTCTGGCGCGTTTGGCGGTGCAGGTAACAGCGTTAGACTCTGATGAGAAGATGCTTCATGAAGCCCATAAACACTGGGAAACTCTGGGGATTCAAAATATATCTCCGATCTTGGGTGAATTAGAGTCAGGATATGAGAAAAATCAGCCCTATGACGCGATTTTGATCAATGGCGCAGTGGCACAGCCGCCCGATCAACTCATCCGTCAGCTCGCCGCCCACGGGCATTTGGTGTGCGTGGTGAAGCCGAATGCTGATGCCGTAGGCCAGGTGACCTTATTTAAAAAGGATGACCGGAATCGGGTGATGAATCACGAGCTCTTTGATGCAGGCAGCAAGTATCTCAAAGGCTTTGAGCCTAAAGTGACTTTCAGTTTTTAAGGGCCTTTTTTGCTCATCCCTTGGGCGGTGGAAAAATCGCCCTGTAAAATAGCTCTGTCAAGTTTTATGCGTAAAATAATGCTGATTTTCTGTGGATGTCTGAAAAACTGGCTTTGACATTAAGCCATGCTTAAGACATTCTGCATAAAATAGTGAAGTTTTTTTAAGGACGTTTTGCCATGGCGGGCCCGCAAGCAGACCAAGAGCCATCAATTGAGGAAATTCTCGCTTCTATCCGACAGATTATTTCGGATGATGAAACGCGGGAGGGCGGAGCGTTGGAGCAATCCGCAGACGACAAATTTGATATTCCGATCTATCAACCCGAGGAAGAGCCGGAGGACAAGCCGCGCGAAAGCTTTGCGGATGTGTTGGAATTGACCAATGCCTTGCCCGAAGATGAAAAAACCATTGACTATAGTGAGCAAAATTTCCAAATTCCAGTGGCGGAGCCACAAAAAATGGCTGAGCCGGCGGCCCGCAGCTCTGACCTTGACCTCTCTGCGCATGAGGATGCGCCGCGCCGTTCTGATCTTGATCTCTCGGCTCATGACGATGATGAGGGACGGGAGAGCGATCTTGACCTCTCAAACTTTGGTGAGGAAGCTATTTTTACGGCTCCCGCGGCGCATGCCACGGCCGATGCCTTTACGCGCCTGATGGGCAATATCCCCGTTGAGCGGGAAGAAAATAAACGACTCTATCCCGATGGGCGAATCACGTTAGAGGATATAGCCAAGGATCTGATGCGTCCTATGCTGCGCCAATGGATTGATGACAACGTGCCGAAATTGGTGGAGCGTTTGGTGCAAAAAGAGATTGAAAAAATCACCAAGCAATTTCGGAACTAGTGCCACGCTTCATTTCGGTTGACGTATTTAGAAATAGATGATTCACTCTCATTGTTGAGGAACAGCAATGGAGGAAATTATG
>JAEUKN010000026.1 GCA_016794305.1 Alphaproteobacteria bacterium | reverse complement strand
TGAAAGTGAGCTGCGCGAAGGCCCGAACGGCACCAAAATCGCGCCGTCAGGCGCCGAAGTGGCATGGATGGAGGAGGAAAGTTATGTCTTTCGCCTTTCCAAATGGCAGGATGCATTGATGAAATATTACGATGATCATCCGGATTTTGTGATGCCCGATACGCGGTTTAATGAGGTCAAAAGCTTTGTTCGCGGCGGGTTAAAGGATCTTTCGGTTTCGCGCACCAATTTTGATTGGGGCGTGAGCGTGCCGGGCAATGATAAACATGTGATGTATGTGTGGATTGATGCGCTCACGAACTATATCACCGCCGCCGGCTATCCGGGGGATATGCAGGGCTATTGGCCTGCTGATCTCCATATGGTGGGAAAAGATATTTTGCGGTTCCATGCGGTTTATTGGCCGGCGTTTTTGATGGCCGCCGGAATTGCGCCGCCCAAGCGGGTTTTTGCCCATGGCTGGTGGTTGATTGAGGGGCAAAAAATGTCAAAATCGCTCGGCAATGTGATCGCCCCCCATGATCTGGTTGAAAAATACGGGCGTGACGGCGCGCGCTTTGCGTTGCTGCGTGAGGTGCCGTTTGGCCAGGACGGCGATTTTTCCCGTGCCAATGTGTTAAACCGCATCAATAATGACTTGGCGAATGGCCTTGGAAACCTTGCGCAGCGCACGCTTTCCTTTATCTATAAAAATTGTGAGGGAAAAATTCCCGCAGCCCAAGCTTATCTTGCTCAAGATGAGGAGTTATTGTCCAAAGCCTATGATGTGACTTTGGCCCAGGTGCGAGATGAACTGGATTTACAACGCTTTCATAAATCGCTCGATGCGATTTGGTCGTTGGTTGATGCCGCAAATATTTACATTGACGCACAGGCACCATGGACGTTGAAAAAAACCGATGCGGCGCGTATGGCGACGGTGCTCTATGCCCTCGTGGAGGTGATTAGGGTGCTGGGGATTTTGATCCAGCCCTATATGCCTGACTCTGCGTCGGCATTGTTGGACCAGTTAAAGGTGCCGCCCAGTCAACGTGATTTTACAGCCATTGCACGTGAAAAAGCCATCGCCCCGGGGACGATGATCGACCAACCGGTCGGCATTTTCCCGCGGTTGGTGGATGAATAATTTTTAAAACAAGGAGACTGAGCAATGAAAAAAAGTATGGTGATTTTTCTGTTATTAATGGCAATGCAGGTGAGTATTCTAACCGGGGCAATGGCTTGTGTGCCGAAGATAAAAACTTTTGAAGAATATGAAGCATTTTTTCAAAATGACAATTTTTATTTAGGAGAAGTGATTGATGATAAAGATCAAGGTAGTGTTCGTGTTAAAATATTGATTCCGGGTGGCCCTGAACGAGATAAAAAAGCAGGTGATATTTTGACTTTTGATTTGAGACCGGCATTGACTTGCGCACATTTACCTCTTGGGCAGGGTGAAAAGTGGTTATTGGATGGTGATACGTTTAGCAGCTCTTTTTCTGAGAAGTTGGAGCAAGAAGATTTAAAAGACGGTATGGATTTAAATGTCATTAAAAAGAATGTTTTTGCAAGGCTTAAAAAAACATTTTCATTTAGTAGATGGCATTAGATTGCTTAGAATAATTCATGTCCAAATCCCGCACCACTTATGTTTGTCAATCTTGCGGCGCGGTTCATGCGCTGTGGTCCGGCAAGTGCGATGCGTGCGGGGAGTGGAATACGCTTCAGGCCGAACAGGTTGAAAGCGGCCCGCCCAAGGGGCTTCATAGCGGCTCCGGCTCCCTCAAAAAAGGCAAAAGCCTTGATCTGGTGGGGTTGCAGATTGAGGACCAAAAGCAAATCGCCCGCATGGTCACGGGTATTCATGAATTTGACCGCGTGACGGGCGGGGGATTGGTGCCGGGGGGCGCCATTTTGCTCGGCGGTGATCCGGGGATCGGGAAATCGACTTTATTGCTTCAGGCCGTGTGTTCATTGGCGTTGCAGGGGCTCAAATGCGTCTATGTTTCGGGTGAGGAAGCGGTGGATCAGGTGCGCATGCGTGCGCTGCGGCTTAAGATGGATCATGCGCCCGTGGCTTTGGCTTCGGCCACCAATGTGCGCGATATTGCCTCTACCATCGACCAAAATGAGATTGATGTTTTGGTGATCGATTCCATTCAAACCATGTATGTGGATAGTGTGGAAAGCGCGCCGGGCACGGTGACTCAGGTGCGCACTGCGGCTCAAGAGCTCATCCGCATTACCAAACGCACCAAAACCGCTACGTTTTTTGTCGGGCACGTGACCAAGGAAGGTCAGATTGCGGGGCCGCGCGTGCTGGAACATATGGTTGACACGGTGCTGTATTTTGAAGGCGACAGGGGCCACCAATTCCGCATCCTGCGCACGGTTAAAAATCGCTTTGGCCCCACGGATGAAATTGGCGTGTTTGAGATGGGGGAAAAGGGGTTGAGCGAGGTGCCGAACCCGTCTGCGCTCTTTCTTTCGCAACGCCAACCCGATGTCACGGGGAGTGCGGTTTTTGCAGGCATGGAGGGAACGCGACCGTTATTGGTGGAGGTACAGGCACTTGTGGCCCCCGCACCCTATGGTGCGCCGCGCCGGTCCGTGGTGGGGTGGGACCAAAATCGGCTGTCGATGATTTTGGCGGTGCTAGAGGCCAGATGCGGCATGGCGTTCTCTAATTCCGAAGTTTACCTCAATATGGCGGGCGGGATTCGTATTACGGAACCGGCGGCGGATTTGGCGGTGGCGGCCTCACTCATCAGTGCGCTGATGGGCCGTCCTGTCCCGGCGGAGTGCGTATTTTTTGGCGAGATCGGACTCTCAGGCGAAGTGCGCGCCGTATCGCAATGGGGGCAGCGATTAAAAGAATCGGCCAAATTGGGTTTTACCAATGCCTGTATCGCCGAAACCGTGTCATCGCAAAAGAAAACATCCGCATCTTATTCCGATATGAAAGTGCGCGAAATCAAACATTTGGATGATTTGATTCATATTTTGCGTGAGGGAATCGTTTAAATATTGTACGATGCGCCAGTATGATTCCTGATTCTTTTTGGCCCGATTACTCTGCGCAAATTATTCTTCGATGTTTGAACAAATCCTCCATGACATTTTCCCGCTGCACCTGAACTACCCGATTATTTTCGGCATGTTTATGGTGTGCGGAGTCTTGGGTGGGTTGATGGCCCATAAGATCAGTTGGTTGCCGACCATTACCGGATTTATGGTTGTGGGGTTGGCGATGGGACCCGAAGGGGCAGGGGTGATTAGCGGGGATATCATCACTCAGGCAGGCCAGTTGGTGCAAATTACCCTGGGGCTTATTCTGTACAAACTGGGTTCAACCATCCACCCCAAAGAAATTTTAAAAAATCCGCAGATTCTTTTGATTTCTTTGATTGAATCGGCTGCAACATTTTTTGCCATTCTGGCCATTTTGCTATTGTTTAAATTTTCGTTGATCATTTCTGTGCTGGTTGCGGCCATTGGAATTTCCTCATCCCCCGCCGTGCTGGTTCATGTGGCCAATGAAATGCGGGCCAAGGGGCCTGTCACTGAAAATGCCAAATTATTTGTGGCGCTGAATAATATGCTCTCATTCCTTGTGTTTACCATGGCATTGCCCTTTGCGCTTTATACCAAGGATGCGCCGATTGGCGATATTGTCGGCATTCCTTTTTACCGATTGTTTGGCGGATTTGTGGTCGGTCTGGCCTGTGCTGCGCTGGTCACCGGGCTGGCGCGGCTTTTGACGGTTAAGACGTTCCATTATGCGTTTCCGCTGATTTTGGGCGGGATCATGCTCACGCTCGGGCTTAACACAGCGTTTCAAGTCTCCTTCCTGTTTTCCTGTCTGGTTTTTGGGGTGATGGTTCGGTGGCTGGAAAGCCCCGCGCAACGCTTGACCACAATGGATTTTGGATATGCCGAGGATATTTTCTTTATCATTTTGTTTGTGACGGCGGGGGCGAGCCTGCATTTACAGGAATTGTGGCACATGGGATTTGTCGCGCTGGCATTTCCATTGGGGCGATGTTTGGCCAAATATGGCACGCTGTTTGCGGCAAAAAAAGCCTTGGGATATACGCGGGCTCAGGCTTCGGCCACGGGGATGTTATTGATGCCCATGGCGGGAATGGCGATTGGGTTGTTGCAAACGGCCAACTCCCTTGTCCCAAGCGTGGGGGCGCAACTGGCGGTATTGGTGTTTTCTGCTGTGGCTGTGCTTGAAACCATCGGCCCGCCAATTGCCAAATATGCCTTTAAACTGTGCGAGGAAGGAAGAGATGATGAAGGGGAAAATGTTCATGGAGCAAATTAAACGCTTGCCGAGTACCGCTTTGTCATTTAAGGTGCCCAGTAGTTTTGGATGCCAGTAAACAACTAATAAAATTATAAAATGGAAAAATAAAATGAGCGAAAAAAATCAAAATATTCAGGATGTCTTTCTCAACCGAATTCGTAAGGAAAAACATACGGTTACGGTGTTTTTGGTGAACGGGGTGAAGTTACAGGGGATTGTGACTTGGTTTGATAATTTTTGCCTTTTGCTCAAGCGCGATTCGCATATTCAACTGGTCTATAAACATGCGATTTCAACCATTATGCCATCCGGCCCGCTTTCACTATATGACGGTGGGGAGGAGCAGGGCGGCGCTGCCCCTGCGCCATCAAACGAAGATCAAGCACAGGCATAGTCATTACATTTCAAGACACTCAGGTTAGGATAAATGGCGCGCTCCGGTTTTGATAAGAAGGCAGGGGCCGGCGGCGGTGGGGATCGGCAAGCATCGCAAACTTGCTTGATCATTCACCCGGTTTTATTAACGCCGCCCAAATCACCTTCCCCCAAAACAGCCTCCGTTAATGACGCAAAATCGGCTGCCGCCGCGCCCCATGATCGTGATGTGCACACGATGATGGAGGAAATTGCGGGCCTGGCGCAGGCGATTCGGTTAAATGTTTTGGAGGTGGTCAAGGCCAATATCCGCAAAATTTCCGCGGGACACTATATCGGTGAAGGAACCCGCGCGGCCATTGGGGAAAAAGTGGCGCAAACAAATCCGACGGTGGTGATTGTCAATGCCGCGCTTTCCCCGGTTCAGCAGCGGAATCTTGAGGTTGAATGGAACGCCAAAGTCATTGACCGCACCGGGTTGATTTTGGAAATTTTTGGGGACCGGGCGCAAACCGCCGAAGGAAAAATGCAGGTGGAGCTGGCGGCGCTCAGCTATCAACGCTCGCGCCTCGTGCGGTCATGGACTCACCTGGAACGCCAGCGCGGCGGGGCGGGTTTTTTGGGGGGGCCGGGGGAAACCCAGATTGAAATCGACCGCCGCATCATTGACGATAAAATGGCCGCACTCAAAATCCAGCTTGATCAAGTGCGCAAAAACCGTGATTTACAGCGCAAAAGTCGGGAACGTGTGCCATACCCCGTGATTGCATTGGTGGGTTATACCAATGCCGGCAAATCGACCTTGTTTAACCGCCTGACGGGGGCGGATGTCTTTGCGCAGGATTTATTGTTTGCAACGCTCGACCCGACCATGCGGCGGCTCAAACTCCCCCATGGGCGGGAAGTTATTTTATCCGATACTGTCGGGTTTATCTCTGACCTGCCAACGCACCTGATTGCGGCGTTTCGCGCGACGTTGGAACAGGTGAATTACGCCGATATCATCCTGCATGTGCGCGATATTTCCTCAAGTGAGACAGAATCGCAGCGGAATGACGTGATCACAATTTTAAAAGAATTGGGGATTGAGTATGATCAAAACAGCAAGATCATTGAGGTTTTGAACAAAATTGATCGACTTGATCTAAACACCGACTCATGGTTGCGTGACCCCACGTTGCGCGGGCGGCAAATTCCGATTTCTGCGGTTACAGGGGCGGGGATTGATGAGCTTTTGCAGGCAATTGAGTCGCAACTATCCCGCCATTATCTGGAAAAAATTATCACAGTCCCAAGCGCGAACGGTAAGCAAATTGCCTGGCTTCATCGTCATGCCAGCGTCCTTCGTGAACATCAGGATGGTGAATTTCTTACACTAAGCATTTCAATTGATGAGGCAGAATATCAAAAATACCTGGCCCAATTTGGAACAATTTAGAAATTATTCTTTAAATCGCAATTTTTAATTCTGAAAATATTGACATTTTCATTGATTTGTTTTATAGAAATAAAATCTATAATTTTTAGCATTGTAACCCAGGTTATTACAAATGAATCCGCTGAACTTACCCAAAAAATGTTTATCAAGCATATTTAATATGCTGTCACGAAAATACATGAGAAAAATGGTGAGGGGATACCACAATCCTGAGGCTGATAGTTATAAAATTGAATCGAGATGGATCAAGATGGCTGCTATTTTTGCAAAAGCAGCTAATGTTTTTGGTAATTCTGAAATTACTCCCGTTCATATTAAATCTGCAACCGAATTATGCGATGCAAGAAGGGCTGCAGATATACTAGTCAAAGTCTTTTACCACAATAAATTATCTAATCATTTTTTACATTATAGAGCAATGTATAAAAAAAGCTCAAATGACCTTTCATTAAGTGGAAATGGACATGGACATAAAAATTTGAGGGAAGTCCATGTTAATCTATATAAATACTTGACAGATACCTCAAGTGCTATTGATCAATTAAAACAGTCTCTTGTGAAATGCGGACTTGAAGAGAATAGCCAAATTTTAGATATATTAGGTAAATTAAGTATGGGAATATTAGTTGGCGATGATGATAAATACCCAACGGATGAGGATATAAAAAAATTATGGTCCTTTGCAAATAATTGGACCTGTGAGAGAATAGCAGATGCATCATCCCAGCTTAGGGAGTATTGGCCATAATATTTGCCTTTAATCTAGACTTCATATAGTAAGCAAACTTAATTCTGGGCGTGCTGAAATTTGATTCTGCACGCCCAAAATAATTTGACAAGGCTATTACAGGCATTATGATCATGTCATGGGCAAGATAAACATGATGTGAGCCTGCCCAAATGGGGAAAAAGTGAAAAAAAAGCCGGTCAATTCATCAATGCCCGAAAACAGTTTGAGCGCGCAGCAGATCAAGCTGATCACGACCAAGCCCGCGGCCGCGCATAAATATGATCACGGGCATTGCGTGATATGGGGCGGGCGCGTGATGACCGGGGCGGCTGCACTCGCGGCGATGGCGGCTTTGCGGATCGGCGCGGGGCTTGTGAGTATCATTGCCCATCCTGAAAATGTGTATATTTACAAATCCATCAGCCCGTCATTGTTGGTGGAGCCGATGCTTGAGGCTGCGCGGTTCCGTGATCATTTTGCCGATCCGCGGCGCAACGTGGTTGTGATTGGTCCCGGTGCGGGTACGGAAAACGGGGCGGCGTTGAAAAAGGCGGTGTTTGATGCCGTGTCGCTGGAGGCCCAAAAATTTTGTGTGCTGGATGCCGATGCGCTCACGATTTTTGCCGATGATCCGCCCTTGCTGTATCGCGCCATTCATCAAGGATGGGGGGCGCAAAAACAGGGCGGCTCCAATTCTTCAACAGAGGGTTCTCCCATTGGTCCGCCGATTAGTCCGAGATGTGTTTTAACCCCGCATGAAGGGGAGTTTAAAAAGCTTTTCCCAACTATTGACCCTAGCCTGAGTAAAATGGAGCGAGCGGTTGAAGCAGCCAAACTCAGCGGGGCCATTGTGGTGTTAAAAGGGGCGCGCAGCGTAATCGCCGCGCCCGATGGCCGCGCGGTGGTCAATAACACGGGCACAGGGTGGCTTGCGACCGCAGGGAGCGGAGATGTGCTGGGGGGGATCATTGCCGGGCTTTTGGCGCGTGATATCTTGCCGATGTTTGAGGGCGTTTGCGCCGCGGTTTTCCTTCATGGTCGCCTTGCCGAACTTCATGGGCCCGGGCTGATTTCCGAAGATTTGCCAAACCTTATCCCCGCGCTTTTAGAAGATTTAAATTAAGTGGCGGATAGTGCGGGGACTCACCACCCGTCAAATTTCGTAACCCCGCACTTGATGCGGGGTCCGAATACAGCTGCCGGACCCCGGATATGCGAAAAAGCTGCACAAGTTCGGCTTTTTCTTTTCCGGGGATACGGGAGGATCATAAAAAAATGATTATTTTATTCCGTTTGGGTTATAGTGTATAACTCCCGAAAAATCAGGAGTTCGAATGATGGTGTCCGCACAAGCACCGATAAAACAAATTGATATCACAGAATCTCGGCAGTCATACGGCTCGCCCGTATATGGGTTGCCGGAGGGCGAAGATGCGCGGTTTTTGGCCCGCAAAGCCGTGGACGCTGCGCGAGAGCGAAAAATCGTCCTCCATATCGCGGTCGATGATGCACGGTGCGCGGTGCTGTCTGAATTGTTGGCGTTTTTCGCCCCCGATGTTGAAACTGTGGTGTTTCCGGCCTGGGATTGTCTGCCCTATGACCGCGTGTCGCCGCATGGGGATATTATGGCCGGGCGAGTTCACGCGCTGTGTCGTATGTTGGAATGGCAAAAGGATGAGCTTTATAAGCCGCGCATTGTGATAACCGGTATCAATGCCGCAACTCAACGTACCGTACCGCCGGTGATTCTAGAAAACGCGCATCTCTCTATTCGTAAAAAGGCCCGCGTGCAGGAGAAAAAATTATTGGGCTTTCTGGCCGCAAACGGGTATGCGCGTTGCGATACGGTGCGAGAATCCGGGGAATTCGCGGTGCGCGGCGGCATCATTGATATTTTTCCACCCGGGTATGATCAACCGATTCGCATTGATTTGTTCGGCGATGAAGTGGACAGCATTCGCTCTTTTGATCCCGTGAGCCAGGTAAGCACCGGATTTTTGGATCATTTTTCATTGCTGCCCGTGAGTGAATTGTTCCTGAGTGATGAGAGCATCGCCCAGTTTCGCACGCGCTATCGTGCTTTGTTTGGCGTGAGCACCGAGCAAAACCCCCTCTATGCAGCGGTGAGCGAGGGTCGCAAACAAAGCGGGATGGAGCATTGGTTGCCGTTATTTTATCCCGAATTGGTGAGTTTATTTGACTATGTGCCGCGTGCGCTCATCTCAATGGATTCGCAAGCAATTGCGGCTTTGGAGGAACGTGACACTCAGATTGAGGATTTTTATCAGGCCCGCAAAACATTGGATGAAGCGTTACAGTCCAAGAAAAAGAAGAAAGAAAGCGGCGGCGTGAGCCTTTCCGGCGTTGCCTATCACCCGCTTGAACCGGCAGCGTTATATGTGAGTCGGGCAGAGTTTTTGGGGCTAGAGGGGATAAAAGAGGGTGTAAAAGGGAGCACGAGTAAGGCACAAATTTTTTATGCGTCGGCTGGGGCTGGTCATGATCCAGATGGCGCAGACTCTAATGATAACTCCCGTACCAACTCCCATGCTGATGTTGTCCAAAACACTCAATCCCAAAAAATAATCGCCAGACGCGGGCGGGATTTCGGCGATATTCGGGCATCAATGCCCGGCGACTTATTTCGCGAGGTCGGGAAATATAGCACAGCCCATCGTCAGTCCGGGCGCAAGGTCCTGATTGCCTGTTATTCCCAAGGGTCGCGCGACCGCATGAAATTGATGATGGAGCAGGGGGGAGGGGGCTTGCCTTATCCTATCGACAGCTGGCATCAGGCAACAAAACTCAAACCCGATCAAACCGGCGTGGTGATTTTGCATCTGGAGCGCGGATTTATCGCGCCCGATCTGGTGATCGTGACTGAACAGGATATTTTGGGCGATCGGCTCAGTCGTAAGAGCACCAAAAAGCGTAAGGGCGAGAATTTCCTGCGCGAAGTCTCGAGCCTCAATCCAGGCGATTTGGTGGTGCATATTGATCATGGCGTGGGACGGTTTGAAGGGCTGGAAACCCTGAAGGCCGGAGGGTTGCTGCATGATTGCCTCAAAATCACCTATACGGGCGGTGATCGGCTCTTTGTGCCGGTTGAAAATCTTGATTTGCTCTCACGCTTTGGCGGGGAGGGCGGCGAGCTTGATAAGCTTGGCGGGGCGGCGTGGCAGGCGCGCAAAGCCAGAGTCAAAAAAGACCTGATGGCGATGGCCGAAGGATTGCTGAAAATCGCGGCGGCGCGGGCGACGCATCATGCTGATGTGCTTGAGATTGACTCAAGCCATTACAATGAATTTGTGGCACGATTCCCGTATCAGGAAACCGAAGACCAACTGAATGCGATTGAGGATACGCTGAGCGACATGAAATCCGGGCAACCGATGGATCGTTTGGTGTGTGGCGATGTCGGATTTGGAAAAACCGAAGTGGCCCTGCGCGCGGCCTATGTCGCGGCGGGGGCGGGGGCCCAGGTGGCGATTATTGCCCCCACCACTTTGCTGGCGCGGCAACATTTTGCCAATTTTCGCGCGCGTTTTGCCGAAATGGGATTGCGTGTGGAACAGCTTTCGCGCCTTGTGGCCACTCATGAAGCCAAGAAAATCAAGGACGGGCTGCGCGACGGTTCGGTGCGGGTGGTGATCGGCACGCATGCTTTGCTTTCTAAAGATATCCACTTTGAGCATTTGGGATTGGTGATTATTGATGAGGAGCAAAAATTCGGAGTCAAGCAAAAGGAACGATTGAAGGAACTTAAAAACTCCGTTCACATGCTCACCCTCACGGCGACCCCAATTCCGCGCACCCTGCAAATGGCGCTCAGCGGTGTGCGGGATATGAGCCTGATCGCCACGCCGCCGGTGGACCGGCTGGCTATTCGCACCTTTGTGATGCCTGTGGATGATCTGGTGATCCGCGAAGCCATTTTGCGCGAACATTATCGCGGCGGCCAGTGTTTTTATGTTTGCCCGCGCATCGCTGATATGGAGGATTTGGAGCGTCATTTGAAAGAATTGGTCCCCGAAGTCAAAATTATCTCGGCCCACGGGCAGTTGAGCCCGGCAGAGCTGGAAGACCGCATGAATGCGTTTTATGATCGGCAATATGAAGTTTTGCTCGCGACAAATATTATCGAATCGGGGCTTGATATTGCCTCGGCCAATACAATGATCGTTCACCGCGCCGATATGTTCGGGCTCTCGCAACTTTATCAAATCCGCGGGCGCGTGGGGCGGGGAAAGGCGCGGGCCTACGCTTACCTGACCTATCCCGCCAACATGCGCCTGAATGAAGACGCGCAAAAACGGCTGGAGATTTTTGAAACGCTGGATAGTCTCGGCGCAGGCTTTCAACTCGCGAGCCATGATCTCGATATTCGCGGGGCGGGAAATTTGTTGGGGGACGCCCAATCGGGGCATATCCGCGAGGTAGGGGTGGAGCTTTATCAACAAATGCTAGAGGACGCAGTGATGGCCGTACGCCATACGCAAAACGGGGGGAACCATGGCGGGGAGTTAGCAATGGCGCAGGATTGGAGCCCAACCATCAATATCGGCCTCTCGGTCCTGATCCCCGAAAATTACGTGACGGATTTATCGGTGCGGATGGGACTTTATCGGCGATTGGCGGATTTCACGGGGGATCATGATATTGACGCTCTGGCGGCAGAGATGATCGACCGTTTCGGACCCCTGCCGCCGGAGGTGCATAATTTGCTCGAAATCATGCGCATTAAAATTTATTGCAAACGTGCGGGCATTATCCAAATGGATGTGGGGCCAAAGGGCGCCTTAATCAAATTTTATAATGATCAACCGCCCCATGCCGATCAACTCTTTGCCTGGTTGACCACGCGCCCCGGAACGGTGAAAATTCGCCCCGATCATAAATTGGCCTTGATCGCATCATGGGAAAATATGGACTCCCGCATGACGGGTGCCTGCCGCCTCGCCCGCGACCTGGCGCAATGGGGGTGAGTTGTTGGTGTCTGATTTTAATAATTAACTTATGCTTTATAAACTTAGTTTATTGTAGTACGGGGATCAAAATTTGAATTGTACCCAGTTCTCATTTTGAGCTCCTGCATTTAACTTATGTACGTAAAGAAGCTCATATGCTGGTGAATGGTAAAAGCGTTTCAGGATATCACGTTGATATAATTATTGAACTGCTTGCTAAATTACCTTCAGGTTTTGCAAGAAGAACAGCCGAAGTTACCAAAATAAGTTACAGTTTATCTGGTGAGGCAGAAGCTCATAATCGAGAAGCTATGGCTGCTTACTCAGAGTGGAAAAAAAATGGAAAGTATACTGATATTATTCTTTCAATGAACAAATTTATCGAAGCAGCAAATGTAAGTGCACATGATGGGAACCCGCTAGCTCAAGCAAATGATTTGCTAAATTATGGGAAGGTGTGTCTGCTTGCTAATCTCAGTGAGCAAGCACTCCCGGCTCTTGAGCAAGCTCTATCTATATTTGAAAAAGAAAAGAAATTAGATTATGTATATAAAACTGTAGGCATATTATATTCTGCGATTACCGCTAATATCAGAGAGAAGGAGCATAGCGGGTACAACGAGGAAGCAAATGAATTAAGAAAAAAACTTTTGCCGCTTCGTAGGCGCTCTGTTGAGCTCTTTTCACATTCCAGCGGACAGCCCATAAATTATGACGCTTATAGAGTGGAACAGAGAGAAATAGGTTTTTCTGATGAACAACTTATAGGCACCGACAATATTAATAGTTGCGTTGCTGTGTTGATCTGGGATGCAAAAACACATAAAATGGCAATTGCTCACATTGATGAAGATACTGATATCAATTCATTGCAGCAAGTATTTAATAGAATGCCTAAAGATAATACGCTGCAAGTAAAAATTATAGGTGCTCGTTCTGGGGATATAAAGCCTTTTGCCAGTTCTGTCGAGAGCTCTAATAATAATATTGTTAAGGTATTACGGTTTCTGGACGGAAAAAACGTAAATATTATTTCAGCTTCCATTTTAGACCCTCGACAGCCTACATCTGTTGTGGTTGATCCAAAAACTTTTGAAGTCTTTGAGGAATCTCCTGGAAAGTTAAATCCAGATAGTGCATTAGCGAATGGTATACCATTAATTGGAGGATCGGGGCGATCGTTACGCGTTTCTATTGATTTGACATCTTCGGTAAATCGTGAACCTATTTTTCTGCCCCATCCAGCCATATATAATTTGCGCAAATATTATTTGGGAAAAACTGAGGGGGAAATTTACAAGCTGATTACAGAAGGTTCAAGTCTCTCACAAGCTCAGATTCCCACGGTAGTTGATCAGTTGCTACAGATATCTGATGGGTATAAGCACTCAGTAGAGAACTTGATAAAAGTGCTAGATAAGAGAATAAATGATTTGGCGGACAGAGGCATTGAAGTGTCAACTTTTGATAGGAATCTTGCAGCGGATGTTATAAGTAATCGCTCTATTTATATCGGTAGTGGAGCCGCTATGGCCAATCAACCTCTTGTTGATTTTATTAATAATAATATTTTTGTATTTGAAAAGAATGGGCGTTATCATCTTAATCTAGATGGCTTTTTATCTTTAGACTTGGAAGCTCAACCCCATGCAAAAGCGGAATCTAGAGTCGTATTACCGGAAAAAAACTTAGCGCGATAGTGTGGGGGTATTATGAAGTCAATTAAGAAAGAACTGAGAGTTGAAAGATATCATAAAGAAACAGTATCTTTTTATGATCATTTAGGTGCATTAACAACATATAATTTAGGAAAAGACATAGCTGTTATATGCTTTAATCCAGCTACAAAAACTATAGGGATAGCCAGAGCCATATCGCGCAAAGAATTTAAAGACTTTATATCAACGCTTTTATCGAGCGATAACATATTGCCCTATCCGATTCTTCAAATTAAGTTTGTTGGTGGAGATGGTTCTGAGTATTCCCGTAAAAAAATCGAAGAAATTATTAGGATTCTATTGGAAATTGATAATGACAAAGACATTATAAATATCATTTCATCTGATACTAATTTCAAACCTCATCCTGAGTCTATCAGGGTGACCGCTTTCGATGGTGAAATAAGCGAGATATAACCTACCCCTCTAATTCAATATTGATCGCCTAGGGAGTAGGTTAAAATTTCTATTTTAAGCCGCTTCGTCCCTCAAAATTGCGGGCATCTCGGTATTGGTGAAAATATGTTCCCCGAGCGCAGCAACGGCCGTAATGTTCACAATACCGCGCGCGGTGGCGGCGTTGGTGAGAATATGCGCGGTGTGGGCTGTACCGAGCAAAATTGGGCCGATCGGCACGCAATCCGCCAAAATTTTCACGGCGTTATAGGTGATGTTGGCCGCATCCACGTTCGGCATAATCAAAAGATTAGCGGAACCCTTGAGCGTAGAATTCGGCATAATCTGATTGCGAATTTCCTCGGATAACGCGCAATCCGCATGCATCTCACCGTCAATTTCCAGTTCCGGCGCACGCAGTTTGATATCAAAATACGCATCGCGCATTTTAAACGCGCTTTCATGACGGTGGGTGCCGAAATTGGAATGCGAAATCAAGGCAACCTTAGGGATTATGCCGAATTTCTGCATTTCCTCTACCGCGAGCATGGTCATTTCCGAGATTTGTGCGATGCTGGGATCCGGATTGATATGGGTATCACAGATAAAAATAGGCCCGCGTTTGGGGTGCAACAGGCACGCCATAGCGGCGGCCGTTTCAACCCCGGGGCGGAGTCCAATCACATCTACCACGGTTTTTAAATGCTCGCGATACGGGGCCACGGTGCCGCAGATCATGCCGTCGGCCTCTCCCTTATTCACCAACAACGCGCCGATGACCGTGGTGTTGGTACGCACAATCGTGCGTGCATAGGAAGGCGGCACGCCGTTGCGTTCCATCAGGCGGTGAAAACTGGTCCAATAATCATGATAACGCGCATCATTTTCGGGGTCCACCAGATCAAAATCCTGATCCGGTTTTATCCGCAGGTGCAATTTTTCAATACGGCTTTCGATGACATTGCGACGCCCCACCAAAACGGGCCGCGCCAATTGTTCGTCAATCACGGTTTGGGTCGCCCTCAACACACGCTCTTCCTCACCTTCGCAATAGGCAATGCGTTTCATTTGCGCCTTGGCCTTCGCAAACACCGGGCGCATCACGGCATCTGATCTGTACACATATTGCATCAATTTGGCGCGATAGGCCTCCCAGTCCTCAATCGGGCGGGTGGCCACACCGGTTTCCATCGCGGTTTTGGCTACGGCAATCGGCAGCTCCACCACCAAACGCGGATCAAAGGGTTTCGGGATCATATATTTCGGGCCAAATTCCAAAGTTTCTTCGGAATAAA
The DNA here is from genome assembly GCA_016794305.1 of Alphaproteobacteria bacterium. GTDB lineage: Bacteria > Pseudomonadota > Alphaproteobacteria > Micavibrionales > Micavibrionaceae > UBA1573. Next base: position 8,733 of record JAEUKN010000026.1, on the reverse strand, counting down.
TGGCGGCTACTTCGGCGGTGACCTCTTTACGTGCCAGACCCGCAATCGCCCGCACGCACGCCATTTTCATTTCCTCATTAATCGCCGTTGCGCCCACGTCCAATGCCCCGCGGAAAATATAGGGAAAGCAAAGCACGTTATTCACCTGATTGGCGAAATCTGAACGTCCCGTACAAATGATCGCATTGGGTTTGGCCTCAAGTGCTTCGTGCGGCATAATTTCGGGCGTAGGATTGGCGAGCGCCATAATCAACGGCGCATCGGCCATAGTGGCAACCATGTCTTTTTTGAGTGCGCCGGCGGCGGAGAGCCCTAAGAAAATATTGGCCCCCTGAATGGCATCAGCCAAAGTTCGCGCCGAAGTTTCAACGGCAAATTTTTCTTTCTCAGGGTCCATGCCTTCGTTGCGGCCTTTATACACCACGCCAGTGCGGTCACACACGATAATATTTTCCTTTGGCATACCCAAATTAACCAGCAAATTGAGGCACGCAATGGCCGCGGCGCCGGCACCTGAAGCCACAAGCTTCACCGATTTAATATCGCGCCCGGTGATGTGCAGCCAGTTGAGAATGGCCGCGCCGGAGATAATCGCCGTCCCGTGTTGGTCATCATGAAACACTGGGATTTTCATGCGTTCGCGCAGGGTGCGCTCAATCTCAAAACATTCGGGGGACTTGATATCCTCAAGGTTAACTCCGCCGAAGGAGGGCTCTAACGAGGCAATAATTTCAATCAATTTTTCCGGATCAGTTTCATCAATCTCAATATCAATTGAATCAATATTGGCAAATTTTTTGAACAAAACCGCCTTGCCCTCCATCACAGGTTTGGAGGCCAAAGCCCCAATCGCACCCAGCCCCAAAACCGCCGTACCATTGGTGATCACGGCCACCAAATTCCCGCGCGATGTGTAATCCAGGGCGGTTAACGGATCTTTTTCAATCTCTTCACACGCTGCCGCCACACCGGGCGAATAAGCCAGCGACAAATCGCGCTGCGTGGCCATAGATTTGATGGGGTTGATGGATATTTTCCCGGGGCTAGGGAATTGGTGATAATCAAGAGCGGCAACGCGAAGCGTATCTTCCACGGCGAAATTCCTTTAATGTAAAAATGAGTTTAATCTGGGCTCAACAGACCAGAATTTGCAATATTTTTCAAGTGGGAGAATATGATGTCCCGCACAAAAACTTATGCTTTCTGCTGTTTGTTTTGGTGTTTGTTTTCGCGTTCAATCGGGTCAGCATAGTCGCTTCGTCTGCTCCTCCTTCCCATCAGGGATGTTTATGCCTAGCAGACTCTACCAACTTTTGGACTATTTTCGGGGAGCAGGTCAATTGTTATTTTGTTTGGCTATTTTTATATTTAGCATTAGAAATCCAAAAAATCTCTTAAATTTTCCATAATATACATTATCACATTAGAATTAGCTAAAAGCGGAACCATAGCAGCTCCATAAACTGCTCATTGATATCTTACCCTTTCAGGAATAAGCATATAGCTACGATCAAAATGCTGAAGAGCAAACTCCACCATTTCATCCATCCTGCGGGTGGAAGTTCGGCGAGATCACGGGACGAAAAACCGGCCCCAGAACCAAACTCTTCCGGTCCATTGGATGTTTGTAAATCCTTCATGATGGATTCAACGATTTTCTTTTGTGCGCGGCGGCCCCAAGCTCGGCCCAGATATTTCGAGCCCGCATAGCCCAAATACACAAAAAGCGCATTTGCAAGATATAAAATTGCCAAATACATATCGGGCGTTAAATTTACCGAAAAATGCTGTGCCAGGCCGTTGGCGGCATAGGCCAAGGATTTTTGCCCGCCATGAAAGAAATAATAGGTACAAAAAAGTGCCAAAATCGCCTGTCCCGTCAACATGCCGAGATAGCGCGGCACGCGGGTAACATGACGCAGAACGGTAATGGCACTATTGGCCATTTCCATCAATGTTTTGGATGATACACCCACGGGGTATTGTTTTTGCAAATCGGTTGCAATTACACGGGCGGGCTTGGCCAATACGGCTTCCGTCATTACGCTGCGCCAAATTTTATATCGGCAGGCCCGCGCAACATCGGCAACCGGTTCCAAACTGCCGTGAGCCGCGCGCTTTAGAGCCTTGATCCCCTTGATCGTTAGGCGTTCAAGAAAATGTGAACTGGAGAGCGGTCGTGCCCCCTCCCCAATCACCGTAATGGCGGTTGGTTCCCCTTCAATATTAAATTCAAAAATTCCGAAATAGGCACCCAAGTAAAAATCAAGCGGGATGACGCCATTGGCATAGTTGCGTTCCCGGCGCTCCTCTTCCTCCGCCTGTTTTTCCGCACTGGCGGGGTCAGTTTCACCAACCCCCAAAGGAGCCTTTAGCAGCGCAGATGTTTTGGGTCCGGGCGGCGCACAGAAAAATAATTCGTTATTGATAAATAATTCCTCCGCCCGATGGCCGATAAGATGCGAGAGCATTTTGGGCATTTCTTCGGGTTCAAAGCTGGATTCAAGTGTGGCATCAACCTCAATATGCGCGATATGGGAATTATAGCCCCGCCCGTGGCACGCACCGCAAATGGTTTTGCCGGTTCCGCCGCACGCACGGCACGGGATTTGCCCCTGACTCCCGCAGGCTGCGCAAGGGATTCGGCCCGTGCTGTTACACTGGGTGCATGGTTGCGGCCCCTTGGGAGTTTGAGTGCGCCCCACCCCGCCACAGCGCGGACAGGGCGAAAGCCTGGAGCCATGGCAGGTCGGGCAGACCTCCCGCGTGCGCCCGTCGCATCTGGGGCATTTCATTTTACCGCTGTGGTTACAGGCCCCGCATTCCTCATGCCAAACTAGATTTTGGGTAAAGCCCTTGAGGGGTACGGTTTTACCGCTTAACCCAAAGCCGCGATCGGGTCGGGCGCGGATAATGTCAATGACCTGTTGGCGCCGCATATCCTGTTGCGAAATAATACGGGCCGCATCCTGGGTTTTATGCCGAAACTCCTCTTGCGAGGTCACGGCGGGATAATCGGTATTCTTGCCATGCTCATGTCGCATGGTGACCTTGGCATTTAAACGAATAAACACATGCGCGGGGAATTTATAACAGGTAAATTCCGGCTTCCCCACGGGGGTAATGTTTTCAGGATTTCCGCCATTGCCATCCAGAATATATCGCAAACGATCAAGGATAAGCTCGGTCACTTCAGCATGCTGGATGGGAGGATGCTGGATGGGCGGGTCGGTATCGGTCATCCTGCACCGCCCCCTGCCGTCAACAATAAATAATAACGTTTTTCAATGATTTTCTGTTCAAATACGATGGTTGCGGATTTATTCATAGTTTGCCCGTAAAACGGGATCATGCGCTGGATTTCCACGCTCCATTGCTCATAATCCATATCCAGTAATTTTTCGCGCACATCATCGGGAAAGGCCATCCATTCCCGCACGCCGACCCGCCCGCCGCCAATCTTAGGCACCAGAGCCTGAGTCACAATCATACGCAAAGTTTCCATCAGGGCATAGGCTCGCTCTGACCGCTCCTCCTTCTCAAAGGCGGAAATCATACGCCGAACGGTTGAGGCAACCCCCGTTGTGTGCGTTGTCGTATAAACGGCGTGCCCCGTCTGTGCGGCCTCAATGGCCGCCGAAATTGTTTCACGGTCCCTTGCCTCCCCCACCAAAATAATTTGTGGTTTTCGCCGCAAGGCGTTGCGCACCCCGGCGGCAAAATCGGGCAAATGGCGTGGTATTTCGGTTTGCGAGACCAGTGAACGCGGCGAATGAATTGTGTCATATGTGAATTCAATCGGGGATTCGTAGGTGAGCATCTTACCGCATCCGTGCGGGCGCTCCAGCATCATGCGGTTACCCGCCGCCAAAAGGGTTGTTTTCCCGGAACCTGTCGGGCCGGTAATCACCACCATGCCTTGCCGTGGGGCCCAATGATCAATGATTGGCTGTTCAATTTTTAGGTCTTCCATCCGCGGGGCTTCGGCCGGCATCACCCGCATGGTAATCTGGGCGGCGTCCCGCCCGTGGGCCAGAACGGCGGTAATATTGACCCGGAATCGGCTACGGGAATAGCGATCTGGCCTAATTTCATAAGATACATCCAAATCGCGACCAGACGCCAAACGGGCAGATGCATCAGGCCCATAAATCTTAACCAGAAACGCATGCATATCGGCGGCATCAAGTGGCCGATAGGTTGATGGGTATAAAATACCGTGAATTTCAGTGTAAACCGGGCGGTCAGTTTGAATGGTGATGTCGGAGGCACCCTTTTTCACGCAATAAAGCAAGAACACATCGACATGCGCTTCGGTGAAACGATGCGGTTCATCCGGCCAAGTTTCAACCAGGGACTGGTCCCCTTTGACGAGGCTTACCGGCTTGCGGGTTGCCATTCTTGCGATCCCGAGATAAGTTCAGGTGTTCCGGTAATTCTGACTGCGCGGTCCCCCACCCGCATGGTGGAAGCTTCTTTGGTCACCCCCCGATCAATTTGTTGCGCAAATGGTTGTGACACCATGCCCTGCGCCAATAATTTACGATAACGCACCATCCCGTCAAAATCAGACGATAATCGATTTAAATCCTCGTCAAAAACCTCGCTCCCCTGCTCATATCCTTCCTTCCATCCTTGCTGCACCAATTCGCGCCATAATTTGCGTTCCTCATCATTTTTGGGGCGCAGAATTTCCGGCGGATCTTCAACTTTCCCCCATCCGCGCTCAAGATATGTGCGCCAATTGCGCGGGGCCGAGACAATCTTGACATTTTCCTGAATCTTATAAATGGCATCCGATACGGCGGCCGACTGCCCGTCACCTTCAATCAACAACGCATTGAGAGACTCTGAAATAATCGGCGGTTCAATCAAAAACCCGGAAGGGGCCGCGATCAATAATTGCCGAAAATCAAAAATTTTGTCCAGTTGATTGGCCCGAACACCAAGCTCCTTACGAATCTCGTAGCTGCGCGCCGCAAGCCCGCCGCGCGCACCATAGGACAGAGCGGCTTCTTTCAATGCTTCTTTACGAATATCAAGCGGCAAGCCTTTTTCTTCGGGTGCCTCGACATAGCCCGGAATTTCCTGTAAATCTTTCAGATTTTTCGGGGTGAGGGTTTCGGCTTCAAAATCGCGAACCTCCCCGCCCCCGGCTTTCATTTCATCGGCCTGATAGACTTGGGATTGCAACGCAGGCGAACCATTGGCCGCATTGGCATTCACGCTGCCCCCCGTCATATTGAGTGCAAGCAGCAGCCCCAGCAAAGGGCCAAATTTTATAGGGTTCAACAGCAATCGGATCATCAACTTACCCTCCTGTTGTTCACTGTCTGGCACGAGCAACATCGCCAAGTCCGGTCGCGGGTGAATAACTCAACTCCACCACCCGATCCCCGGCATTCACGTGAATATCGGCCCGCGCGCCCAGTTGCAAGCCAACCGAGCGCAAGATTTCCACAATCGGTTCATTGGTTACATTAATTGACACCACCACCGGTGTCGCAGGTTCAGAACCCAAAGTTTGGAAACGATACCCGGCACGATCCGCCAATAATTTGGTAATCTGATCCACCGGCCCAATCCAGTTAATGGTCATGGCGCGGCGCAGTTCAGGCGGCGCATTTTCTATTGCGGCAACGGAGGCTGCCGGTGTGCGTTTTTGTTCGACCGCAGCCAGAGTTTCCAAAGCGTTTGAGGCCCGATCCGCTGCCTGAGCCAACATCATCGACACCTTATCAGGTTGCGCCACCAATTGCGGGTCCTTGACCCTCACCGGTTGGTAAGTCTCACATCCCGACAATCCCAAAGTCACGACAAAACCCACGAGCAGCACAGATAACAAAAAAACGGAATGATTCATGACGTTTTAACACCCTCAAATTTTATGGCCGCGGCCAAAGTCAGATCCCATATAACCGAATCCCAGTCAGTTTGGATTTTCAGTTTAGCGTTTTCAATCCCAAGTGACAAGCTTCAAGTGATAAGCTTGCGATAAATTCTTTTCCACATTTTTTTAATTTCTTATTCTGGACTTGAATTGCGGAAAAAGTTAAAAACGGAAAGCAGTTTAAGCTTAATTTGAGAATGAATGAAACTATGAATATATTGGCCATAGATGTTGCGGTGCGTGATATTCAGGTAGGGCTTTTAGCGACCGACACAGCACAAGATCGCCAGGAGTCCGACTTTTTTTATGCCCATATTGAAACCGAACGCGGACAGGCGGAACAGTTAGTGCCAGCCATGGCGGATATATTAGGCCACGCAGGACTCTCGCCCAAATCATTAAATTTAATCGCGGTGACGCGCGGACCCGGATCATTCACCGGTGTTCGCATTGGCCTTGCCACGGCGCGATCCTTTGCGATGGCACTGGATATTGAGGCCGTGGGGTTTTCGACATTAGAGCTTATTTTAGGGGCAGAACAACAAGCAACGCAATCAAAGCACCATGTAGCGGCGGCGATATCAGAACCTATTTTGGCCCTCATCGACACTAAGCGCGGCGATTATTACGGTTTAAGCAGCGACATGGTTTTAAATCAACAAAACGCAAGGATTTTTACCCCTGAAGAGGTAGAAGACTGGCGCAATAAAATCAGCGGTAAAATCATATGCGCTGCCCTGCCCCCACTTGAGCATATGGCGCGGCTGGCGGCCTCGCTGAAAACGACAGATCACCGCCATTACCCCCCCACCCCGATTTATATCCGCGAAGCCGAGATTCATCAGAAAACATTGCCTTGAAAAAGTTGCCGGAAAAATTACCGAGAAATGAGAAGATAAAAATGAAAAATCTCAAAAATTTTATAAAATTATCAACCCTTGGCGACCCGCCCATTAACCAATTGACCTCAAGTTATTATGTTGCAGAAAAACTGGGGCTTGCGGAACAAATTTTGGCTTACAAGTCTTTTGAAGAGGCGATTGAGGCTTTAAAGCAATCACACGTAGATGTCGCATTGGTGGCGGGGGCATACCCCAACATCCGTAATTTTATCATGGACATAGACCTGACTTGCACGGATAGTTTTATTGCGCAAATCCCCCCTTTGGTTTTTTGTAGTGCGCACACCGTGGTGCCAAAAAAGTTGAAAACCCTATATCTTCACCCCGCTACATTATCACTACAAGACGATGTTCGCAAAATTGTAAACTACACCGACAGCGTGCAAACTCAGGCAACATCGGCTGCCGCTTGCTTGGCTAAAGATGATCTGGAGAGTGGAGCCATCTGCAATCAATTGGCCGCAGATTATTACAACCTTAAGAGTCACGCCATTTTGCGTTCAGAACTCAGAATGCCGTTTGTATTATTTGAGCGTGCCAAGCTCTCATCTTGAGTAAACTGGGAAATCGGTGGATAAGTTTCTTATACCGTTTGACGTAGGCATAATAATCTCTAAGAATCCTCTTAGAACCTGTTCAGAATCTCGCTATGGCACAGGATTTTTGCGGTTTTTCGAGAACCGCATCGGATCGTACATAGATGTACGTGAGAAGCGGAAGCGCAGAAATACCGTGAAAAGCCAACGCCAGAGTAGAGATTATGAACAGGTTCTTAATCAAGATCAAGCTAAATTGGGAAGGGATTTTAAGTATGCAACAATATCACGATTTATTGCGCCATGTGCTCGCGAATGGAACCAAAAAATCTGACCGCACCGGAACAGGTACCATTTCGGTTTTTGGATATCAAATGCGGTTTCGGATGGAGGACGGATTTCCCCTTCTCACCACCAAAAAAGTTCATACCAAATCGGTGATTCATGAATTGCTGTGGTTTTTAAAGGGTGAAACCAACATTAAATACCTCAAGGATAATGGCGTATCCATTTGGGATGAATGGGCCGATGAAAATGGCGATTTGGGGCCGGTGTACGGCTCACAATGGCGGTCGTGGCCCGCGCCGGACGGTCGTCATATTGACCAGATTGCCAATCTGATCCACGATATTAAAACCAATCCCGACTCACGCCGCCTTATGGTTACCGCCTGGAACCCTGCGGAAATCGGCAAAATGGCTCTGCCGCCCTGCCATTGCCTGTTTCAATTTTATGTGGCAGACGGGCGTTTGTCCTGCCAATTATATCAACGTTCAGCCGATATTTTCCTCGGTGTGCCGTTTAATATTGCGTCCTATGCGCTGTTGCTTGAGATGGTCGCGCAGGTCTGCGGCCTGAAGGCAGGGGATTTTGTCCATACTTTGGGCGATGCGCACATTTACCTTAATCATATGGAGCAAATTGAACTGCAATTATCGCGCGATCCCCGCCCGCTCCCTGCTATTCATCTCAACCCACATGTGACAAATCTATTTGATTTTAAATATGAAGATTTTGAGCTGGTCGGCTATGATCCCCACCCGGCAATTAAGGCCGCCGTTGCGGTTTAGGGCTTGGAGAGTGCTCCCTCTCGCGCAGTGCTAGGATATTTAACAAAGCCTGGGCCGGGTGCATGATTTCCCCGCGCGTGAGGTTTTTTGTGATGCATTCAATCAGTTGTGATGGATCAAGCAAATCATCATGATCAAAGGCAAGAAGCTTGCAAGCAACGCATAAATTTGCTTGTTTTTCAAGCAGTGGGTGCCGCCCTATGTATCCCAACATATCACAAACGGTTTCTACCCCTATCTTTCTGATCGCCCAATATATGGCCATTGGGCTAACATCTTCCAAATCTAAAAGCGTTGTCACCAAATTTAAACGAACGAAACTCCGATCCGTAAAT
>JAEUKN010000025.1 GCA_016794305.1 Alphaproteobacteria bacterium | reverse complement strand
CCTAAAATTCGGCTGTGACATAAAGGTGGCGAAATCGTCATCCCCCATTAAAGGCGCAAAGCCGGAATCATTGACCAAAGAGCTATAACCCGGATTTCCGGTGAGGCTATAGAGGTTAGGATCACCAATTTCCGACCGCACACCGGGGGTTGTCAAATCACGCATAGCGGACACATTGGCACTAAACCCCGCAGCCCATCCGGCCTGCGGCAGAACCCCAACCGCCACAATCGCAAGAAGCATCATGATCCTTACGACTTCGAGGCATCGCCACCCCGCCAATGCGAATCTTTGACCGCGCACCAAAATTACCGTCCCCACCTTAAAATCCCTTAATGACAAACCCCCGCAAACGCTCACACGGACAGTGAGTCATTTCTCCCCCTTCTAAAAGGATACCATAGCTTACTTAAAAACAAAAAGATTTTATCACAGCTTCTCCACTTATCCTCACCACCCGTCAAATTTCGTAACCCCGCACTTGATGCGGGGTCCGGATATGCGAAAAAGCGACACAAGTTCCGCTTTTCTGTTGCCTAGATATGGGATGATTTGAAAACTGAGGTTTAGAACCTGTTCTTAGAGCTTATCTATGAACTAACCGCAACCACCGACTTGGCCGTCAGCTTATGGCGCATCAGGTAATCATGCCGCTCACGGCGGATTTTGAGTTCATGCGCATCTACATGGCTATAGCAATGCGGGCAAGTGACCCCGAATTCATAGTGCGGACTTTGCAAATCATGGGTTGAAAGTGTGGCACGGCATCCGTGACAGAGCTTGGCAGACCCTTCCTCCAACCCGTGTTTAACTCCCACGCGGCGGTCAAACACGAAACATTCACCTTGCCATTTGCTTTGATCAGCGGGAATCGTTTCCAAATACTTCAAAATACCGCCCTTGAGGTGATACACATTCTCAAACCCTTGCGCCAGCATATAGCTTGAGGCTTTCTCACAGCGAATCCCACCGGTGCAAAACATCGCGATTTTTTTGTGTTTTTGAGGGTCCAGATTCCGTTCAACATAGTCAGGAAACTGCGTAAAAGTCTGAATATCCGGGTCGATCGCATGTTCAAAAATGCCGATTTTGGTCTCATAATCATTGCGCGTATCAATCAGAATCACATCCGGATCACTGATCAAATCATTCCAATCCTCGGGTTCGACATAGGTCCCAACCTGAATAGTCGGATCGGCCTGCGGCTGGCGTAAAGTCACAATTTCTTTCTTTTCCCGTACTTTATACCGCAGAAACGGGCGCGAGCTGCTCTCTGAAAACTTGACTTCACCCTTCATAATTTCGAAATGCGCATTGAGGTACTTAAGCACCGCGTCCACCCCGCCGTTGGAACTGCCAATCGTGCCGTTCACCCCCTCGGGGGCCAGCAATAACGTCCCACACAGATCAAATTCATTGGCCAAAGCCAATAACGCCTCGCGATGACGAGGAATATCCTGAACGGAAACAAAACGATAGAGTGCTGCAATTTTATAAGTCATAGTGGATGTTTAAATTTTTCATTGCCAAAAATCAAGAAATAATATACCGCGGACCAAATAAAATGACTATGAAGTGGGAATCTGTTCATAATCTTTTTTGCCCTGAGTCTCAATATATTTCTTGAGTCCTCATGAATATATTTTATGATGGTTGCGGACTCAAGTTTTAAAAACTACAGAGGCCGCAGAGGTAAACAGAGAAAATATTGTTTAAATTCAATGAGTTATGATGCTTTAAATTATATGATCTTCGAACGCTGCGCGTTCATTTTTTTCATGCTTTTGCCGAGAGCTGCAGAGAAAAAATCCTCATTGGAAAAAACTCTCTGTGTCCTCTGCGGCCTCTGTATTTAAAAAACTAATTCAGCCAAAAGCACATCCGTAATAAATCGGATTGAAAATTTGCCAAAATCCTGTAAAGCAGAGAGAATATGAACAGATTCTAAGAGCTTGTTTACAATCAGGAATAAAATCATGACAACTCATCAAATGACCATCAATATCCCTTTTTCCAAGTTTTTTTTGCTCTTATGCCTGTGCGGTCTAATGCTTTCCGGCTGCGGATTTCAACCGATGCACGGTCAGTTCAGCCAAAGTGCCGTAAAAAATTCTCCCACCCATCAATCCATAAAAATCGACATTATCCCCGACCGTTCGGGCCAGATTTTGCGCAATGATTTGATGGATCGGCTCTATGTTTACGGTGAACCCACCGCGCCGCTTTACACGCTCACGATTGCCCCGATCAAGGAAAGCACCAGAGATTTGGCCATCACCAAATCATCCGAAGCCACGCGGGCCCAGCTCTGGCTTACCACCACTATGACGCTGAAAAATAATTCAGGTGAGGTTTTATTAACCCGCGATCTGCGCTCAACCGCAAGCTATAATACGTTAGAGAGCGAGTTCGCCACACGTGTGACCGAAAAATCCGCGCGCGAGTCAGCGCTTGGCGACCTAGCGCGGCAAGCTGAACTTAACCTCACCCTTTATTTCAATCAGAAACCTTGATTTTTTGCGATAGTTCTTGCGATGAAAATTGCCCCGCGCCAGGTTGACTCCCTTCTCAAGTCCCCGCATGACGGCACCTATAGGGCTATCTTGATCTATGGCCCCGACCAAGGGTTGGTGCGCGAACGGGCCATGACCTACGCGCTTAAAATCGTCAGTGATATTAACGACCCGTTTAACGCCGCCCATTTGAACGGCGATATTTTATCCCAGGATCCGGCGCGATTTTTTGACGAAGTCGAGGCCCAATCCCTTATGGGTGGCCAACGGCTGGTGCGAATTACCAATGTTGATAATAAATTCGGGGCCATATTAAAAGATTGGCTGAAATCCTCCGCTGCTTCGTCCGCCCCCTCGCCCGCTATAGTGGTGATTGAAGGCGGCGACCTGCGCCCGCGCGATGCCCTGCGTAAAATATGCGAAGACGACCCGCACGCCGCGGCCATCGCATGCTATATCCAAGATGAACGCGACATGGCCACGTTTTTAAAAAGCATTTTTGCCGATTACAACCGCGCCATCGCGCCCGATGCCATTGAATTTTTAGCCTATAACCTTAAAGGAGATCGCGGTCGCGCGCGATCAGAGGCCGAAAAACTCGACCTTTACAAGGGAACGGACCCCGGGCCAATCACATTGGGCGATGCTATGGCCGCCTGCGGTGAAGGCCGCGCAGAAAGCATGGATGATTTAATCTATGCCGTCTTTGGCCGTAACCCGCATAAGGCCGTGATCAGCTATAGCCGCCTGATTGACGAAGACACGGAAATCATTGCCATTCTGCGGTCACTGCAAAATCACGTGAAACGATTGCTCGATGTTCGCACCAAATTGGATGAAAATCATCACGGCACGCTTGACTCCATCATCGACTCGCTTCACCCGCCGATCTTTTTTAAGGTTAAGGAGAGTTTTCGTGCCCAAATCGGGCGGTATAACGCGCCGTTCCTGCGGCGTTTGCTAATGCGCCTCAACGAACTCGAAGCCGACACCAAAAAATCAGGCACCACCCCTGAAACCCTTGTCGCCGACGCCATCCTTAAACTCGCGAGTTTTTAAAGTTCCTTTACAATATATACCTCCCCACCATCACGGCACCAGCATGCCCATGCCGCCGGCAAAAGAATTCATCCAGAATAACATCATGGTGGATGTAACAATCGCAAGCGTGACCAACGCCAGCCAAATCTGCACCGGCACCGCGATCATAAACACCTGCACCTGGGGCATCAGACGCGACATCACCGCCATGCCGACATAGAGCAAAAACACCACAATCAAGAACGGTGCCGCCATTTGAACCCCCACGATACATGCGGACTCCAGCTCTTGAATGATCAACCGCGCCATGCTGCCGAAATCCACGGCCTTGCCGATCGGGAATAATTCATAACTGTTTAACATTGCCGAGATAATTAGGTGGTGCAAATCGGTCACAAAAATCAGCAACGTCCCGGCCAGCGTCAAAAACCCGCCAATCACCGAGCCTTGCGTGGCAAAGGCCGGATTAAACACCTGCGCATTGGCGAGTGAGGATTGCGTTGAAATGATCAGCCCCGCAATATCAATCGCCGCCAGTAATATGCGCGCGATGGATCCGATCAACAACCCAATCACAAATTCGGATAGGATCAACATCACCAGCCCCACCGCCGCCGGTGCCAAATTCGGAATTTTCGGTTCAATCATGGGAAACAGCACGAACGAAAACGCCAAGGCATAATAAAGGCGAATATTGGGCGACACATAGGAATTGCCAATCCCGGGCATAATCATAATCGTTGTGCCCATACGAATGAAAGTCAGCAGAAAGGCAAAAACCTGTGTCGTTAAAAAATTTTGTAAATCAACCTGAGTCATTTTGCGGGATCCACAAGAATCGTTTATGCGCCTTTGGTATATTTTGTTTTTTATTCATCATCATTTATACCATTTTGGCATATTTATTAAGATCAAAAATATTAAAAACCGCAAAGGCGCAAAGTTTTTACGCGAAGTTACGAAGATGCGAAGGATTCTTTTTACACGGGGACGCGGAGCAACGGAAAAGAAATTTTGTAACCCATTGAAATAAAATTGAAAAATGATTTTAAAATGATCCCATATTTCCCCTCCCCCTTTTAAGGGGGAGGCAGGGTGGGGGTAGAAAATTAGAAGACTCATCGCCCCTTTATCCCTTTTTAAATCCGTGTCCATTCGTGAAAATTCGTGGCAAAAAACTGATCTTTCACCCATCAATATATTTTTATAATCTCCCACCTATTTTATGGCAACTATACGGTCGGCAATATGGGTCATAAATTCCATCAATGCCACGCTCATCATCGGCAATCCAACAAAAATAGCAAAGAAAATTGCCAAAATTTTCGGCACAAAGACCAACGTCACCTCTTGAATTTGGGTGAGAGCCTGAATGAGTGCCACAACCGTCCCCACCACCAACCCAACCATCATCACCGGCGCACTGATTTCAATGCTCAGCATGATCGATTCACGGATTAAATCAATGACTTCGGCCTCTTCCATGCTGCCAGTGTAATCGTCTTTGCTTGGCCGCGCAAGGGCTATGGCGCCACAAAACACCAAAAAATAAACTCCTTCTTGAAAATCGCGTTTTCTGATAAAAGGGGGAATGACACATTTACCCGAACCGGCTTTCGCGCCTGAGGAGCTAACCTCGCCCCCCTGCCCGTTTTTTGAAGACTGTGGCGGTTGTTTGTATCAACATCTCAAGCCACAAACTTACAGTGATTTCAAAACAAATCTTATTAGCGAGTTGATTTTAAAGAATAATATTAAAGTTGATGAGTTTAAAAAACCTGTTTTTATCGGGCCAAGGACGCGGCGGCGCGCCCAGTTTATTTTGGAAAATGTGGCGGGAAAAATCCTCATCGGATTTCACAAATATCACTCCCATATGATTGTTCCAATTGACAAATGTTTAATACTTAAACCATCACTTGAAGATTTATTAACAAAACTTTCCCCCTCTTTCACCCATCTGATCCCCTTCGGCCAATCAATTTCCATATGGATTCAGGAATGCGATAACGGCCAACTGGATTGTGTCATCACCGGATTACGAAAAAACAGCCCCAAACTCACCTCCTTCCTCGCAAAAATGGCAGAGGAATTACATATCAGCCGAATCAGCCTGCGGGAGCAGGATACCTCCCGCCCCGAAATTGCCCTGCAATTGCGCCCGATCCTAAAAACCAGTGGGGAGCTAAATGTGGCATTGCCACCGCTGGCTTTTCTCCAACCCTCACTTGAAGGCGAAACGATCATAAGCACCGCCATTCTGGACTGGCTGGCGGGATTAAAACTTGGGAAAAAGGATAAAATCGCCGATTTATTTTCCGGCTGCGGCACCTTTGCCGGGATGATCATGCAAAAATATGCGGTGGATGCCTATGAATTTGATCAGGCCATGTGCAATTCGCTCAAACTCGCCGCCAAATCGCACCCAAAAATTGAGGTTTTTAACCGCGATTTGTTTAAGGAACCCATCACCCGCCGCGAATTGCGAAATTATCGGGCCGTTATCCTCGACCCGCCGCGCGCGGGCGCCAAGGAGCAGTGCCAAAACCTGGCGCAATCAGATGTGCGCGACATTCTCTATGTTTCCTGCGCCCCCACGACCTTTGCCCGGGACGCCAAGATCCTTCAAAATGCCGGCTATCGCCTCCGCTCCCTCCAACTCATTGATCAATTCACCTGGTCAGGGCATAGCGAGCTGATCGGTATTTTCCATCGGCACCCGTGATATACCCGGTCATATACCTTGCTCCGCAATATAAAAATCTGCAAATATTTGCATTTTTCAACAAATGGATTATTGCGCGCAACATCATTTTGGGCTTATCCTGTTAGCTTAAAACAACAAAAATTATAATTAAAAAATAGGGAAATTAATATGAGTGAAGCCTTACTGCGTGGTGCCATACTAGAACTAAAATGCCTTCGCGATGCTATGGTGAGAAGAGGCCCGTTTATCAATCGCACCGGAACTGCGACCGATCGTCTTCTCTGCCGCATAATGGTTGGAATATTAAATAATGCGATTCCGGCACTTGAGGCCATTCAAAAAATGTCCTCGGAGCAGCGTGTCCAGGCCCAAGCGCTTTCGTTCGTATTAACGTTAAAGAGCAAAGTTGAGCATTATATTGATAGTAGGTGCGGCCCTTTACGCAACTCGAGAGAGTCTGAACCTCTTAAAGCCCTCATGGCAAATGATATAGAAAGATTACTCTCCGCACTTGGTAATATAGTATATGCACTTGAAAAAGGGCGAGCTCCAACGGCTTCAAAAACGCCGACAGCAGCGGCCCCGGCTTCAGCATTAGGAGAGTTTAACATTCTTACTCCATTGGCATGGCTATACAATCTGTCGCAATTATGGATGAGTTTCGCTCGAGCGGCAAATACGCCAGCAGGCAATGCGAAGACTCATGAACCTTCTGAAGCTCCGGCTGCAACTGTAGTCCCCCGGGCCAAGAGCACGAGAACAGGAGCTCCTCATCTCACATGTATTGATGGCGATAGGGAAACAAGAACCCCACAAACAGCCCTGCCGGCGGGAGTCCTTCACCTCGTGAGGCCGTAATTCACAACCGGATCCCCGCCGCATGAACAAGCCTTCGGCTTGTCGCGGGGATGACAGAGCTTTATGGGGATAGGTGTTCAGCGCCCCGAAGCTAAGAACCTGTTCATGATCTCACCTGCGGCGTTGGCTTTTTAGCGATTTTCTGCGCTTCCGCTCCTCACGTACATCTATGTACGATCCGGTGCGGTTCTCGAAAAACCGCAAAAATCCTGTGCCGCAGCGAGATCACGAACAGGTTCTAAGCCGATTCGGCCGCTTGGTCGTCTGCTGCGCTGTCGTCTTTATCCTTGCCTTTTTTCTTCTTCTTTTTGGCATCGGAGAGTACATACACCGGTTTTTCGCCGTCCATCACGGTTTTCTCACTCACCACCACTTCCTCAACCTCATCCAAATCGGGGATTTCGTACATGGTATCAAGCAACATGCTCTCCATAATCGAGCGCAATCCGCGTGCGCCGGTTTTGCGATCAATCGCCTTTTTCGAAATGGCTTTGAGCGAGTCCTCAGTGAACGTCAGTTTGGTTGATTCCATTTCAAACAAACGCTGGAATTG
The DNA here is from genome assembly GCA_016794305.1 of Alphaproteobacteria bacterium. GTDB lineage: Bacteria > Pseudomonadota > Alphaproteobacteria > Micavibrionales > Micavibrionaceae > UBA1573. The sequence goes on along the minus strand of JAEUKN010000025.1, from coordinate 16,367 downwards.
TTTTACCAGTGCGTTCTTCGGTTCGGTCAAAATCGAGATTAGCGCGGCTTCGTCCAGATCATCAAGCGTTGCCACCACCGGCAAACGGCCGATAAATTCCGGAATCAACCCGAATTTCAGCAAATCTTCGGTTTCCAACATGCGCATCATCTCACCCGGGCGTTTTTCATCCGGTGCCGCGACATCCGCGCCAAAGCCGATAGAGGTTGAGCCCTTGGTCCGCATGCCGATAATTTTATCAATCCCGGCAAACGCCCCACCGCAGATAAAGAGGATATTGGATGTATCCACCTGTAAAAATTCCTGTTGCGGGTGTTTGCGCCCGCCCTGTGGCGGTACGCTGGCGATTGTGCCTTCCATAAGTTTAAGCAGAGCCTGTTGCACCCCTTCGCCCGACACGTCGCGGGTGATGGAAGGATTATCGGATTTGCGGCTGATTTTATCAATCTCATCAATATACACGATTCCCTTTTGGGCGCGTTCGACGTTATAATCGCAGTTTTGCAGGAGTTTGAGGACGATATTTTCAACATCCTCCCCCACATATCCCGCTTCGGTCAGGGTTGTGGCATCGGCCATCGTGAACGGCACATCCAAAATCCGCGCCAGAGTCTGCGCCAATAAGGTTTTCCCCGAACCGGTGGGCCCCACCAGCAAGATATTGGACTTATTAATCTCAATATCCGCGCCTTTTTGCCCGACCTGCAACCGTTTATAATGGTTGTGAACGGCCACCGCCAACACGCGTTTGGCGCGGTCCTGGCCGATCACGTAATCATCGAGCACGCGGCGAATCTCGCTCGGGGTCGGCACGCCGTCACCCGATTTCACCAATTGGGTTTTATCCTCTTCGCGGATAATATCCATACATAATTCAACGCATTCATTGCAGATAAAGACATTCGGCCCGGCGATGAGTTTTTTCACCTCATGCTGGCTTTTGCCGCAGAACGAGCAATAAAGCGTGTTTTTTGATTCGGTTCCTGATGACTTCGACATACGGCGGGTCCTATATTACGGTCCTATATTGCGGGTTTTGCTTCGCATGGAATTGCGACTCATATCCCAAAAAATCTACTTAAATACCACTTTGCCAATCTGCGCGGGATTACGCAAGCCCCCTTTTGAATTTTTTTATACTTGGACTACTGAACTTTGGGGCGTTGTCACTTCGCTCCTGACGTAGTCTCCCTACGCGGCGTCGCTTGTTTCTAGCCAGCAATTCAGTAGTCCAAGTATTGATGGCATGGATCGGATTGATCCCAAAGGCAAAAATAATACATGAATATTGTGGAATGGTTTGCACCAACGGCCCAAAGATATTATAAGAGACAGGCAAAGTCTAGCCCAAAAAAAACCGCAACCAAAAAACATGACACAGTTAAAAACAATTGAGCAAATTGAGGAATTATTTGACCTATTGGAGTCATGGGAGGACCGCTATGCGTTCCTGATTGACCTGGGCAAAACCACTCTACCGGCTCTTGAGAGCCAATATTACCGTGATGAATTCCTGGTGAAGGGCTGCACATCCAAGGTCTGGTTAGTGCCGCGGATTGAAGGCGGGCGATTTTATTTTGATGCCGATAGTGATGCCTTTATCGTTAAGGGATTAGTGGCCTTATTACATATTATCTATAGCGGGCTTAAAGTTGAGGACATTGCCGCCATCGACTCACATTCCATTTTCGCGCGTTTGGGGCTTGATCAAAACCTCTCCCCCAATCGCCGCAACGGGTTTTTCGCGATGGTGGAGAGAATGAAGGACTTCGCTATCCACAGCACTCCCCCTATATCATAGGCTGAATCGCCCCTTTATGTTCACTAAATGTTTCACGTGAAACATTTTCGCCGTGAAACGCGATGATTTAATATTATGTAATTTTAAAATCCTTGTAAAAATCGTATTTTTATTATATATGTTTTAATATGTATAAATATATACTAATATATAGTAATTACATTCGAAAATACGCAATTTTTTGATGACCACAATCGCCTAGGGCATTTTGAGATTCAGCGGAAACCGCTTAATCGTAACAAAACGCGACAAAATAAATAGTTAGACCATTTTTTAATTCTACATAACCGAAAAATGGTCTAAATATATACAGTAATTTAAAACAAAATTAGAAACGTATCAATGAGTGAGGAAACATGCTAGGTCTGGGATTAGTGCTCTTGGGGTTGATTTTAATCGTGCTTGAGACTCATATAGTCTCGGGCGGATTATTTGGTATTTTGGCAATTGTTTTTATTCTTTCGGGTGGGAAGATTATCACCGATGCGGGCCAAGTTTTGGGGTTTGCCGTGGATTGGGGGCTGTTTTTGGGGATTTCCGCAGCTTTGGCGCTTTTTTTGATCCTTGTGGGGCGGTTGACGCATCGCGCGATGAAATCCAAAGATACGGCGGGGACAGAGTCCATGATCGGGCAAACCGCCGTGATCAATGAATGGAGCGGACGCAGCGGATTAGTTCTGATTCGCGGCGAACTGTGGCAAGCCACATCCGACCACACCCACAATTTTAAATCTCAGGATTCGGTGGTTATCAAAGAATGCGATGATCTAAAACTAAAAGTGGAACCGGTGAAAATTTTACCTTAACGAGAGCACCGGCGTTCATTACGATTGTTATAATGGAAACCAATTATTCGATGGAAAGCGGATGCGGAGTGGCAGTTCAATTTTTCGCCACCCCTCTAAATAGGTGACGAAAGTAGCATTATGTTTATCCTCTCTGTCGTGCTAGTGGCCTGTTTTATGATGCTTATAGAAGCTCGTTGTCCCGGCCGAAAATGGAAACAGGTTAAGGGATGGTGGGCGCGAGCCGCCATCCTTAATGCTGCTCAGGTCCTTGTCATTTTTATCTCTGGATATGCGTGGAATGTGTGGTTTCAGGAGTGGGCTGTCTTTCATCTTGAAGATTATCTAGGGAAAACGGCGGCGGCCTTCACCGCATATTTTCTGATTACGTTTGTCTTTTACTGGTGGCACCGAATGCGTCACGAGATTGATTTTTTATGGGTTTGGCTGCATCAGATTCATCACAGCGCTCAGCGCATTGAAATTCTAACGACATTTTACAAACATCCCGCCGAAATCGTTATCAACAGCTTGATGATGGGTGTCATCATGTATGCAGGTCTGGGGCTGGCGCCTGAGACCGCGATCATCACAACCCTGCTCACTGGGTTTGGAGAGCTGTTCTATCACTGGAATGTGAAAACTCCATACTGGATCGGGTTTATATTCCAGAGGCCTGAAAGTCATTGCATCCATCATCAAAGAGGGTGGCACCGTCAAAATTTTTCCGATCTGCCACTGTGGGATATGCTCTTTGGAACATTTCACAATCCAAAGGATTTCGAAAAGGAATGCGGGTTTCGTGATAATCGCGAAGTCAATCTTGCCTCTATGTTAAGAGGGATGGATATCAATCCACGCAAGACAAAAAGCCTTGTTATCACTGAGCAAAGAGATTAACCTTTCCAATATATTTTGGCACGTGCAAAAATTGAATTGGTATGGGTATGACAGAGAATGGAACCTAATTTATAGTACCAACCTATGCTGACCCGTGATATCTGTGGATGTGGTATCTATCAAATAGTCAGACTGAACGTCGGGCTATAAACACTCATAAAGGAGGAGTTGATCATGACATTTTTTATTGGATTTGCGATTGTGATCGCGGTGATTATTGCCGCGTCGATTCGTATTGTAAAGGAATATGAGCGCGGCGTGATTTACACGTTGGGAAAATACACGGGCATGCGCGGCGCGGGGCTTCAGTTGGTTTTGCCGATGATTCAACAAATGCAGATTGTCGATATCCGCGTACGCACCGATGATATTCCGGCGCAGGATTTGATTTCAAAGGACAATGTTTCGGTCCGTGTCAGCGGGGTTTTGAATTACCGCGTGGTTGATCCGGGTCTCGCCATTAACCGCAACGAAGATTTCCTTTTCCGCACCAATCAAATGGCACAGACGACTTTGCGGTCGGTTTTGGGGCAACATGATCTGGATGAAATGCTCCAAAAACGCGCGGAACTGAATAAGGTGATTCAGAGCGAATTAGATGCACAAACCGAAGGATCAGGCATTAAAGTGATTAGTGTTGAAATCAAACATGTGGATATTGACCCCAGCATGATTCGCGCGATCGCCCGCCAAGCGGAGGCCGAGCGGGAACGCCGCGCCAAAATCATCAATGCCGAAGGGGAATTGCAGGCCGCCAAACAGCTGGATGAAGCCGCTGCCATCTTGGCGCAACGCCCCGAAACCATGCAATTGCGTTACCTCGGAACACTTGGTGAATTTGCAAATAATAAGGGTAGCAGTACGGTACTCTTGCCCATGCCGATGGATTTACTCAAAACCGCCGCGGATTTCATGGGTAAAAAATAACATGAAGATCCTGCAAGTCATGGCGGGGGCCCCGCAGGGGGGGGCGGAGACTGCGTTTGAGGATATGTGCCTGGCGTTAGAGTCCGCCAAGGATACGCTCGGGCTTACCCAGAAAATTGTCGTGCGCGGGAATAATCCCGACCGCGTGGCGCGATTGCGTGCGGCGGGGATTGAGGTTTTTACCCTTCCCTTTGGCGGCCCCATCGACCTTTATACCCCGTGGGCGATGAAGCAAATGATTGCGCGGTATAGGCCGCAGATCGTGCAAACCTGGATGGCCCGTGCGGCAGCCAAAACGCCCGCAGATAAAATACCCGGTTCCTCCGCACCGAAATCCTATCTTAAAGTTTCGCGTTTGGGTGGGTACTATAATTTGAAATATTTCAAAACCAGCGATTATTTCATCACCATTACCCCCGATATTGCGCAATACCTCGAAAATAACGGGCAAAATAACGGGATTGAGCGCGAGAAAATCAGGCATATCAACAATTTTGCCGAAAGCAATGATGGTGAGGGCATTCTCCAAAATACCCCGGAAATCACGAGGGCAGAGTTTCGCGCGCAGTTACAAACGCCCCCCTATGCGCCCGTGATTGTGGCTCTCTCCCGCTATCACCGTGTCAAGGGGCTCGATGTCCTCATTCGGGCGATTGTCGATATTCCCGCTGTTCATCTGTGGTTGGCGGGGGAAGGGCAGGAGCGGAAAAATCTAGAGGATCTCGCGGCTGCCTTAAACGTAAAAAACCGCACGCATTTTCTGGGATGGCGCAACGATCGGGCGGCGTTGTTGGGTGCGGCGGACATATGCGCCTTTCCATCGCGGTATGAACCGTTTGGCACCACGTTTGTGCAAGCATGGGCGCATAAAACCCCGTTGATTACCTCGAATGCTCAGGGGCCAAAACAATATGTGCGCGACCATGAGGACGGATTGATGTTTGAGGTTGATAATATTGAACAGCTCAACCGCGCGATCAATGAATTGATCGGTGATGAAGATTTGCGCCAACGATTGGTGGCGGCCGGTTTTAACCGTTATCGGCAGGAATTCAGCCGCGATGAAATCGTCAAACAATATATTAATTTTTACCGCGAAATTTTGGCAAAAAATAATATAGCGGAGACTGATACTTTATCCGGGACCTACCATGTCTGAACCTCAACCTGTCTTTCAAAATCCTTACTTTTCCCCGGCGAAGATTAATCTATTCCTCCATATTTTGGGGCGGCGAGTGGATGGGTATCATGAGCTGGAATCGTTGGTTTATTTCACCGAATTTGGCGATTATATAACGATTCGGGAGAGTGATGGGTTTGATTTGAGTTTTTCCGGACCCTATGGCGATATCCTGAAACAAGAGGCTGAGCAACAGCCAAATTTGGTGGCTAAAGCCGTAAAAATGCTGGAAGACTTGAGCGGTCGCCGCTTTCCGCTTGAGGTTCATATCGAAAAAAATATTCCCTTGAGCGGGGGATTGGGCGGTGGGTCGTCCAATGCCGCAACAGTCCTCAAAGCCATTAAAAATGCCTATGATTTGGACCATGATTTAACGAAAATTACTTCTGCTCTGGGCAGCGATCTCACGGCGTTTTTATATGCGCCGCAGCCGGTGATGATGAGGGGGACGGGGAATGAAATCACTCCCCTGCCCCATGACTTTTTACCAAAATTTCATATTATTTTGGACAATTGCGGCCGTCCCTGCTCAACCGCTGATGTCTATCGAAATTTTTCCGGGGCGACCGGCCACCCCTTCACCCTGCCGGACAGATTTTTATCGCTCGATGATTTCATCGGATTTCTGAACACGCAAACCCGCAATGATTTAACGCTCCCTGCCCTCAAAATCTGTCCTGAGATCTGGCAAAGTTTAAAGAGGCTTAAGGGACATCCCGATAACCTCCTCACCCGCATGAGCGGCAGCGGCGCCACCTGCTTTTCCATCCAAAAAGCGTGACTTATTGTTCGATACAGTAAATGTCGATGGTGGTTCCTGAATGGCAAATATAGGAATTGTTCGGGGAGTTAATCGCCGCGCCCCCATTATTAATCCATGTCGTACCAGTCGCACCACTTGACCCATTCACAATGTGTTTTACGGGGCCATTCCCACCAATATAGACATCCGCATCATTCCAATCTTTACAGGCCTCGGTCGAGGCTGATGTCACCGCCAAAGATTTTCCATACTCTGTGGTATTTGTTTTCACATAGCTCGTTGAATAGGTCGTCCCGTTTGCCTTTTTACTGATTGAAGCTTGAAGCGAAGTCGTACTCACTCCTGTTGACCATAGATTTCCAGCGACAACAACTTCAGTGCCGTCCACGCGTTGCAAACTACTCCAATTATAGCCAATCCGATTGACCGCCCAGTTGGTTTCATCAAAACCTGAAGCCAATGCTACCCATGTGCCACCTAACCCCGCAGCACTCGCACGCGCATTGCAGTCAGCATCCAACCCAGAAACACCATTCTGATTTGATCCAGCATTGTCAGTGTTTGTGTCAACAAATACGCGCTTAACCCCAGACCCGATACCGTCCCATCCGGTCCAAACGCGCCAATAACCTACTGTGACACCGTTAGCCTTAATGGTCATTTTATTGCTGCTATTCGCACTGGCCGGAGCCGTCATATAAAAGACAATCGAGTCACCATTGGCAACACTGGCAGAAGACACCTCCGCCCCGCCATTCACTGTAAAGGTCGGACTACCGCCGGTCGCCGTTACCGTGAGAGTTGTGGTCGCCCCCCCTGACATCCCCGCAATTAAAACAGCACTGGAATTCTGCCGCGATGATGTTGCCACCTGAACATTATAGGGAGGGCTTATAGTGGAGGGTGTCGAATCAGAGGTCGCACTGTTATCTTCAATACAATAGATTGGTAGGGTACTACTAACACAGTAAAGAGTACTTTGACCGCTGGAAATCCAGATTGAACTCGTAGATGATGCGTTTCCAACCCAACCAAAAACATACTGTACAGTATAATCACCACAATTTTGAGTCGGAGAATATATCCCACCACTGCTATTTGACCCCGTCCATACATACGCTGTCGATGCATTACCATTTTCAGTTTTATTGAGTGGGTTGTCCAACGTGCCGTCAAATAAATCGGAAATCCCCCCATCCACAACCACGGTACCGTCCACCAAGGTCATATTTTTCCAATTCCAAGGGATTCTGGCATTTGCAGCCGTCAAACTATCTGAAAGCAATGCTTTCCAGCCACTTGCCAAGCCATAGGAAGAATTGGACGCCGCCGCGTTACAGATTGAATCCGCACCTGATAATCCACCTAAAAGATCCCCTCTGGTGAGCGTACTTGAGACAAAGGCTTTGACAGTTTTGGTTGAGTCCGCATAACCAACCCACCAAGAATATGTGTCATCGCCAATGGTGATGGTGGCCGTGGCCTTCGTGCCCAAAACCGCCGGTGCATTCATGGTAAAGGCCAAAGTATCATTATTATTAACACCTGTGATAGATGTTGACCCGGTGGATACGCCGTTTTTAACGATATTCATACCGGTTCCCCCGGTAATAGATACAGAAACAGATTGCAATATTCCCGTGACAGTAACCGTGTTGGAGGTGGCGGCAGCGCTGGATGTAAAGGTGACTTGGGGCGTAAGAGAGATATCATCAGGATTGGTATCCGTTGTCGCTGACGGCAAGTTGATATTGTGACGGCGTGCGCAACGCACATCAACCCCGGCATTTTGCCAACCTACGGATCCTGATGTGCCATTATTTATGTAGGAATAGTAAAAATATACATTCGATAAAGATGCGCTATCAAATGTGGATGTCCAATACCATGCATTGGCAAAGCCGCCTATGGCCGCCCTGTTGGGCGAGATATAAGTTGTCATCTCAACAACGGATGGTAAATACCAATCGCTGTAGCCACTATAAACCATATCATCACAGTAAACAATCGGGGCCAACGTGGCATTGCTAAAGCCATTCAAATTTTTATACGCCAGCAAGCTTTTAGCATTTTTCGCGCCATAGCTTGTGGATGTCGCATATGTAGACATCATTGTATATTGACCAGTTAAAAAACTGCTCGTTCCCGAATATGTCATCGCAATAGTATCACTACCCCCCGCGCAGGTTGGCTCATTGGTAGAGGCGGTGGTGCACCCACCCGGCATCACGACCAAATCATAGCTCCCCTGCCCTTCGGGGTCAGAGAGGCCGCAAGCCGCATATTTTCCCCCGCCTCCGCTGCGCCCCGGATAGCATCCAAAATTGGTCGATGTTCCGGACATAATACTGAACGGATTATTGCTCCCCGTGACCTGTAAATTCCCCGTATAGGAATAATTGCCGTTGGCCTTTGGAATCACCGTGATGGTACAGCTTTCATTGGGGTCTAGCTTGCTATCCGCATTCCCCCCGGCGGCAGTACAGGTCTGGGTTTTGATATAAAAATTAGTGCTATTGGTGAGCGAAAGCGAAATCACCGCCGATTGCAAGGTCCCGGCATTGACCAGAGTAAAGACGATAGGGCTACCGCAGAAATAAATATTATCATCGCACACCCCCGCAATACCGGGGTTCACATTCGCCGATCCATCGACATTCATCGCGTTTTGCTGGGTGGGGGTGAGCATCAAATTAACCCCCGGCGTGCTGATGATAAACGGCAACCATTGCGTGCCGTTGCAAAATTCCGGCTGCTCAGATGTTGTGTTATACCGCACCTGCCCCACCGTGGTGCCGTCACAGGCCACACTGTTATCATTGTTGAAACTATCCGAAGCCCCACCGCCGCCGCCCGAAATCGCGGTCCAATTGCCGGCCCCGTCGCAAATCTCAATCCCCGTGCCGCCCGCATTGCGTGCCATAATTCCCGCATTGGCGGCGTCATTGCAATCAATCAGGGACGAATCGGGCAAGAGCACCCCGCCCTTCAAATTCGCCGCCCCCGTTGTTTCGATGTTTTTGGAAATCACGGCCGTGCCAGGGTCACCGGATTTGATCTTCCACAGCCCTCCGGAAGCCCCGGTGGCTTCCTCATAAGTATAGGTAAAGATAACATCATCATCGGTTTCTGCCGCTTTGGATACTAAAGGCAAGTCAGTGGGATCGAGCAAATCACCATCCGTATTCACATCAGCCGTGGCAAAATCGCGGCATGTGGTGGTGAATGTTTTATCGGGCCCCGCGGAGATAATCGCCACGACCGGATACCCCGTCCCGCTGGCCGGCCCCGCCAGACGCTCCGCCGGGTTATCGCCCGCCCCGGTTTCATCATCGCAAGCCCCGCTCGTGCCGTAATCCCATGCGCAATAGCCATACTCGGTCCCCCAAGGATCTTTTTTGGACACACCGATTGAATTGGGAATAAGCCCGCCGCCGGTTGGATGAATGACCGCGCCTGCATCGCGCCATTCCAGCGGCTCAACATACCCGTCACTATCGCAATCGCCGCTGTTGCTCGTGTTGCTCGCGGCCATCACGGCCACTTGCGCGCCAATCGCCATCTGGGTTTCCGCCGTATTTTGCCGCGTGATTCGCACCGAAGCCGCCAGCGGCCCCTTCATAAACACCATCAACGCCGCGCCGATAATCCCCACCAACGCAATCGCCCCGAACAACGCAAAAAAGATATTCCCCCGCGCCCCGCGCGCGGCACAGGTCCGCCCCAAGCCCTTGGGCCGACCAGTGTGAGAAAAACAAGAATGAGTGTTGTTCGTACGGATCATATCCAAACTAACTTAATGAGACAGGTCATACGCAGGCTTAAATTGAACAGAGCAACCATTTCCACGATAGCAGAAACTTTTAAAAGACACCTGAAAATATTATAAAATTTGCGCTTTCAAAAGAGGAAATCACATACCCACCCGATTTTTCCACCTGTTAATCACAGGATAAAGAAGCAAGCTACGATCTTTATTTTGTCTTTTAAGTTTCAAACTCGCGAGGGCGCAAAGAATTTTGAGATTTTTTAGCCACGAATTTTCACGAATGCTCACGAACAAACGCGAATTTTAAGATATAATGAAAGTGCTTTAAAATATCCCTTGTAGAGTTCCCCAAGTCAGAGTCCTCAAATTTATAAAAACAGAACGCGCAGCGTTCAAAGATCATGCGTTCTAAACCCATGCAAATCATTGAATTTTATGATATTTTTCTCTGTGTCCTCTGCGCCCTCTGTTGTTAAAAATTAAAAAGTGAAAACAGCCCAAAAAACTTCGTAATTCCGTGCAAAAAAGATAGGATATCTCGTGTTTATTTGTGACTATTCGTGAAAATTCGTGGCTAAAAAAACTTTGCGGCTTGGCGGTTTAAAAACTGAGCCCCCGCATCAAGCACGGGGTTGCGAGTGGGAGCGGGGTTGCGAGTGGAGGCAGGTTAATTGATATGGTGGCAGTTTCAAGGTTCAATTTTTTAAACACAGAGGACGCAGAGGACACAGAGATCAAGAGATGATTTTAGCTTAAAAATCAATGAGTTGTATCAATCTTAAGGTTGTTTTTCTGAACGTTGCGCGTTCTGTTTTTATAGGTTTTTGAGTCTCCAAAGGGAGATTTTAGAGTTCGTGTCTATTCACTTTTATTCGTGCGCATTCGTGGCTAAAAAAAGATCATCAATAGGCTCTAAAACCCTCAAAATTCTTCGCGGCTTGGGGATTAAAAAATCCGGTGCCGTGGGGGTGGCACCGGATAAGCTTTATAAAATAAATTTCTGCGGCGTAAGATTACTTACGGATATTGAGTTTGCCGATAATCGCGAGGTAACGCGGGTGATCGACCTTCATCAAATAATCCAGCAATTTACGGCGTTTGGCAACCATGGTCAGGAGTCCGCGGCGGCTGCTGAAATCTTTTTTATTGGTTTCCATGTGTTTGGAAAGATTCAAAATCCGTTCAGTTAAAATCGCAATTTGCACTTCGGGGGATCCCGTGTCGTTATCACTGTTGCGATAAGTTTGAATGACTTCGCCTTTGCGTTCTGGGGCTATCGACATCATATTTCCTTTCAAAAAATAAGGTTATAAATTAAACACCCGCACCGGCTGAATTTCAATGCCTTCGACCTCAGCCACGGCCAACGCCGCGCCCTGATGGGTCAATAACACCAAATTCCGCCCCCGCACCCGTGGATCAAGCCCCGCCGCCACCAATCGCTCGACATCCGGGCGAGAGATAAAGCTGAGTTTGTTGCCACATTTGGCGCGCGTTGCTTCCTGATCCTTTAGGGACACGACCGGGATATCGTCCAGTACGGCCTCAATCGGGAGCACGTTGCGTTCCAGTTCAGTTATATCCACGCTTTTTTGGAAAAAGTCCAGTAAAATCGCATCATCCAGTTGAAACGGCCCCACAGATTGGCGCATAAGGGCCGAGATATAGCCGCACCCGCCCAGTGCGCGGCCAAGATCACGGGCGAGAGAGCGCACATAGGTCCCCTTCCCGCACACCGCGCGAAAGCGGGCAGAATCTGCGCTGCAATCCAGCAATTCCAATTCATAGACATTGACCTTACGGGATTTGAGCTCAAACTCCGCCCCCGCCCGCGCGAGATCATAGGCACGCTCCCCGTCGATTTTGAGCGCGGAATAGGCCGGCGGCACCTGGTCAATCTCCCCCGTAAAGCGCGGCAAAACCGAGAGAATTTCATCGCGCGTGGGGCGGTGAGTTGATGTTGCCACCACCTCGCCTTCGCGGTCATCGGTGCTGCGTTCCTCCCCCCACGTTACGGTGAAATGATAGGTTTTATCGTCCTCCATCATATAGGGCACGAGCTTGGTTGCCTCCCCCAACGCCACAGGCAACACACCGTCCGCCAGCGGATCAAGCGTCCCCGCATGGCCGATTTTCGGGTAATTTAAGGCGCGTTTGAGGATCATAAGCGCATCATTGGAACTGATCCCCACCGGCTTATTCAAATTAATCCACCCGGAGATATTATTTTTTGGCTTACGCGGCATATTTACACATCCTTTATTTTACTTTCACGTTTTTACAATTTTTTGGGTTCTTATGGGGAATTAACCTGTGATCGACTTTGGTTTGTCGGCCATAACATGCAAGAAAATTTGAATGGCCGCCGCACTGAGCATGGCATCAATCATCGGCACAGTGGTCAGGGTTAATTGTTCTAACCCCATATTGGTGTGCGTGGTAGTCAATATTCCTATCACCAAACCACCCAACCATGCCATTAATTGCGGATAGCGAAATTGCGGGATAGTATCACAATAGTTCTGATAACGTGATTTATTTAACCAGAAATCTACTACATACACTCCAGCCATAGGGGCAAATACATTTCCACTGAAAATCAACCATGATGTAAAATGTTCAAAAATTCCCATCACGGCAAATATGGTTCCGAAGACTCCAACAGCTACGGCAATTTGCCAGCGCGGAATGCGCGGCAGGAATAAATTGACCGATAAAGCTCCCGTATAAACATTAGTATCATTTGTGGTCCAGGTTGCCAGGAACAAGACCAAAATTGCCAAAAACCCGAACCCTAAGCCCAACATAATCTGCATATAATCACTTTGCCCCGCAGCCAAGGCCACTGACCCCGTCAGAATAAGGAGCAAAGGATATGCTAAAACAAAGTTTGCTATAATCCCCACCGCTGTCGTGCTAATGCGGCGCATAAACCGGGTAACATCGGGCATGGTTGCGGCAAAACTATAAGCGCCCCCAACCATAGCAATCATGGCACCCATGCTGATTTTATTTTCATTAATGATCGAACCAATTCCAATCAATTTTCCATCCTGAAAATAGGAATAAAGCGGAATGGCCAATATTAGGATCAAAAGCGGCACGGCCACATAGCTGAGCTTACCGAGCCCGCGAAAGCCTATAATCGCCGTTGTGGACATGATTAAACCTGCACAAATGGCAACCAAAATATAGTTGAGATGAACTCCCCATACTTGTTCCGACAATTCGACAAAGGCTTTGGCAAAAACATTGGTTTGGATGCCGAACCAGCCGATAGAGGAGATCGCCATGGCTAAGTTAGCCAATATAAAACCTTTCGAACCAAAGGCAATTTTTGCAATCATCGCGGTTGGCAATCCGGTTTTCTGCCCCACTATCCCCGTGAGCATAGCAATTATCGCTGCTAAAAAACCTCCCAACATAGCCGCCATAACAAATTGCGCATAGGGCAATTGATGCGCCAAATCCGCCCCCATCACAAAGACAGGGACGCAAATGGTGCAACCGATCATGACCCCGGCCAAAAACAACCATCCTTGTTTTGAGTGGTCAGCTGTAGGATAGAGGGGGGAATCCTCTTTCATCAATTCAATTAAGCTGGTCATGTTATAGCTAGTCCCCGTGAATTAGAAATATACTTGCAATGCTGAACTTTGGGGTATTGCCACTTGGCTCTTTAGAGCCTGTTCATGATCTCGCTGCGGCTAAGGATTTTTGAGGTTTTTCGAGAACCGCACCAGAACGTACGTATGAGTACTTGAGGAGCGGAAGCGCAGAAATGCCGCAAAAAGCCAACGCCGCAGTAGAGATACTGAATAGGTTCTAACCGACAATTCAGTATTTCGAGTATATCATGAAAGCACGGTAATTCCACCCCCTGTCTGCGTAAAGACCCGTGATTTTACAGCGGCGGTATCAGGATTGAATATCCGGGGATGCCGCAATCTCATCCATAATGGCGGCAAGGTCGAAATCCATTTCAGAAAGGCCGCCAACATCATGCGTGGTGAGCGTCACTTCGACACGGTTATAAACGTTGGTCCATTCCGGATGATGGCTCATCCTATTGACCTCGACGGCCGCATCTTCCATAAAATTCCACGCGGTACAAAAATCCTTGAACTTGAATTTCTTGGTGATGGCGGAACGGCTTTCGGCAAGCGTCCAGCCATCCAATGCTTTCAGCGACTCTTCAATTTCGGCTTCGGTCATTTTCTGGGCCATATCACTCACATAGAACCAAAGGATTTAACGAGTTTGCACTTATCGGCATCTAAAAAATTCCCTCTTCTCATAACCTTCTTTAGAATCAAAAATCCTCCCCAAGTCAACCCATTTCTTCGGGTCATTCATGAATCAGGGTATATTGTTAACAATTGGTAATCTTCCCCCCATCAGGTAGTGTTGCTTGCGATCCGTTTTTGCGAACACGCTCACCATTATTCGTCAGCCATTTCGCGCTATTCCAATCATTTACGAGACTACCACCCGGATATCGCAAATCCAGACGGACAAAAGCTATTCCAGCCCATGGGGATGCAACATTGACACTGCGAAAGAGACCACCAAGGCCGGGCAATTCATAGCTTGTAGGAAACGCGGCTTCGATTTCATCGCGTGTTAATCGTGTCTCCATATCGATTTGAAGAACTGTTGTATTAAAAGCGTCCGTATCCCAGACAAGCTCGAATTTTGGCTGGCGTAATCTCTCATTTTGAGAGCTATTTAGATCCTCATTTTCAATAGATGGTACAACAAACAACCATCTTGATGTCTGAGGGTCATATTCTGCAGATTGCGGATAATCGTAAAGGGCAGTATGTAACGCCAGCCCATTAACGGTATCTGTCCATTCTGAAGCAATGGTATCTATACTTGGCGTAACAATGCCCGTGTGATCTATCGCGATAATTTTTCCTGCCAGTTCCTTTTCAGCATCAAGGAAAGATATCAGCTGACCTTCGTGCTTATTGTTAGAAAAAAGACTTTGTGGCAGATGCTTTTCAGAAGATCCATCTTTCAAGATAATCCTTATGGTGCTGGACGCATCATCAAGCTGAAATACAGTCTTGGGCAAAAGATCAGGGGCCGTCGAGAGACTAAAGCCATTCCCTAAATCAGACATTTGAGGGCAAGACAGCATTCTTTTCAGCGCCTGAAAAGCTGGTTCGCTATCTGCATGCGCAGTTGGAAAGCTATAGATAATGAGCTCTATCATGTGCTCTACCAGTACAAACGACCGTTTTTATGAACGTATTTTGTCATCGAAGTTACCACAATTTTTCTATATTTTTCCTATAAAATTACTATTTTAAACAATGGTCCAAGTCAAATAGGCAAAATAAAACCCGCCGAAACGCTATATTTTCTGCGGGTCACAAGGGATTTTGCATTCACGGGGGGACTTACTACCAAGGGGATAAGCCATTGATAAACATTGATATTAGCAATACGAATTTCCTTTCTACCCCCAAACCTACCCCCAATTTTTGGGGTCGCAAGCGGAAAATAGAAATCCATACCGAACACAAATATAAAGAAAAACCCCTTGATTTACAAGGGGTGTGCGGTCATTTTTGATTGTCAGTAAACGTAAATGAGGCAAAAAATGGCGGTGGGTGGCTCTCTGAGTACAAAAAGTGTCTCTGATTGCCCTGTTATTCTGCGCCGTTTTCAAGTTTCATTTCGTATGGCGTTTGATGAACATTACGAAGTGTGACAGCTGATTATATCAGGTGAACAACGATGTCACCGGGCGGCGTGTGGTTGGCGAAATGCGCGAAGATCTGGCCACCATCAAAGCCCAGGTGAGCGATATGCGCCAGGACATTCATTACTTGCGTAAAAAAGTGGATCCATAGGAGGCAGGCATGGATATCAGACAATTCATGGGGAGTAAAAAAGAGGGGATTTTCATCCCCTCTTTAACTGAACACTATTTATGTTTAGTTGGATCAACCAGCTGATAGCCTTGACCAGGTTTTTGTGTAGGAGGGAAAGGCTCTCCTCTTGTCACAGTTACCTCACGATCTTGACTACCACCTCTGGGGCCGACGACTTCGTACTGCCCAGATCGTGGAGATGTTTGACCAGGTTTGTATGTGTTTTTAGACATGTGATTTACTCCTTATGCCTAGTTAATGAATGCCCCAAGGATCGCGACACGGGAATCGCTTGAAGGGATTATGGGATATTTTTGAGGGCGTATTTGAGGTAGTCGGTGCTCCAGGCTGCTGTTT
>JAEUKN010000024.1 GCA_016794305.1 Alphaproteobacteria bacterium | reverse complement strand
AAGTCTCATTCATTCGACTTTTTCTTTTACGGGGTTACGGAATTTTGTTGGCTGCTCTCGCTTTTTAATTTTTAAACACAGAGGACGCAGAGCACACAGAGGGGAAGAGATTATTTTAATTTAAAATCAATGAGTTACGAAAGCTTTAAGATTATTTTTTCTGAACGCTGCGCGTTCTATTTTTATAAATTTTCGAGTCCCCTGTATCTATTTTGATATGAGACTTTAAATCACTTTCATTGTATTTTAAAACTCGTTTTTATTCCTTTTATTCGTGATTATTCGTGGCTAAAAAAAGGACCATCAATAGGCTCTAAAAATCTCAAAAACCTTTGCGCCTTCGCGTCTTTGCGGTTTTTTATATGTCAGACCCCGTGTCAAGCACGGGGTTGCGAGTGGGGGTGGGGTTTGGATGGGCGGGGTTGCGAAGGTAGAGTCGGGATTACGAAATTTGACGGGGGTGGAATTCGCGTTTATTCGTGTTATCTTCGTGAACTTCGTGGTGAAAAACAAGGCCAATTCAAAGCTCAAAATTTAGCAGTTCGTATTCGTGATGATTTGTGGTAAAAAATGTTCGGGGTTTTGGATGGGGGATCAATAAATTCAATCACAGAAAAAGGGAAAAATATGGCTCCTGCAAACGCAAATCTTGCAAATATAAAAATGGTGATTTTTGATCATGACGGCACGTTGGCGGCGACGGAAATTCCGAATAATCAGGCAACATCCGATGTACTGGTACGCCTCGGGTTTCCCCAATATACGTTGGAGTATTGTTTGGAAAATTTTGTGGGATTGGCGCAGCCGGCCATCAAAGATTTGGTGGAACGGGAAAATAACACCACCCTTCCCCATGATTTTTTGGACCAGTTTGTGAGAGAGGTCGCCGCATTGACCGAGCACGCATCCTTTGCCATACCGGGCGCGATTGACGCCGTGAAAGCACTCGCGCGTACCTGCAAAATTTGCGTGGCGTCAAACGGTGAACGGGCCAATGTGATCAGATCGTTGAAAAACATGGGGCTTTTGGATGTCTTTGGGGAAGATCATATTTTCACGCGCGAAATGGTGGATCGCGGCAAACCGGCCCCCGATTTATTCTTGTTGGCGGCTGAAACTTGTGGTGTCGCCGCGCATGAGGCCCTGGTGATTGAGGATTCCACCAGTGGCGTTCGCGCCGGCAAAGCCGCAGGAATGCACGTCATCGGCATAACGGCGGTGGCGCACAAAGTGGACGAGGCCCGTTATTGGTTGCTGCGCGAAGGGGCCGATGTCGTGCTTCATAGTTGGTCGGAGATATTGGATTATACCGCCCCGATTTCAATCAATTGATCCAGCGGGTGCGGGGCGGTGTTGGCGGAGCGGGTGAGGTAGATTTTATACATCTCGCCAAAGGCTTCGGGGTGATTGAGTTCGAATTGATTCATGGTTGCCATGTCGGTGATTTCCCCTTTGGGAAACTCTTGCGCGAATTCCTTGCGCCGCTGCGGGGACAGTCCTACGTGAAAAATGCGCATATTATGTCGGGCCGCCAGATCCCCGATCATTGGGAACGTATAGCGATGTTCCTGCACGTGAAACAATAAATCATTGCATTCAAATAAGCTAAAGAAATCCCCAGTTTGTGCACACCAGGCCCGAGGGTCACTCGTGGGCATTTTAAGTATGTCCTGACGAAACTGACGAATGTCGTCTCCAGATGAGGTGTATTTTTTTTCGTGAATGTAACTAATCGCAGCATTAAGCAATTTATCACGCGCGATTTTTGAGTAGAGCATAATGCTCATTTTCCCCGTTGGTTTGAGGGTGGAGAGAATGGCGGCAAAGCCTTTTTCCGGCTCTTTCAAATGGTGCAGAACGCCTGAGCTGACAACATAGTCAAATTGCTTGCCCAGCTCAATGACCTTCATCAAATCGCCATGTAAAAAACGGATACGGTCGCGGAACCCTAGTTCTTCCGCCATGCGCATGCCATAGGCGATGCTGGAGCGTGAGAGGTCAATCGCGGTGATGCGCGCGTGGGGCAGGAGGTTGGCATACAAACACGGCTCTTGCCCTGTGCCGCACCCGGCCACCAGAATGTCCAAATTTTCACTGATATCGCGCAAACGCTGCGAGGTTTTTGCACTTCCCAGACTTGTCCAACGCGGGTAGGGCCGCTGTTCATACATTTTTTGAACATCCAGTGAGGTTTGATCCTCAATTTTAGTAAAGCTAGGAATGGTGGGGATGAGCGCGCGTTCAGCCAAGGGGTTAAGATATTGCACGCGCATCCATAATTGCGCGGATTTTTTAATCGCGGGCGGGAGGGCGGGTTTTGCGGTTAAGAAATCCATCTCATACAGCGGTTGATAACAGCTGAGCAGGGCAAGGAGTTTTGTGTCGTTTTCAGTGAGGCTCTTTTGTGTTTGGATGCGGCGGCGCAAATGAGTTGAGAGGATGGAGAGCGCCTCTTTTTCAACCGGCTCCTGAAAATAAACATAGTCATTGTAAAAACATTGAATGCCAAGAGCCATAAGAAAATGGAGTGCTTCGCGCGGCCAAGAACTAGATTCGTTCCAGTGGATCAAGAAATACTTTCGAATTTTTGTAAAAATGGACTCAAAAAATGCGTTGGTTACCTGTATTGAGGATAGACCCAGAAGGAGAAAATCAGATTTAAAAACTTTAAAAAGATTTTCACGATTGACCTCATTTTCTTCAAAATACTTACCTTCTGCGTTTTTTAATAATGCAAATTCAGGATCTTTGAGTAAGAGGTTTCCCCAAAGGTTTGATAAATTTTTGTGCCTTATATTGCTAAATTTTAATGCAATTTCTACGGCGGATTTTGTTTTTGGGTCAAATTCTTTTTGTGCCCATTTTGTTGTACTATTTACGAACTGTTCAACATAGGCATGATTTTTGGGGTTATCTAGAATTAAATTTCTAAGCATAAGCACTGCTTGTGTTGTCTCGTCATTTTGAATAAGGCAGGTTGCCAAAACAGTAATGATTTCCGGGTCTTTGGGCGATTTTATGTAAGCTTTTAAAAGAAAAAAAGCTGCATTCTTGTAGTCTTTGGAGTTGTAATATGTTAGCCCTAATTGCTTTGCGATTTGAGGGGTGTCGGATTTAGTTGCCGCGTCACTAAAATATTTGAGGGCCTCTTCTTCATGCCCGGATTTGGAGAGGGCAATTCCCAAATTATAGAGCGCATCAACGTTGTGCGGTTCAAGATGCACAGCCATCCGGAACGCATCTGTCGCTTCCTGAAGACGATTCGATTTATCCCATGTAATTCCCAATTGTATCCAGGCCGCCACAAAATCTTCGCGGGCGGCAATGGCTGCGGCAAAATAACGCTCGGCATTGGCCAGGTCAGATTTTTTAAGGGCCTTAAGCCCCGAATCATATAAAAATTGCGGTGAATCGACCTTTGCGGCGGCGGGGTGATCAGGAGAATTCATGGGAGGGCCTTTGGGAAAAGTTGTTAATGGGCACTTCTAAAAATCCCGTCCTGCGGCGATCTCCTGCGTCGCTGCGATACTCGGATCCGCATGTACGTCAATGTACACTTGCGGTCCTGCGTTTCTCGCTCCTAGTATCTCATCCGCAATCCGGGGTTTTTAGAAGTGCCCTGATGATTTACCTTATAAGCCAATTAAATTAAAAGAAATTTAAAGAGTTTGTTAACCACTATCAGGTTATGATAAAACAATAAGCTGTCGGAGTAAATCACTCTTACACTTATAAATTGAGGATCAAGCGTTCAGAAAGACCGTGAGATCCGACGAGTTTCAGAAAGAAATTCGAAGTTAACAATGGCACTTAACCACTCTAGAAAGGAGTTCAATCATGCCAGTTATCGCAACCAATACAGCTGCCAACTCAGCCCTTATCTACCTCAATAAAAACTCCCGTGAACAAAGCTCTTCATTGGCAAAACTCTCCAGCGGTTCCCGTATCGTTAGGGCATCTGATGACGCTGCCGGCCTTGCTGTTGGAACTGCGCTTCAGTCTGACATCACGGCATTGAAACAAGCGGCAACTAACGCTGTTCAAGGTCAGTCCGTTTTGCAAACTGCTGATGGAGCGTTATCTCGTGTTGGTGATATTCTTCAACGTATGAAAGCATTGGCTGTTCAGTCAAACTCTGGATCTGTTGATGCAACGTCGCGGGGATTTATCAATACGGAGTATCAACAACTGTTAACTGAGGCCCAAGCTATTGGGACTAACACACAGTTTAATGGTGACGGGGTAATTGACGGTGGTTTCAACTTTAACTTCCAGGTTGGAACATCAGGAACTGATACGATCGCACTCAACTTATCAACCGTCAACATTACGACCATCGCCAACGGTTCCGCTGTTGACACTCAGGCTAACGCCGTTACTGCCAACACAACTCTTGATACAGCTATCGATAACATTTCCACCTATCGCGCAACTGTTGGGGCTTTGCTCTCACGGTTCCAATATCGCGGAGATGTGATCGACACATCGATTGAAAATATCTCGGCTGCGAAATCCGCGATTATGGATGTGGATTTGGCTTCGGAGCAAACCAATTTGGTTAGCAAACAGGTCTTGACGGAAGCGTCAATTGCTGCCCTGTCCCAAGCGAACCAGATGAAATCTTCTCTTCTCTCCCTCGTTAGATAATAGCGTTTAGGATAGATGAGTTACATTTAGAATTTTAGGAATGGGGAGCTTGGCACGAGAATTGCTAATCTCCCCATTATGTTCACCGGGATATGAATTTAACCAAGGAATCTGAATTTTTGATAGTTATTGAAAGTTTGTTTGCAATGTCGCTAGGGCTAAGGATTTTTAGCGGTTTTCGAGAACCGTACCGCAGCGTACATAGATGTACGTGAGGAGCGGAAGCGCAGAAAAACGCTAAAAAGCCAACGCCATAGTAGAGATTGCAAGCAAACTTTGAGTTTAGGTGGATTTTATAATTACAGGAGCCAATCATGGCCACAACAAGCGGTGTAACGACCATTGGTAATCGGACCATCTTTTTTGGCGGCGCATCGGGGATTGATACGTCCTCCCTGGTCACGGCGGCCTATAATGCCAAAAAGCTGGAATCCGATAATTTACAGACGAAAATTTCTAAAAACACGGCAAAAATTGCCGGTTATAGTCAGCTGCAATCTCTCTCCCAAGCCATTCAAACTTCGCTGACCAATATCAAAAAAGATTACAGTATTTTGGCCACCAATTCTTCGGTGTTTTCCGCCCGCACGGGAAGTTTGACATCCTCCAGCTCGACATCGCCGCAAAGCTTGGTGAATGTGAGCATTGATCCCGGAACCGATCTGGGCATTTATGAACTTGAGGTCGTGGATAAGGCTCAGGCTCATAAGGTCATGGGAAGTAGTGCGACCACCGACCCAACCGCGGCTTTGGGATATACGGGGGGATTTGACATCGGCTTGACCGGTTCCACCGCATCAAACATCAACGTGACCTCGGGTATGTCACTGAATGATCTGGCCGATGCGATCAACGCCCAAAAAGATACAACAGGCGTGGGGGCGAGCGTCCTCAAAACTTCCTCCAGCGGCTATGCGTTAATTCTGACCGGTACCCAAACCAACAAAGACATTAACGTCACCAATATCACGGGCACTGATGTCTTGCAGTCTTTGGGGGTATTGGATAATGGCGGCGGTTTTGTGAATGAGATTCAACAGGCTCAAGGGGCGCAAATTATCCTGAACGGCACCCCCATCACGCGCGACGATAATGATTTCAGCGATGTGATTGACGGGGTCAACCTCACGATAA
Organism: Alphaproteobacteria bacterium; assembly: GCA_016794305.1. GTDB lineage: Bacteria > Pseudomonadota > Alphaproteobacteria > Micavibrionales > Micavibrionaceae > UBA1573. The sequence continues at coordinate 18,662 of JAEUKN010000024.1, read as the reverse complement.
AAAATGCCGAACCCGGCACCACGCTCACGCTCAATGTCGAAAATGACACCAGCCAGATTGAGGACAAAATCAAATCCTTTGTTGATGCCTATAACGCCTTCCGCGATTTTATCACCACCAACCAAAAGGTGACGGACGGCGCGGTCGCCGATGATGCCGTTCTGTTCGGCGATTTTACGATGAAAAATTTGAGCGGCGATATCCAATCCCTTCTGGCCGGCAATTATAATTCCTCATCCTCCACCGTTCAAACTTTGCGCGATATTGGCATTACAATTGACGGTGATAACCATTTGGTGATTGATTCCGCCAAATTGGGCGATGCTTTGGCTGATCATTTTGATGAGGTCGCAAATCTGTTTCAAACCAATACCAGTTCGGATAATTCAAATTTCCGCATGTCTGCAAATACCTCGCGGATGAATAGTGCCTCTTTTACCCTTGATATCACCTATTCCGGCGGGGCGATTACCTCCGTCTCTGTTGGCGGGGATTCGAGCTTGTTTGATATTAGCGGCGCACAAATTAAGGGAAAAACCGGAACCGCGTATGAAGGCATGACCTTTGCCTATGTCGGCACCACCAGCACAAGTGTGAATTTTTCGATGACTCAAGGGCTGGGGGATTTGATCAATAACCGCCTTAATCTTGATTCGGATATTGTGACCGGCGGCTTACAGAGTTTAAAAGCATCACTAGATAGCCAAAACACGCAGATGGAATCGCGGTCAACGCGGGTTTTGGAGCGTGCCGAGGATTACCGACAAAAACTCATTGACAAATATGCGGCATTTGAAAGTAGAATGGCTCAGGCCCAAACAATTTTGGCGCAGATTCAGGCCATTGTGAATAGCCAGAACAATAAAAATTAATTTTAAAAAAAGGAGCTATCATGGCGCATAACCCTTATCAAAAAGCGTCTCAAGCCTATCAGAAAAAGAACGATGAAACCCTCACCCCGCTGCAAATTGTGGTGGAGCTGTATAAAGGATTGTTGCGCAACACGAAATTTGCTCGCGATCATTGGGAAAAAGGCCAGCTCGATGTGATGTGCACCTATATTCAGAAAAATTTTGATATTCTTGAGGCTCTGCAGTCCAATTTGAATCTGGAGGAGGGGGGCGAGGATGCCGCGTTTTTGGATCGTTTCTATACGGTGATTTTTTCGGCACTCACTTTGGCGCCGTCTAAACCCGACCCGCTCAAACATTTCAACGATATTATCGCCTATATTCAACAGGTGCATGATCGTTGGTATGCGCTGGCTTATCCTTCGCAGCCAATTGTTGAGGATGCCCAGCCCTCGTTGGTGGACGCCGGCGAAACCCGCGCGCAGTAATTAAAGCATTTTGCGATTAAGTGGAAGCCGGTTAATCGCAAAAAAATGCGACAAAACAAATGCTTAAGACCATTTTTGAGTCCACCTAAACCAAAAATCAAAAATGGTCTAAACAAGCGGTGCGGCAACCCGCGGCAAGATTCATTTCAAACTCACTTCACCATAAATTTTACAGGCGGAAGAGAATGAGACTTTTCTTGGCCTCCTACATCGGTCTTGATATCGGCCTTGATATCGACCTTGAGTGTATGCCGCCCGCGCTCAATGGGCCAGAGCAAAGTGGGTGAGGTGGAAGATATAGGCGGTTGATCATCCAATGACCATGTAATGATTTGTCCGGTTTTAACCCCTGTCAATTCGAAACGAAACTTTTGGCTTTCTTTGGGAATGCGAGGGTCATAGGCAATTTTGAGCCCGTCTGTGGGTCGCACAAGCTCAATATTTTGATGCTTGGCGGCAGGGACGATTTGAGGGGATTGAGGGACGGTTTCCGGCGTAAACCATTCGGTTTTGAGCGGGCAGGTTTGCGGATTGTCGCCCACATGATTGTCGCCCGTGTGAATGCAGATATCGTGTTTGGTGAGGCGCGGGCTCAGATACAGCGGGGAGGTCTCTCGCCCTTCGTTTAATAAAGAAAAAATACTGCGAAGAGCGAGGGCAGGGCCATAGGACCCAGTAATTTCGTTCATCGGTGTGTTATCGAGATTCCCCATCCATATCCCCACAACATAACGATCATTATAACCCAATGTCCACGCATCGCGATAATCGGTGGATGTCCCTGTTTTTACGGCCGTTTGTATGGGAAAATTGAGAACGCTACCGGCTCCGAATTCCAAACGTCGCGCCCAAGGGTCAGAGAGGATGTTGCCAATGAGTGACGCAGACTCATCGCTGTAAATACGGGTTTGTTTAGACCGGTCCTGCTGATAAAGCAGGAAATGAAGCGGTTTATAAATGCCGTGATTTGCCAATGTTGCGTATCCTTCAACCATTTCCAGGAGCGTCACCGCGCCATTGCCCAAGGCCAGCCCTTCTTCATAGATTTCTGAAGATTCGCTCAAGCTGTCAAAATGCATTTGTTTCAACGCGGTCATGTAATCACCGACACCAACAGCGCGGATCGTTCGTAGGGCAGGGATGTTCAGGGAGTTGCCCAGCGCTTCACGGACGCTGATCGGACCATAGTAAGTGTTGCTGTAGTTGCGAAAATTGTGAAGCCCTGACCCTATGGCTTCGGCGAGCGGAGAATCATCCAATATGGTGGCCGCCGTCCATCCTTTATCAAGTGCCAGCGCATATAAAAACGGTTTCATGGATGACCCCGGTTGGCGGGGCGTTGTAACGGTATCAATTTCAACTGACGGGGTGGGGGATGGTTGATCTTTGTCTTTTGCGGCACCGGCCACGACCCAGGCCAAAATTTCCCCTGTTTTATAGTCTGCAACCAGAGCAGCGGCATTATAAACATGTTTTTTCCTGAGCGATGCAAGTCGCGCATCAAGAATGGATTGGGTTCGTTTTTGCAAAGAGGAATCAAGGGTTGTCACATATTGTTCATTGATCCCCGCCGGGGCATGTGTGCGGACATAGCGGGCAAAATGCCTGGCTTCGATCAACGGGGATGCGGGGGTTAGGGAGAGTTTTTCCGATGTAATCGAGGTCAAATCATTTTGATCTAAGACGCCATTTTCCTTGAGTGTTGTCGCAAGGCGTAAGATGGCGGCATTCATACGATCGGGATTTTTATACAGATCATACGCCCCCGGCGCGCGCACCAGAATGGAGAGGGCAATCATTTCTTTTTGCGTGAGTGTTGTAAGATCACGGTTAAAATAATATCGTGCGGCCTGGATGACGCCACGGCGGTTGGCCGCATACGGTACCTGATTGAGATAAAACTCAAGAATATCTGCCTTGCTGACTTTTGATTCAAGCTGTGCTGCCTCAAACCCTTCTATCCATCGTGACCATAATGTGCGGGGGCGCGGATTGATCATACGGACAACCTGTTCCGTGATTGTGCTGGCTCCCCGCACGCGGTGCCAGGCAGCGATGTTTTGACGGAGTGCGGAAAATCTTGCGCCCCAATCCACCCCGTGATGCGTATAAAAATTTTTATCCTCAGAAAGGATAAAGCATGTTTTCATGAATTCGGGGATCTCATATAACGGCACAAAGTCAAAATGATTCCATTGGTTTTTGTAGCTGATTTCGAGTGGCTGGCCGGCGCGGTCCGTCAGTCTCACGGTTTGAACATCGGAATTGATGTCGCGCAAGGATGTGGTAACGGGTTTTATCGCCGAAATCGTCGCAATGGTGAACAGGCCTGTTGATCCGATGATCGTCGCCGCACAACAGAGCAGAAATTTATTCCGCAATTTATTCCGCAATTTATTCTGATGTGATGGTGAGAACGGCATCATCGCCTCTTCCATAAATATCCGCGTCATACATTTCTTCGGCTCTGACGGGCGGGGCCGCAAATGTGCCGGCGGCAATGGCTTGGGTCATATAGGACAGGTGATAATTACCCCCGGGAAGCCAGTCGGCATAAAATCTTGCGGAGTCATGTCGCAATTCGCGGTGATAAAAACTCCATAAAGAGATGCCGTATTCGTTCCAGTCGCCATATTTGAACCATAGGGAGCCGCCGGATTGATCAAATTGTGCCGCCTGATCGTCAACATTGGATGAGGTTTTCAGGTCACGATTAACGGTTTCGAGTCCGCCCGGTACGGGGTCATTGACCACCACAAAATTGCGGGCCGTGGGAACGGATAGGTACAAATCCACGCGCACAGATTCACCGCGTTTAATCACCATTGGCGGCTTGAGGAGCTGCCAAACTCCGTCCCTTCTGACGCTATATTCGCGTGTAATATCCATGCCGGCATTAACATGATTTTGCCAGCCGGTTTTGGGGGCATAGCTCAATTTCGTGGAATAATAGAGCCGACCGTCACCCTCACGATTCACAAATACTGTACGGTTTTTGCCGATATCCTCTTCGGTGATAGCTCGGGTGAGTGCTACGGCTTGATCTTTGAAATCATGAAAGCCTGTCTCGCCAAGGGGGCGTTGGTCCAATGTGGCGGTGACGGTCATATTGGGTTTCGTGCGTTCATACCGGCGGGCATAATCCACCAACGCCGCCATGCAGAACATATTTTCCTGGGTGTTTTCCCAATAGTCCCCGCGGCCTCGGCTTTGTGTGATCATCCGAACCAGTTTGAATGGTTTGTCCCCGATTAACTCTGCGCCTCCTTTTTCACTGTAATGCATAAAGGAACTCAAAATCGCGCAATTATCGCGCAATGGCGTGGCCAGAATTCGCAAATATCCGTCATCCAGTGTCTCGCTGAACATAAATTTGCCGCTTGTTTCCGATCCGCTGGCAAAGATCATATTTACAGCCTCTTTGGCTGCGTCTTTCGTATCCGGAAACACTAACGCCGCCTCAAGAAATTGGGACTTCCCAAACAGGCTCATGTCTTTAAGGTGGGGCTCATAGCGTTTCACATCAGAGGAATCAATTTTTCCTTCCTGCGCCAGTGCGGCCAAAGCCACGGCACGAACGGTCGAGGTCATGCCTTTATCGTAAAATTCCGGACTTGCGTCCTTTCTCAGGAAATTCAGAAGATAGTTATGCAGCTTGGTTTCGACATCTTTTGGAATGTCATACCCATCCTTTTTTAACCAGTGAAATGCGAGCGCGGTATAAGCCGATAGGTAAGGGTCGGTATGTTCATCACTCGCAAGGAAATAAGCCATTCCTCCGTTGGGGGCTTGATAGTTCGATGATCTTTCTAATGTGGTTTTGGGCAGCGTGTCTGCCCCTTGCCATAGGGATTGATCCGGCATCCAAGCTTTCAATTCTTTATAATTGGCCGCCATTACGCCTTTGGTTAAGGTCTGTTCCCAACACATATAAGGATAATCACGCATATATCGGAAGGCTCCTTCAATATTCGCAATGACAGAGGGCGAGAGTGTCAAACTCACATTCCCGACATCGCTATAAATATTTTGCGGAAAGGCGATGGATTCCTCGATTTTATTCTCGGTGGTGGTTCCATAGTTTGCGCTGACATCTATTACCCGTTTTTTTAACACCGGGAGTTTATATTCCACCCCGTCATGGTCCAGATCATCTGCGGCGGTGGCTTTAAACGTAATTTCTCCTTGCGGGATATCCCTATTAATCGGGATCAATCCGGCTTTGAGCGGTAAAGGGACGATCACACGTTTATAAGGTGCCACGACAATTGTTTTTTCAATGGTGTTGGTGTTGGTAGGGGTATTGGTGTCGGTGGGGGCAGTCGCGTCATGAGTTGACGCAGCAACTGTCCCCGATGCGGTGATAGAAACCTTGATTTCTCTGGTTTTATCCGTTCGGTTCATGACGCTAAAACCAGAGGTGAAGGCATCATCTTCGCGCACCTGATTCGGCATAACCGGGCGGAGTTCAGTGGGCCGATTGACCTTAAATTCTCCCTCACCAAGCCCCATACGATCAGTGGGGGTGGTGGCAATCGCCAGCACACGCCAACCGGTTAGATTATCAGGCGCATCAAATTCGATTTCGGCCTTTCCTGCGGAATCGGTTTTCACGGACGGATTCCAATAGCTGACATATTTGAACAAAGTGCGCAGATCATCTCCAAATCCGCCATCGCCGCCGGGATTGGCACCTTTTTTCTCAAATTTTTGTTTGCCGACCAAACGGTACAACATACTATAATTTCTGACATCTAAATCATCCAACCCGTAAAATCCTTGGTAGGGATCAAAGGCTTTTTTCCCTTCACCAATGAGGTCAAAGACTGACTCATCCAGAACGGCAACGGCAATTTCGATGGGCTCATTGGGGGTTGTCGGATGAAGCGGGGTCGCCTGCAAGCTCACCTTAACTTTATCCCTTGGACGATAGACTTGTTGTTCGGCTTTGACATTGACTTTGATCTCCTTATAAGGATCCACCACCGGGACGCTAACATACCCCATGCGGAAAGACGGTTTGCCCAAATCAATTTGCCCGAGTTCAGGGGGCGGCATATCCACGCGCGGGGAAATAACCATCACGGAAAGATAGAATCCCGGCAGGTAATCCGCCTTGACCGGAATTTCTAAAATCGGGGAGCTTCCTTCCAGTTTTTTCAGGAAATGATCCATGACGCCGTAACGCTCAACGGTGATAAGTGCTGTTGCTCCGGGATAGGGATTTTTCACCAAAAATTTTGCGGTTTCGCCCACTTGATATTGGTTTTTTTCTGATATGACAGGCAGTTGCAATTTGTCCTGATCGTTCCATTGCACGTAATTGTCCCCTGAAACCCAAAAGGAGATTTCGGAATTGTGGGTACGTCCTTTGCTGTCTTTGATTTCTGCGGTTGCGCGATAAGACCCTGCTGTATCAGGGGTAAAGGAAAAATCCGTAATCCCGTCAGCAATGAGATCCCATTTCTTTTCTTCTTTCCATTCCCGTGTAATATCGTTTAGGTAAGCGTTTCCGGCACTTTTCACTTTGGCTACGCTAATATCTTCACGCTCCAATTTAATGTGAATCTTTGTACCGGATATAATTTTTTCATTCTCATCCATGACCGCGGTTTGTAACGTGACCGGTTTTTTGGTTTCATAAAACCATTCCGGACTTTTTAGCCCGACAAAGCGGTCAACTCCGTAATAAGGGGCATGAGCCGTAGAGGCAATGGATTTACCACGATCATCCTGTACGGCACTTTCGACCTCGAGTTCAGCAAAATAAATATCCGGATGTTGCGTAAATGTGATTTTTTCTGACCATTCGCCTTTATCATTGAGCATAGCGGATTTTTGAAAGATTTGTTCAAACTCACCATCTTTGGCAAAAGAATTAAATATAAACCCTTTTAATGCGGGGGACTTAGGTGATAGGCCGATATTTTTGAATGTCGCGGTGGTGCGTAGGGCGGCATCGGCGTAGGCCCCACCGGAATGAAGACTGGCGCGCGAAGTGATGGTGACATGATCACCGTCATGTAATTTTTGGGCCCCGATTTCAGTTTCAACCCGGAATGGGGCAGGTGTGAAGTCCGCCACCAAGATTTTCATCGGTGACAATCTCTTGGAAATCTTCTCATCTGCCTTGATATCGGGATCAGAAAACTCAGCCTTGAGTGTGAAATCATACCAACCCACGGCGGCATTTTCGGGGATTTTATACTCCCCTGCATAGGCTCCGAATTCAGAAAACGATATGTTTTCAATCGTTTTTACTATTTTATCCATCGGATCGGAAATTTCCAAACTATATTTCCCCTTGGGCGGGGCAATCAAGGTTTGGTTATTCTGGTCCCTTAAGAATATTTTATATTGCATGGTATCGCCGGTGCGATAAATTCCCTGTGCGGAAGTCCCCCAGCTTTTTAAATGTCCGTAACGTTGTTCGGTATAACGGGGAATATAGCTGTCTGAGAAATTCCACAAAGACAATTGAAAATTATAATTCAATGGCAATAGCGCCATGTCAGAGTCTTTATCCAGTCGCACAAGTAATTGCAGACCATCGTCCTGGCTTCGTTCTGACCATTCTTTGACGGGGTCAAAAGAGCTGGAACCGGGTAGAATTGCGATGCCGTCATGATTGGTTGTCGCGGTGGTGATGATGTCTTGGGGCAGCGAGAGTTGTTTTAAAAGGCCTTTATATAGGGTTACTTTAACTCCCTCAACCGGCTGGCCGGTTGCAAGATCACTCACCCAAACCAGTGAGGAAAAATGCCCCAGTTTAAAATGCGCTTGCCATGGGGTGATTTGGGCGAACAATGTATCTGCGCTGGAATTTTCGACCGCCGGCTTGGTTTTGATCGTGCCATATACGGCACCGGATTTATGCCCCAAAATTTCCCGAACACCAAGCGGTACGCCATATTGAATATCATCAATTTTTACCAGAGATTTCTCATAGGTTTTTTCCGCCATAATGCCATCCGCGGTGATGGCATTATAATCAAAGCGATATGAGTTCAGATTGTTCACATAGAACGGAATATCACTCTCAATTTGTTTCTCTAACACTGCATTTTCATAGGGCAACTCAAAATTCGGATTTCGATGCGATGTTGAAAATGTGAAATGAACCGGCTCTGACAGTCTTCTTCCGAATTGGTCTTGAAAAATCTCCTCCGTGGATGTAGCGGCTGAGAGCTTTGATTTTTGAGCATCGCTAGCAGGAGACACGGAGGCAGGAGATTTGGGGCCAAGGGACGCTGAGTCATGAGACGCTGAGTCAATATCAACCCTGTAACTTTGCGCCGCTTTTAATCCAAAGGGCAATGTAATGTAGTAAAGCTTGCCGAACTCATTTGAAAAATCAAGGTCGGTATTGTCGCGATTTTCGTCCCCCCATGGGCTGAAATCTTTTCTTCCACCCGCTAAATCGGGGGTAAAACGTGCATGTTTCTTGACTTGAGATCGCAAAACAGGAGCCGTAAACCCCAAAGACACGGCACTCAAAGGATTGCATAGTTTTGCCGGTTGTTGATCATCAACTTTTTTATTCCGGATTTTTTCGTTCCGGACTTTTTCGTTCTCGATGGGCAAATATAATACCTCATCATCTTTATCATAGCACCGCACGACCGCCAGCTCAAAATCAGGAAATGTATTAAAGGACGTGAGTTCGCGTTGTTCTTCGCCCCATTCGGGACCGAGCGCCGACACGATGCCCTCTTCCACACTCAATTTAATTTCCTGATTGGGTGGTAAAGGTTTTTGCGGCTCAATCATCCATACGCTGCGCGCCTCTTCGCCCTTAATATCAGTTTTCTCATCATGAGACTTCCGATGCTGTTCCCCGATTTTGATCCAAATTTTTTCTTGCGGAATCCATATATATTCGGGGGTATCTTGATCCTCCGTATCCTGGCTGGCTGAAATTTTCCAACGCGATTTTTTGTTCTTGTCGGTAAAATAAATGTGATTTTCAACCGAAGATTTGGAAACGGGTTGATTGAAAACCACGCGCAACACGGGTGTGGCCGGGCCGCGCCATGTTTGAAAATCATAATCATAGATTTTTGCACGCATGGTTGTAAAATTATAGTTTTCGGTTTCTTTCAAACGCCCGCCATCTTCGGCTGTAATAACCGGAGTTACTGAAAGCTGATAATTTGTTGATGGTTGCACAGCGTCTTTTTCATCCAGATTACAGGCCAAAGTCGATCTGTTTATCCATCGCCATTGGCATTTTAAGGATGGCGTGATTTTGATGCCGACCTCATCCTCGCTGCGCTCCATCTTACCCAGTGGGACTACGGGTCGGTTAAATTCCAATATAATTTGACGTGTTTCGGAAATATCCGTGCCGGTCGGAGTCATACGTATGATAGAAAGTTTCTTGGGGGCGGATGTCTCTGTCTGCCCCGCTTGATTGCTCTCATTTTGATTGGCTTTATTTTGATTGGCCTCATTTGCCTGCGCGAGAGAAATTGAGGACACCCCCAAAGCTAAAACAGCCCACGTAAGCCCCGCTAAAAATTTCCCCTCCATACCAAATCTCCCCGATCAAATTTTAAATCTACTCGGAAGACTGAACTCCTGGACGTTGTCACTTCGCTCCTAGCGTAGTCTCCCTACGCGGCGTCGCTTGGACCGTCACCAGCAATTCAGTCTTCCAAGTATCTCAAATTTCAAAGCTTATTTTTGTGTCTACCTAAACCAAAAATGGCCTAAATGACCTGTTCATCATCTCAAACCGCGCCCATCGCGAAATAAACTATAACGCAGATCATATAAAATCGTCATATTTTTTTTACGGTATGGATTGCCGCTATCCTGCGCACCGCCATGTCATCCAAAACTGCGCAGATCACATGGTGCTGCAGCGCGACCGGGGATTTTTTGTTCTTGCCCCATACCCACGAGTCTTTCTGCGGGGGGCTCATTTGCTGCAGGCTTTAAATAATCAAGCACTGTTACAGCTCCATCTAAACTTAATTTTGCTAAAGATACTATATTGACCATCGTTTCGGTTTTATCATCAGCAGTTTCACTATCTAAAATAGCTGTCATTTTATTTATAATTTCATTAATCGTACTTTCATAATTTTTAGGCAGTCGTTTTTCGTTGAGTATATCATTTAAAAGTTTCGATAGACTAAGGGCTATATCTGATAATTTGTTTTTTAAATCTTCTTCACCCATATTTTCCCTATGTAAAAAAAAATTGGTTCTGATGTTTATAAGATTTTTACAAAAGGATCCCCATATAAGCCTTTCAACAATTTCTTGATCGAAACCGTTTAGTATCGCTTTCGTAATAATTTTTTGATATTTAAAAGCGTGTCTTTCACAAAGCTGCTTGAGATAATCATAGAAATTAGTGTTTTTTTCTCCACTACTTCCATAATGCCTTCCTCCGGAAAATAATGTTTTGGGCGCAGATAAACTACGAGTGTTGAAACTTAGCATCAGCCCGGCACCAAAAAGCCTCTGTCTGGTTTCCGGATCAATAGATTGCGGGGACGTTTCTAAATGATCCAAAAATGCTTTATTATGCAATAATTGTGCTAGATGTTCTAGATAATGGCAGCATTCATGAGCTATGGTTGATATCATAGCAATGGGGTTTGAATCTAATAGGTGTTGATTTAACCAATATTCGTTAACGATAATTTTGCCTAAGTAAAAATATGATGAATCACTACTTGTTCTTGTTACATAGCTCGCAGCAGTTGTAATAGAAAGTTTTTCTATGCTGACTTCAGGAATTAAGTGAACTCCGTATGATTGTAATATCAATCGAACTATATTTTCATAAAATTCAAGTTTTTTGTCTATAGACAATTTGTCAAATGAAATTATATGATTTGCTATATGGTGACCTAAAGCCTGGTTACCTATAATTATTTGTTGTAAGCTCTCTGTTCCTGATTTATGAAGATCTTCTAATGATTGCGGTATCGGTGCGCTTAAGTTTAATTTTTTTAAAACATTTTCGGATAGTCCAAATTCTACCGCCATCTTAAGTGCACGTTTCATATGATCGGAATAAGATTGCGTGGATGATGGACTTGAATCGATTTTTGCCTCAAGGTAGTAAGACGTAAAAAATTTGGAAAGTTCATCAACACTGTCATAGCCTGTAAGGAACTCACTAATCTGTGACTTCAAATTGAAATTTTCAATTTCAGGACACAAAATGATTAATAGGTTTGATAGCCAAGTCGTACCTTTGATTTCGTTTAAAATTTTATTTCCAATTTCATCATCTGCGCCGTTCAAAAGACAGATCATGGACAAAATCGATGAATCTCTAAAACTTAGACTTGTTATAAATTCATCAAGTACATCTTCGCTATCCTTTTTCATCACATTCAAATGCGACATAATTCTTTCTGAAATTAAGTTGCATAAATCATTGTTTTGATTTGAAAGATATAATATCAACCATATTTCTGAGAGCTCAAAAATTGAGTTTTTAACCATGTTTTCAATGGCAACATCAAACTCCTTATGATCCACTTCTGCAGTAATATTTAAAAATTCTTGCAATTTTGGATTATATTCATATTGACTTAAAAATATTTTGGAAATTTCATTTCTATTGCGTGTAGATTTCTGAAGTAAACCGCTATCACCGCCGGATGATTCCGGGGTTATTAAATCCTTAAAATCCGACATTTTTGGACTAAGTATAAGGTCTCGCATTTTTTCTAATAGAACACGATGTGCTTTATAATAATCGTCAAGATGAGACTTGTCGGAACCATTTATAAGCTGACAAGCCTCTACCCACTGTCTCCTCAGCGATTTTTTATAAAATGGGTCAATAGAAATAGAAGTTAATGACATTGCACACCAATTTTTATAGCCACAATATAAATTATATGGAAATTAAATATAAATGCAAAAGTTTTTTCAATTTTCTTGAAAAAACCACTTGACAATAGGAACAAAACATGAAATATTAGTCTTCATAAAGGGAACAATTGTATCTAAAGCTTGGGTAGCGAACTTTTCGCGATAGATAAAAGCAGCTTTTGGCAATTGTCCCTTTATATCCGAAAAAAACTTACGGCCCCTGGCGAAAGAAAGAACATCATGAATACATTATCCGAAAATATTGTGCCGCTCAACCCCCGTTTTCAAAATTTTATCGCGTCATCCGAACATCATCGCGCGCCCCGCTTATCGCAATTAAGGGAAGAGGATCAGCGGGCACCGTATCAACTTGATCTCAACCCACTTAATTATATTGATGAACCGTTTCGGGACGTGGGGGAAATTGTGCCGTTTGATTGTGTCGAATCGGCTTGGTTTTGGTTTATTCAGGCCCAGGCGGCGCGCAATGACGGCGCGCAGATTGTGGCGGGGGAGGGGCCGTTTGTGCGCCCGTGTGAACCGGTTGATATTTTGCGTGAACTGGAACGGCTGCACCGTAACCGCAGACTCCTGATTGATCATTTAAAGGTGATGCGTCACTATGGTGTGCGGCTCACCCCGCCCGACCCCAATCGCGCCAAGGAAAAATATGCCGCCACGCTTTGGGCGGATGCAATGCGCATTTTGGGTGATGCGTTGATTGCCAAAAAAATCGTTGTGCCGCGCGGTGATTGGCGGTGCCTTTCGGGTTTATAGCGACGCGCCAGATTTTATAAACCGCGTCATACAAATTCATATCGCGTCATTTTGCCTTTCTGTTTGGGGAATATTATGAAATTAAAAAGAATTTTTAACCGAGCCTTGCAAGTTCTGGTGCATCATTTTTTGCCGCGTCATGACGTGCGTCATGCTGCATCTTGTGCGGCGCATTCTGCATCGCTGCCGCCGCAGCAACCATCCGAAATTCATGAAAAAATCCTGGTGGTGTTTAGTGATGACACGGATTTATGGTGGCTGAAATGGCTCAAACGCGGGTTTCGCCATTGTTTTGTGGTCATGCGTTTGGGCGGGCAATGGGTGGCGATTGACCCGATGGCGCATCATTTGCAAATCACGGTTCCGCAGCTCCCCACTGATTTTGACCTGAAAAATTGGTTTTGTGCGCAAGGGTTGCGCGTCATCGAACGTCATCCGGAACCGGAATTATTGCGCTGCTACCCGCCGATTTTCCTCTCCTGTGTGGAGTTGGTCAAACGCATTTTGGGCCTGCGAAAGCCGTTTATCCTGACCCCGGCGCAGCTTTATCGTTATTTAAATCAATGAAATAGGAGACACTAATGGGATCATTAACCGCGCGCCCCAAGGCCCCAAAACCGCAAGTTATTTACTATACCCCCACACCGACCGCAACATCCGGCACGGTGACAACCACCGCGCAGGCCCAGGCCGAAGCCGCCAGCGAAGAAAACCGCGCCGCCACCATCGCGCGCCGCAATCGCGGATTAATGGGAACGGTGTTAACCACGCTGAACGGTTTTCTGTCCGACTCCGCAACCTCCGCCCCCGCCCGCAAAACTTTATTGGGGGAGTAAAAATTTCCAGTTTATGAATAACGATGCCATGCTAACTTTACTTATAAGGACATAAAATGACACAAATTTTGCACCATGCGGGGCGCGAAGCGTCGCCGCACATTGACGATATTGCCCGCGATGATGTGATCAATCTGTATGATCAGGCGCGCGCAATGCGTGATAAATTTATTCCGTTGTGGCGTGATTGTTATGATTATGCTCTGCCGATGCGTGACGGATTTTCAAATTTGGGAGTGGGCGCGCGGCGCGGGGAGTCATTGTTTGATGCAACGGCGCAAGATTGCACCGATGAACTGGCGGCGCTGATGCTGGGGTTTTTGACGCCGCCGCGCACGAAATGGTTTGAATTGGTGTGCGGGAGCGAGATTAACGAGGATCAAGCGCAAAAATTGCGTCCGCTGTTGGACAAAACCACGCAAATTATGCAATCGCATCTGGATCATTCCAATTTTTTGGTCGAGGTGCATCAATGCTTTCTTGATCTGGTGGTGGCGGGGACGGCGTCATTGGCGATGGAGGAAACATTGCCCGGTGCGTTGTCGTGCGTGGCCTTTACCGCTGTGCCGTTGCATGACGTGATGTTGAGCGAAGGCGAGGGCGGTTTGCTCAATCACGTCTATCGCCGCATGCACCTCAATGACGCGCAATTGATGCAGCGTTATAACGGGATTTCGGTTCCGCCTGATTTGGTCAAAATCATTGAAAACTCCGCGGATGGCACTGCGCCAATTATTGAATGCATCATCCCCAAACGCACACGCCGTGACGCGGGTCATGACTTTGATTTGATGGTGATTTCCGAAGACACGCGCCGCGTCATTTACCACGGCAACGTGACGCAATCGCCGTATATTAATTTTCGGTGGATGAAGTCACCGGGCGAAGGATATGGACGGTCACCGGTGATGAAGGCGCTCCCCGATATTCGCACCGCAAACAAAGTGGTGGAGCTGGTTTTAAAAAATGCCTCCATCGCCGTGACGGGAATTTGGCAAGCGGAGGATGACGGAGTCATTAACCCCGCCACGATTGAATTGGTCCCCGGCGCGATTATTCCAAAGGCGATGGGGTCGCGGGGACTCCAACCGCTTGAGATGCCGGCGCGGTTTGACGTGTCGCAATTGGTGCTCGATGATTTGCGCGCGCGCATCCGTCATGCCATGTTGGTGGACCGATTGCCGATGGGCGATATGGGCCGCGCCACCGCCACCGAAGTCACCGAACGCATGAAGCACATTGCGCTTTTGCTGGGTGCGACGTTTGGGCGGCTTCAGGTAGAGTTGCTCAACCCGCTGATTTTGCGGCTTCATGAAATTTTGCGCCGCCGCGGCGCGGTTCCTGACCTGCCGATCAATGGCCGCATTGCGGCGATTGAATATCTGTCGCCGTTGAGCAGGTCGTGAGAGACGCGCGCATCCCACATGGGTTTTTCGGGCTTCCCGCCAGAAAATTTCTGAAAATATTCCCCTATTTTGTTTCGAGTTTTTGTGATATCAAAATAGAGCGCACTGAAGGAAGCCTATGACGAAGACGACAAAAGCGGACAAAGAAAAAATAGCCAAGGAGGAATGGGAGCGTTTTATCAAGTCACGACTTGATTCTTTTTTTGCTGCACCCGCTTATCGGGGCGTCGTACAAAGCTTGTTGGGATATCTCAAGCTTGATCAGATGCTCAGCGTGAATGATCGCGTCAAAGTTTGTCTTGAATTGTTGGGGGGGCTGACTGATCATTTCAAAACGCCCCCCGCATTGCTGTTCACCGAAAATACCTATAATAATTTTATGAAGGATAAAGCGGCTGACGTGCCTCCCGATGATTTTTCCGGCGTCTATTTCAAGAAAACCAAGGATGATGAGGCGCGAATCGTCGTGCGGTTCTTATCCACCGATCAACATTGGCTTGAACGCTTGAGCGAAATTGAAACGCTTATGCACGAATTCGCACATCATTGCGTTGATACAATTTTGCGGAACGCTTCGCGTCGGGATGAATGCCCGTTTTTATTTGAAAACCGTAAAACCTTGCTGCCGTTTAAAAATTCTAAGAAAGCTTGGGACATAATTGATCAAATGAAAACATCCGAAGAATCAGATGGACCTGAAGGCGTTGATGTTTTCGGCATTTGGGAGGCTTATTTTTCCCTGTTTGAAGAGTATCTCGCCGATCGGTTTTCTCGGTATTTTTGCAAAAAACTGATCATTGAAGATTGGGGGAATGTAAAAGCCGCAGGGGACATCGCCATCGGGATTTTTGCCGAAGTCTTGGAATTTAGTGAGACGCATAAGATCGAAATCAATCAAGACGTGTTTATGAAACGTGATATTTCATCGCCGACCGTCAAGGCGGCGCACGAAGAATGGATGCAGGCCTATAAAAATTTCTCCCCTGGTGAAGGCTGCTCAGATTCGCAATGCCGGTATCAATTCGGCGAGATGTGCGGGCTGTTGTGGAAGATGGTGGCGGTTGAATCAATGTTGGACGTTGAGTGACGCAGAATTGTTAACGATCCCGGTTAAGGACAGGCCGGCTCAGCATCGACTTCAGCCATAATCTGCTTGACTCTGGCCATCATACGGTCTTCTTCTGGACTGTTTTTATTGCCCATGCATATGTTACACGGATTCGGATGTTTGCACTGAACCGCTGCATTGAATAGTTCAGCGGGAGTTACGGTGTTTTGGGCTCTCCAATTTTGTTCTGATTGAATGGTTTGTCTGAATTCCGGGTCATTTAATGCACGTTTATATATATCGGCTATAGATTTGCCTGAGACATTGCGGCATATGCAAAGCACGGCCATTTCATAAATTCCCATTAAAAGACTAGTTGAGAATGATAATTATTCTCAATTTGTTTTGCTGTCAATAGGAAAGTTTGATCCGAAAATATCATCAATGAAATCTGCAAAATGGTGTGGATCGTCACTTCGTTCGCTGAATCCGGATTATTTACCGAAAACGAATTCGCCGAAAAAGAACGGGAGTCAAACCAATCTAATTCGGTGATATCCGCGCGGGCAAATTCCCATTGCTCCAGCGTTGCCCCAACGCCTAAGGCGGTGACCACTTTTCGCACTTTTGCCCGCACCTTTGGCCGCAGCGCGGTCATGGTGGGGTCATCCGGATGATCCCAATGATTATGCGTGATCAAAACCACATCAATCATCGGGAAATCATCGGCGGAAAACAGGGTGGTCCCCGCAAAGGCGCGATTGGCAAATTGTTCGATCTGCGCTATATTCCTCTCCGTTGAGCTTTATGGGGCCGAGATGATACGAGTTTTAATAGTCGGCGGATATGGCAATTTTGGGAGTTTTATTGCCAAATCTCTGGCTCAGGATGAAGAAATTGAGCTGGTTATCGCCGGGCGTTCCATCAAAAAAGCGCGGCAGATGGCTGATTCATTGGCGGCGCGACACATTGTTCATGCGGTGCAGGTGGATATACATCACAATTTCCAAGAGACCTTGCGCACGATTAAACCGAATATTGTCATTCATACTTCCGGACCGTTTCAGGGGCAGGGGTATGATGTGGCTTTGGCATGCATCGCCCAGGGCTGTCATTATATTGATCTGGCGGATGGGCGCGATTTTGTAACAGGGATCAGCGCATTAGATTCGGCGGCCAAAGCAAAAAATTTGGTTATTGTGAGTGGTGCCAGTTCAGTGCCGTGTTTGACCGCGGCCATTGTGGATCATTTTCGCCCGCAGTTTCAAAAATTAGAGAGTTTGGATTATGGGATTGCTACCGCACAAAAGACCAATCGTGGGTTGGCGACAACCGCGGCGATTTTGGGATATGTGGGGCGGTCATTTTTAAGTTTGCGCGATGGGCGTTTTGTGAAGATATATGGTTGGCAAGGCTTGCATGGCCGGAAATATGGCGGCCTGGGGCGCAGGTTGTTGAGTTATTGCGATATACCGGATTTGTCGCTCTTTCCGCTGCGTTATCCTGAACTGAAAACCATACGATTTTATGCCGGAATAGAGGTGCCCTTTATCCATGCGGGATTGTGGGCTTTGTCGTGGTTGGTGCGGTGGGGGATGATCAAAGATTTGGCCAAGTTTGCGCCGGCGTTGCTTAGGCTTTCGCGATTATTTGACAGGTTTGGGACTGACCAAAGCGGATTTCACATGGTTCTTTCGGGCGTTGGGCAGGGGGGAGATCGCAAAATAATCCGTTTTGAATTGGTTGCACGCGCGGGGGATGGCCCCAATATTCCGTGTGTACCATCAATTTTATTGGCAAAAAAATTGGCGCGGGGACAGGTCAATCAGGCGGGCGCGTTTCCTTGCGTTGATTTGATTAATCTTGACGAGTATCTTGCGGCATTGCGGCCTCTTCAAATAGAGTGGTCCGAAGACTGATCGTAATTTGAAAAAAATTTCCCGAATATATTTGTTGTCAATCTTGTGTTTTTCTGTTAAATCACGGTTGTTTAATGAAAGATATAATCACAAGAAGGGACCCCCCATCCTAATATACTTGAAATACTGAATTCGCCGAAATTGTCGCTTTGCGGTTGATGCAAAACGCTCTGGCCGGCAGTTCAGTATTCCAAGTATCGGATAGGGTCAGAGACAGCGTATCCATTCCATGATTGCAGACACACCAACAGATCCAAGACATCCGGATTTCCAGAGGACTCTCACGTTGCATGCGAGTATTATGGACCTGTTGGTTATTTTATCAGGTAAAGACAGGCCATCGGATAAATTCATTGCATTGGTCAAAGAGCGGTTAGCTGTCGTTGTTGAGTCTCTCAATAATGCTTCTGGCGGTGAGGGGGGCGTCTCTGATCCGCTGCACATCAATTGGGTGAATGCCCTGCAGCTTGCTCGCCTGTCCGATTTTGAGGG